>CAMDED010000058.1 GCA_945893365.1 Candidatus Sulfopaludibacter sp. SbA3 | reverse complement strand
CTTCGGCGCGAGGCTGGGCGGGAACGGACACTCGGGAGGGAATGGGGACAGCGAAAACTGAATTGACTTACTCAGCCACGAACTGCATCAGCCGAACAGAACCAGCGCTCGGGACGCTGATAGTGTGCGTTGGTGTGCATAATTCAGGTCACACCTATGTTTTCTCTTCACGCCTCCTGAATCAGTTCAACGTCACCTACAATAGGTCGACGCCCACGGCCACGCCGCCAGCCAGCTTGAGCACCAACTACCAGAGTTTGGGCGCCAATGTGAAAACCGTACCGAACTTCCCCACCATGGATCTCTCGATCTCGAACTGGTCGGGCATCAGCCTGGGTCTCGGCTATGAAAATCATCAAAACGCCTACGAGCTGGCCGATAATCTCAGCTACACCCGCGGGAAGCAGAGCCTGAAATTCGGATTCAACTTCAAGCGTCACCTCCTCGACAAGAGTTCCTTTTTTCTGACGGGCGGTACCGCATCGTTCAGTGGACTCATCCTCAGCGACGCCGGAAAATCGAATGCCGGAAACTCGTTTGGGGAGTTTCTCCTCGGTAAGCCGAATACGTGGCAGCAGCAGTCGGCCTGGAGTGAGGATCTGTACTCGCACCTCTTCACGTTGTATGTGCAGGATGACGTCCGGCTGACCCGGAAGCTGACCATGAATCTGGGTATGCGTTGGGAACCGAGCTTCGATTTCAGTGAAGCACGCGGAAAGCGAGTGACGTTCGTTCCCGGACAGCAGTCGGTGGCGTTCCCGAACGCATTCCGGGGCCTCCTGTTCCAGGGCGACCCCGGATACGAGGACAGGATCGTCCCCACCGAATGGGGCCTCTTGGCGCCCCGTGTAGGACTGGCGTTCCAGGTCATGCCCAAGACGGTCTTGAGGTCCGCCTACGGAATCTTCTACGATCGCAACCCCGGCATTTTCAACAACCGCAGCGCCAGCGCCGCGCCGTTCATCCGTCAGATCATTCTGACGGCCCCTGCAAGCTTCTCGAATGTCTACGGAAACGACCCCGTTCTCGATCCTTCCGCGCAAAGCGCAACAAAGGATTTCGTCTTCGCGCCCAACGTCACCTACGCCGTGCCCAGCAGACAGATGGGCACCGGATATATGCAAAACTGGAACTTCGTCATCGAGCATCAACTCCGCCCCGACATGCTCCTGCGCGGCGCCTATGTGGGGTCGAAAGGCACGCATCTGTTGAATTCCCCCGAGGTGAATCCCGGCATCTACGGCCCTGGCGCTACGGCGGCGAATCTAAACGCCCGGCGCTTATACCAGCCGATCGGAGGGATCCAGTTGGGCAAATCGGTGGGCTGGTCCAAATATCATTCCGCTCAGTTTACGTTCCAGCAGCGCTTCTCGCGCGGAGTCACGGTGCTCGCGAACTACACGGTTTCGAAGTCGAGCGACATCAGTTCGTATGGCTCGGTCGAAGGCAACACGCTCGGGCCGAATCCCTTCAACTATGAGGATAACCGCGGGCGGTCGGATTTCGATATTCCCCAGCGGCTAGTGGTCTCCGGAATCTGGCAGCTCCCGGCTCTCAAGAACCGCGGTCTCCTGATGCGGAGCATTCTTGGCGGGTGGCAGAGCAATTACATCTTTACGACACAGTCCGGAGTCCCGATGACGATTTTCAGCGGTGTGGACAACGCGCTGATGGGCGTCGGCGGGAACTTCGCCGACCTGACGGGCGTAGACTGGCGGCTGGCGATCGACCGCCCAAAATCGGAGCGGATCCTGCGGAACTTCAATACGGCCGCTTTCAGGGTGAATGCGGTCGGAACCATCGGGACCGGCCGCAGAAATCAGCTTCGCGCGCCGGGCCTTTGGAATATCGACTATTCGGCCTTCAAGGAGTTCGGCATTTGGGAGCGCGTCAGGATTCAGTTCCGGGCAGAGCTGTTCAACGTGCTGAATCACCCCAACCTCGGTGCACCGAATACCACCGTGACGAGTCCGCTGTTCGGACAAATCACCGGCGCCACGAGTCCTCGGATTGTGCAGTTCGGGCTCAAGGTGATTTTCTGACGGGAACATCGGGCGACAGGGGACCCGGTAGTCGCAAAGGCTGTACGGGTGTTTTGGCGGCGGGGTCGCTACGCCACGACCATACGAAAGCAGTCTGGCGATTCGCCATATTTGGGAGAATGGCCGTTGCCGTGCATCGGAGGTTTGCGTGAAGCCTTCGAGAACCGGAACAGCGTGGTGCATGATCCTGACTCCTGCGTGCCTCGCGCCAGGCCAGTCGCCGGCGAAGGGATCGATCGCAGCCATCTTCTGCACTGGCCTTACGCATCTCAAGAGCCTATCAGCTGCATCCGGCACACGTCTTCCGTTCGAGCTCGGCGATTTTCGTGTATCGGTGGGCGGGGCGCCCGCGCCGATCTTGGCATCGTCCCCGGAAGGGCAGTTTGCGACGGTTCAAGTCGTATCCATTGAAGGAACCGGTTGGCCCGCGCAAGTCTACGGACAACACCGGGCGATTTCTTCCGATTCGCGGACGGTGCAGGCATTTTCCAACGCGCGGCCGACTATTCAGTTGTTACGATCGACAACCCCGCCCGCGCCGGTAAATTCGTGATCGGTTACATGACCGGGCTGCCAGCCGCTGAGCCGCCGGTGTCCACCGGAGAAATCGCGCGCCTGGCTCCTCTTCCGAAGGTTCCGAAAAGCCGACCGCGGAACCGATGCCGAGTGGGACCGCTACACCGTCGCTTTCAACGGTGCGGAGTCAACGCCGACTTTCCTCGGCCTGGCTCCTGGACTCGTCGGCGTCTGCCATGTCGATCTCATCGTTCCGGCGTCCGCGTCGACGGGTGCCGCGGCGGTGATCCTTATGCGGGACCGATGTGTTGCGTTCTTCGGCTCCTGCCTCAACGGCGGTGTGACTCGAAGCCTGACGAAAAGCATCCGGTAACGATTCCTGCGCGATAGCCCGTATTCCGTCCGTTGTCACGTCCATCGTTATCTTCGCCATCTTCGCCGCGGCATGAAATGGATCACCGAACCAGGCGGCGGGGTGCGTTCACGCGCACCATTTCAGTCACGGCGGCCTGCGGTCACCGCGGGAAGGCGTTGACGAACCACGAATCGGCGAGACAAACCAAGCTTCCTTCCCCGGCCTGTGCTTCAGCGGGACCATTCGAAACATGGACCGGCATTCGCCGCGGTTTCGGTCACGCCCCGTTTCTTTCAGCCCGCGGCTTGAATTCTCCTCCACACCCGTGCATTTTTCCGCCGTAGGCTGGTTCCGCCACACGCATCGGTAAAGTTTCTATTACCAGGCCGCGCGTAGCGTGAATCGGAGCTGACGCTGATCGGCCAGCGCGCTCGTCACTTGCATGAAGTTCCCGCCGTTGACGTTGGCGTTCGGGTTGTTGAAATGCGGCGTGTTCGAAAAGTTGGCGGCTTCGAAGCGGAGTTCCAAAGTCACCCGTTCTCGAATCGGGATCTTTCGGAAGATACCGAGATCGAGGTTCACCGCCCCCGGACCGCGAAGAATGTTCCGGCCCGAAGTGCCGAATCGCACACCAACCGGCGCCGCGAACGCCGTTGGATCGAAGAACTGCCGGCCTATCCCGACATTGCCGATCTGCTCCACAACCGGCTTCACCTGGTCCGCCGTCTGCGTGTTGCCCGGAGCATTCAGCGCCCCGGCTGCGGCGCCAACCGTGAACGGCCGTCCCAGGAAGGACGCAAACACCCCATTCACCTGCCAGCCGCCCAGTATCCGCTTCGAGACGCCGGAATTGGCAAATTTCTTACCACCGCCCATCGGCAGCTCGTACACAAACCCCATTTGAAACACCTGCGGAATATTGTAGCCGGCTTGCGCGCGGTTACGGCCAAACACCGGTGCCCAGTTCCAGTTGATCGTCCCCGTCCAACCGTCCTCGTCGGTCTGGTTGATGGCCTTGGAATATGTATACGCGCCCTTCAGCGTCAGCCCGCTGGCGGCTCGCCGGTTCACCGCCACCTGCAACGCGTGGTAGTTCGCGTTCAAGTACCCGTCCCACGCCCAGGTATCCACCGTGTGGCCGAACTTCACGTTCAGCGGTCTGCCCGCAAGGCCTGCGCCCGGAGCCGCGGCGTTGATTTCGAGGTCGCCGAAACTACGCACGGTCCTGGTGCCGACATAGCCGATTGAGCCTACGATTTGCCCCGGTAACTCGCGCTCGATCACGAAATTCCACGATTGGACGTATCCGCGGTGCAACTCCGACGTCGGGATAAAGCGCATCTGAGCGGTCGCCGGCAGTGGTACCCGCCCGGAGCTGATGTCGGGCAGTACGATCAGCGGAATGCCCTGCTCCACAGTGCGAACCGGTTGAAACGAGTTCGCCGAATTGAAGTTGCTGGCGTAGATCAGCGGGAAGAATCCGCGCAGCGGCCGCGCCATCGCCATCGGAATAAACGTCAATCCATAACCGCTGCGGACCACGGTTTTGGTCCCCAGCCGATAGGCAAAACCCACGCGCGGCGCAAACAGCTTATGGCTCGTCGAAACACCCACACCCTTCGGAATGTCATTCACGCCTCCGAGCGTGACGATATTCGTGCTTGGATCGTACCCCTCGATGCCGCCGCGGCCCGACCGCGTCTGGAGCGGATACAGTTCATAGCGCAGGCCCATCGAAAAGGTCAGCTTTTGGGTCACCGCCCAGCGGTCGCGCACATACCACGCGTGCTGGTTATTGTACGCCGTCATGATCTCTTGCTGGGCGGCCCGCCTCATGGTTTCGGGCAACCCCATCAGGTACGCCGCGTAAGAGTTGTACTGCGTCAGCGCGGCCCCGGGCGTGGACGTGATGCCTTGCGTGAAGAGCAGCGCGCCTTGCGGTCCGCCGTTTCCGCCTCCGTCCGGCGAATACTCGTTGAGTATATGGCGCACCCCCTCGTATCCGAACCGGATGTCATGCTTCGACCGGGTGACCGAAAAATTGTGGTTCGTCGTGAACGAACTGTCGTGCATGAAGAACGGCCGCGTATCGGTGTCGCTCAAGTGATTGGTATAGCCGGAGATGCTGATAACCGGAGCGCCGCTTTCGCGAATATCCTTGCCGTTAGTGCCCGGAATACCGTAGGTCTTGCTTCCCAGATCGGTCCCGTAACCAAACCCCGTCACCGCTTGTCCCTGCCGGGTCCATCCGATCAGGCCGTCATAGAGAAACGTCGGCGAGAAGATATAGGTTGTGCCGACTGTCGCCACTTGCGTACGCAAATGGCCGTCTCCGATGCTCGACCCGGAAGGGCATAGCGGCGCCCCTCCGCCATCGCCAAACGCGGCGTCGCATCCCACTAGGGCGTTCATGGTCGAGTACTTGCCCCATATCATGTGGCTCGCATTGCGGTTCCAGTTCACCTTCGTGTCGAAGTGATGCTTGTCGAGACGCTGCGATCCGTTGGCCAGAAAGTTCGATGCCGTCCCGCCCAGATTAGGCGCCGGAATCAGACTCTGAATCTTCTGAGTAATCGCGCTTTGCTGGTTTGCCGGAACGCGGTTTCCGGGAAACGGAGTGCGCCCGGAACCGTTCGCGGCGCCAGTGGTGGGGTCATAGATTACCGCGTTGTACCTCGAAAAATCACCCGCCCGCTGATCGGCGGTCGGCACGGTCAGAAGCTGCGTCGCGCCCAGGCGTTCATGTTGCGCCTCCCAGCCGAAGAAGTAGAAGAGTTTGTTCTTCACCACCGGGCCGCCCACCGTCACGCCATGGATGTTGTTATTGTTTTTCGGCTTCGCTCCGCTGTTGAAGAAGTTCTTCGCCTGGAACCTCGCATTGTCGTTAAGCGCCCAAGCCGAACCGTGCAGTTGATTCGTGCCGGACTTGGTGACTAACGTGATCGCGGCGCCGGCTGCATACCCCTGCTCGGCATCGAAATTGTTGGTCGACACGTTTACCGCTTCGATGGTTTCCGCGGGAGGCACATACGCTGAGTGGCTGGGAAGCCAAATGTAGACGCTGACCGCGCCGTCGATCCGGGTGGAGTTATTGTTTCGATTCACTCCGTTCACGTTCGTTTCAAGCGCCCGTCCAGGAGCGGCTTGAATCGAGTTCTGCAGGCGGCCGGGCGTCGCGCCAGGCACCAGGTTGATCAGACTCTGGTAGTTCCGGTAGCGCGGCAGCGGCAAGTTGAGCACTTCTTTCGAGCTCAGCTCCGAGTGCAGGTCGGTCTTATCGGTCTGCAGGGCGACGGTTCCGGCCTGGACGGTCACGCTCTCGTTGACTTGGCCGACCTCGAGCCCAACGTCCTCGCGGCGAACCGTGTTCACCGTGATGACAATTCCCTGGCGGGTGACCGGGCGGAAACCGCTCGCGCCGAACGTCAGTTCATAGGTCCCTGCAACCAGAGTGTTAAAGGTGTAGCCGCCGGCGTCGTTCGTCTGCGCGGAAAATTCCTGGGACGTGCCGGTGTTTCTCACCTTAACGGCAGCTCCGGGCACAACCGCGCCGGCGGAATCCTGGACAACGCCAGTCAAGGATCCGTATAACACCTGGGCAGCTACTGGAAACGCCGCGGAAAGCGCAAGCGCGAGGACAGCGACAAGTCGATTCATCGAACCACCTCAAGACCGAAATTTCCTGATAGTATCAGTTACGGTACCCCACGTCAATCCCAACGATGCGCGCGTCGAACCCGTTCCTGCCAGCCGGCATCGCCGTTCTTCTTGCCTTTGCCGCCGCCGGCCAGCAGCAGGATCAGCTTGCTCTCAAGTCGCGACAAGCCAAGAGTCTGCTCGCCGAGGGCCGGTTTGCCGACGCGATCCCGCTCTACGAGGAGTTGGTCAAAGCGCTGCCCGGCAATCCCGGGGTGCGGCTCAATCTCGGCATTGCCGAGCACATGGCCGGCCGCGACCGCGAGGCCGCCGCGACTCTTGGAGAAGTGTTGCGCGTCGAACCCAATCACGGTCCCGCGCTCGCCATGTGCGGCGCCTCCTACCTTCGGCTGGGTGATCCGGCAAAAGCTGTCGGCTTTCTCGAGCGCGCCAGGCGCGTGATGCCACAGGACAACGAAGTTCTGCAGATGTTGGCCGACGCCGGACTGATGTCCGGGAAATTCGGATCCGCCTCGTTCGCTCTGCGTGCCTTGGCGAAGATCCAGCCGGGGGAGCCGCGCATCTGGGCGGGCCTTGGGCGCAGCTATGAAGGGCTCTCGGAAGAAGCCTTCGCCAGGCTCGATTCACTGGCTCCCGGTTCACCCTATTGGCTTGCGCTCGCCGCCGAAACCCGGCTCAAGCAGCGCCAGCTTCGCGGCGCTCTCGCACTCTTCCGCGAGGCGCTCGCCAAGCTGAATCGCCGCGACTGGCGGGAGAGCGTCGCTGCGATCTACCAGCAGACGGATCACCCGGACTGGGCTTCCGTCGAGAAGGGCAAAGCCGCTCAAGTCGCTCCCCCGCCGTGCGCGAAGCCCACCGCCGAGTGCCATTTTCTGGCGAAGCGCTACCTCCTTGCGGCCGAATCGCCGGGTCGGACACCGGAGGTTCTCTACTGGCGCTCGAAGGCATACAACGAACTGGCTCGCGAGGCGTTCGCGCAGTTAAGCCGCTTTCCGGACTCCGTTGAGTGGCACTCGTTTCTCGGAAATCTGTATCGCAATCAGAGCAAACATGAGGAATCGATCAAGGAGTGGCAGGCGGCCATCGGCAAGCGTCCCGGCGATTCGGACCTCGAGCGTGAGTTCGCGGCGACGCTGCTCGCAAGCAAAGAGTATTTGCAGGCCGAAACGGCCCTTCGCACGCTGCTCGAAAAGACGCCGGACAACGCCGAGCTGTTGTGGATGCTAGGCGAGGCTCTTATGGCTCAGCAGAAACTGGAAGACGCGATCGATCCTCTCGACAAGGCCGTGAAACTCGCTCCGGCGCTGCTCGCAGCCCGCGCCTCTCTCGGACGTGCGCTTATTGCCGCTGACCGCGCAGCCGATGCCGTGCCCCACCTCCGCGCCGCGCTGCCCGCCGACCGCGATGGAAGTCTCCATTTTCAGTTGAGCTGCGCGCTCGCCGTGCAAGGCAAGACGGTCGAGGCCGCACAGCTCGCACAGAAGAGCCGGCAGTTGCGGAAGCTCGCCGGCGACGACGGCCAGCCGGGCGAAATCACTCCTCCGCAATAGTGAGCGTCCTGCTCGTCGCAACGCCCTTCACCGTTTGCCTGAGCCCGCTCGGCCACCGTATCTCGACGTCCACCTTCCCAGCCAATCCGCCGAAATGAACCGGCGTGAGACTGGAGGACGCGTAGCCCGCCGCGCTCGTCATCGGATTGGTCTGATTGCCGATCCGGATCTTCGCGCCGAGTCCGTCGCGGTTCGACTTCCTGCCCACCAGGCGGATGTCAAGCCAAGCCCCCCCGCCCGGACTGAGGTTTCTCCAAAGCTCCGCTGATCCGCCTAGCGCGGAGACGACGATATCCACTCGGCCGTCCCCGTCGAAATCCGCAAAGGCGCTGCCCCGGTGCGCCGTTTTCGCGAGCGACATCCCGCTGTCGGTTAGTGTAAAGGTCCCGTCTCGCTGGTTCCGGAACACCGTGTTCGGTTGCCGGTAGACGTACGGCTCAAACTTCTCCACCAGATCGTTGACGTGGGAGTTGGCGGTGAATAGATCGCGCCAGCCGTCGTTGTCGAAATCGGCAAAGCCAACGCTCCAGCCCGCGTAGAGGCGTGTCGCCGAGGCGAGTTTCGAAGAGTGCGTCGCGTCGCGGAATTGCGACTTCCCGAGGTTTTGAAACAGCGGAAACGTCTCGCCGCTCAGCGCGGTCACGATCAGGTCGGGCAGACCGTCGTTGTTGTAGTCGCGAAAGTCCGCACCCATGCCCGAGATGGGACGTCCGTCGTCCGGCAATGCCACGCCCGCCGCCACGGCCACCTCCTCGAACGATTTTCCCGCCTTGTTGTGGAACAGGAAGTTCTCCAGTTTGTCATTGGCGACGAAGGCGTCCTCAAAGCCGTCGCCATCGTAGTCCGCGAAGACCACCGACATCCCGCGACCGAAGTGCCGCGATAGCCCCGCCGCCTCCGAGATCTCCTCAAACCGCCCTCCGCCTAGATTTCGGTACAGTTGATTAGGCACGGACGGAAAGTATTTGGGGTGGCAGTAAATGCGGATTTGCCTGTCCGCATCGCCGCAGAACCGGTCGAAGGCGGGAGTCCATTTCGCGTAATTGACCACGAAAAGATCCAACCGCCCGTCGTTGTCGAAATCGAACCAGCCCGCGGCCACCGACCAGTATTTCGAGTTGATCCCCGACCTCCCGGTGAGGTCCTCGAACGTGCCGTCGCCACGATTGCGGTAGAGCAGGTTGCGGTAGGCGCCCGGGACGAACAGGTCCGGATGCCCGTCGTTGTCAAAATCGGCCGCGGCCGCGCCCATCGAGTAACCCGCTCCGGCAAGCCCGGCCTGCCCGGTGACATCGGTGAACTTCCAGTTCCCATCATTGCGATAAAGCCTGTTGTGATACCTTCCGGAATTCTTCTCGAGCGACGGCAGCGCCGCGCCGTTCGCGAAAAAAATGTCCGGCCGCCCGTCGGAATTGTAGTCGAATACGGCGACCCCGCCAGGCATGGTTTCTATCAGGTGCTTCAGCGGCGTGGGAGAACTTTCGAGCACAAACTTCACACCCGCCTCCGAAGCTCTGTTTTCGAAGTGGATCGGTCCCTGAGCCGCCGCCGCGAAACTCACCAAACAGAGACGCCAGACCATGAATCTACATGATCGCATCCCGCGAAATTGCCCGAACGGTAGCAGACTGATAGATGACTTTCCGTGAACCGTCGTATTTTTTCCTGGCGCGGACGGGTCGGTTTCTGTCCCCGCGCGGAATGACGTTACGCCAATACGGCGATTGTCGACCCCTTTCCGGCAGAAAACGAATCCCCGGTCGCCGCGCCGGTCGCCGGGCCGGTTTCGCGTCGCCTTACGACGAGTATCCAGCGCGGAGTCCGCGATTCCGCTCCTGGCGCGCGCTTCTTAGGCGGTCTTCTTCTTCTCCAGATACTTATTCCGGCAGTCCTGAATCATCCGGCGCGCTTCCTTGGGTCCCTGCCAGCCTTGCATTTGCGTCTTGCGCCCCTCAAGCTCTTTGTAGATCGTGAAAAAGTGCTCGATTTCGCGCCGCACGTGCGCAAACACCTGGTCGATGGTATGAATCGATTCGTAGCGCGGATTCCGGTTCGGCACGGCCAGGACCTTCTGGTCGTCTTCCGAATTGTCCATCATATGCAAGACGCCCACCGCCCGAACTTCGATGAGGCAACCCGGAAAGCTCGGTTCCTGCACGAGGGCCAGCACGTCCAACGGATCGCCGTCGTCGGCGAGCGTACCTGGAATGAATCCGTAGTCGCCCGGATAATGCATCGGAGAATAGAGCGCGCGATCGAGCCGGAAAACACCCAATTCGCCGTCGTACTCGTATTTGTTGCCGCCGTTCTTCGGGATCTCCACGATCATCCGGACGATCTCCGGAGATTCGGGGCCTGGATCCAGATCGTAGAGGTTCACAGGAAGTAGTCCTTCACCTTGTCGAACAATCCTTTTTCGGACGGGTCGTTCTCAACGGGCAACGTCTCACGGAGTTGTTCGAGCAGCTTGCGCTGGTCCTTCGTGAGCCGGACCGGCGTCTTCACTTGTACGTGGACGAACAAATCGCCGCGCGCATGCGAGTTCACATGATGAACGCCTCTGCCCTTGACGCGAAACTGCGCGCCGTTCTGTGTGCCTTCCGGAATCTTGAGCGTGTACGATCCGTCGAGCGTCGGTACCTGAATCTCGGAGCCAAGCGCCGCCTGCGCAAAATTGACCGGGATCGAACAGTGGAGATTGTTCTCCTGCCGCTCGAAGAAGGGGTGGTCATTGACCGTCAGCACCACGTACAGGTCTCCGGGAGGCCCGCCATTCGCGCCCGGCCGCCCCTCCTGCGAAAGCCGCATGCGAGTGCCGTTGTCGACGCCCGCCGGAATATTCACCTGCAACTTGCGCTGAACCTGCTTCACTCCCTGGCCGCGGCACTCCGTGCACGGCGTTTTGATCACCTGCCCGGAGCCTCCGCAATTGCCGCAAGTCCGCCGGATGGACAGAAAGCTCTGCTGGAACACCACTTCGCCCTTACCATGACAGGTTGCGCATGCCGAACTCCCCGTGCCCGGCTCCGCTCCCTTGCCATGACAGCGGTCGCACGCCTTCAGGTTGGGCACCTGTATCTCGACGGACTTGCCGAACATGGCGTCTTCGAAGCTGATTTCCAGATCGTACCGGACGTCTTCGCCCCGCTGAGCGCGGCTGCGGCGGCGGCCTCCGGCGGACCCGCCGAGCAGATCGCCCAATCCGAAAAAATCACCCAGAATGTCGCCGAAATCGGTGAACTGGTTCGGGTCGAATCCCTGCGGGCCGGCCGCGCCACCGACGGCCTGATGACCGAAGCGGTCGTACGCCGCGCGCTTCTGCGCGTCGCTCAGGACGCTGTAGGCTTCCGCGGCCTCTTTGAACTTCTCCTCCGCCTCGCGATTGTCCGGGTTCCGGTCCGGATGATGCTGCAAGGCCGCCTTTCGGTACGCGCTCTTCAACTCCGGCTCGCCGGCGTCGCGTCCCACGCCCAGCACCTCGTAATAGTCTCGTTTCGGCACAGGATTCACTTCGGAGCCCTAGGAGGGCTTCACCGCCACCTTAACCATGGACGGCCGCAGCAGCTTGCCCTTGAAGTTATAGCCTCGCTGGTATTCGCCGAGGATCGTGTGATCTTCCACTTCGTCCGTTTCAACGCGCTCGACCGCCTGGTGCAAATGGGGGTCGAACGCCTTGCCTGCCGTCTCGATCGTTTCCAAACCGGCCCTCTTCAGCGCGTCCTGCAGGCGCTGATGAATCAGCTCGACACCCTTGACGTATTCCTTATCCGCGCATTCCATCTTCAACGCGCGATCGAAATCGTCAACTACCGGCAACAACTCGCGCGCGATCTCCATTCCGGCGAACTCGAAAAACCGGAGACGGTCCTGTTCGGTGCGCCGCCGGAAGTTTTCAAATTCGGCCTGCCGCCGGAGCAAGCGGTCCTGCAGATCGGCCTTTACCGCCAGAAGCGAGTCGCGCTCCGCGAACAACGCATCCAGCGCCGTGGGCGCGGACGCCGAAGCTCCGGCTTCAGAGCCGGCATTGGCTAAAGGGGCGTCTTTGGAATCGGCGATTTCGGTCCGAGGAACATCCGCCTCGGAAGTCTGTTCAGTATCCATAGGTTTTGTTTAACCGGCCTGGCTTCGCGGCGGGCCGCCGGCATGCCGTGGCGCCAATGTCTAGATCGGCAAACTCTCAAACGCACGCGCCATTCCCAGGACCGCGGACATCACGTGCTCGTAATTCATTCTCATCGGGCCAAGCACCGCGATCTTCGTCGACAGCCCGCCGGGCGAGGCGAGCGAGACGCCGATCAGCGACAGTCCTTTCATGGAAGGATGCGCTTCGGAGAGACCGATGTGTACCGCAACTTCTCCGTCCGGAGCCTCAAGGAATCGATCCAGGAGTTCCTTCAGCCGGTTCTTTTCCTCAAGCGCCCGCAGCAAGTCGCGAAGCTTCTCCTTGGTTAGATGCAGGTCGATGCCGACGAGATTCGACGCCCCTTCCATGTGAATTTCGGGGGACGCATCCGATTCGAGCAAGCCCTTCGCGCACAGCAGCGTCAGCCGGCGCAGCATCGCGTCGTACATCGTCCGCTCCTGCTCGATCAGCCGGAGAAGCTCGACACGGGCCTCGTGCAGAAGCCGTCCGCTGAAATGGGAGTTCACGTAATTCCGGATCGAGTCGAGTTCGGATTGCGAAACGGGTTCCCCAATCGTCACCACGCGGTTTCGCACCCGCTTGTCGCGCGTCACCAGAATCATGAGCACGCGCCGTTCGGTCAGGGCAAGAAGTTCGATGTGGTCCAATGCCTGGCCGGCCGTGTGCATCGCGGCGGCGATACCGACGTTCTGCGTCATCTCCGTCAATAGATGCGACGACCGCTCGACGCGCTCCTCCACCGTATCCGCGTCGCTGAGCTCCGCACGCAAGCGCTCGGAAGTGACAGCGTTCATTTTCCCGGCATGCAGCGACCCGGCATAGAGCCGGAAGGCCTTATCCGTGGGCACCCTCCCGGCCGAGGTGTGCGGCTGCGCGATGTAGCCGGCCTCCGCAAGGTCGGCCATCACATTCCGGATCGAAGCCGGACTTAAGGGTTCCGCGCGCCTCTTCGAAATCGTGCGTGACGCCACCGGCTCCCCGGTGTCGATATAGGTCTTGACGATTGCGTTCAGGACTTCCAGTGCTCGCGGTGTCATAGCGGTCCTGTTATGTTACCTCGGTTTCTCCGTTCCCGCGGGAGTTTCCCTCGCCACGCGGATTCGCGCCCCTTCGAGCTTCTTCGTCACCTTCGCGACTTCCGCCGTGTCAAGCTCCGACTGCGGGCTCGATTCCCACTCCTTGAGCGAGATCTGCCACTGCGCAATCGCCTCCTTAATCTTGCCTTGTTTGAAGTAGACGTCGCCCAGATGGTCGTACACGGTGGGATCTTTGCCCACCCGTTCGAGCGACCGGACTAGCTGCGTTTCCGCTTCCGGCAGCATATTCAGACGGTAGTAGACCCAGCCCAGGCTGTCCAGATAAGCGCCGTTGTTCGGATCGAGCTCGACTGCCCGCGAAATCATCTTGCGCGCTTCATCCAGGCGCACATTGCGGTCCGCCAGCATATAACCAAGGTAGTTCAACGCCCCCGGACTGTCCGGACTAACCGCCAGAACCTTGCGAAATTCCGCTTCGGCGTCGTCAAACCGCTTCATCTTTTCAAACATCGCGCCGCGCATGAAATAGATGCCTTCCCTCTCGGAGGGATTCGTGGACAGTTTCTCCGCCGCGCCGAGAGACTTCTCCATCTCCGCGTAGTTCTTACCTTTCTCCCAGATCTGCGCCAGGGCGATGTGCGTCTCGCGGTCTTTCTCGCCGGTCAGCAGCGCACGAATTTCCTTCGCGGCTTCGGGAGCCTTTCCCATGTCGGCCAGCAGCGATGCGTGAACCAAAGTCACCATGCGGTCCTTGGGGAACTGCGCTTTCGCGCGTTCCGCCTCCTCACGCGCCTTCGTGAGATTTTTCGCCTGCCGGTAGGTGTCCACAATATGCACGGCCACGCGCGAAGCGGTCTGCGGATCCACTTCCGCGATCTTCCGGAACGAGGCTACGGCATCGTCGAATCGTCCGCCGTTTCGCTGCAGATAGCCGAGCCGTTCAAGCAGCATGACCCGGGTGCCTTTCTCGGAGCCCGAGTAGCTCTTCTTGGCGGTCTCATCGACCATGGTCTGCAAAGCCTTCACGGCTTCGTCGTTCTTCCCCTCGGCTTCGAGCAGGCTCACTTCGTCGAATCGCGTCTCGAGGCTGTTGTTGTCGAGTTCCTTGGCCTTGGCGAGCGCCTCGTGGGCCTTCGCGAACTCGCGCTTCGCCCGGTAAATCTCCGCCAGCCGCAATTGAATCTGGCCGTCTTTCCCGTCATCCGCCGCGATTTCCTGATAGAGCTTCAGCGCCTCGTCCAGCCGTTCGGAGAGCAGGAGATTTTGCGCGAGCGCCCGCTTCATCTGATCGTTACCCGGATTCAGCTCGACGGCGCGCCGCAGAATTTCCACCGCATTGGCGTAGTCGCGCATCTGCTCGTAGGCTCCGGCAAGCGCCGTAAGCGTGCGCGCGCTCGGATTCTTGTCCGTGACGCGTTTGAGCATCTCGATGGTCTTCGCCGTGTCGCCCACGTCCGCGTACACCATTGCCAGACCCGTCAAGGCGTCTTCGTTGTTCGGGTCGGTTTCAAGGACCTTCTTATAAGCTTTCTCGGAATCCACCGAGTTCCGGGCCACGCGATACAGACGTCCAAGGATCTGCCAGCTTTCCGCATCCTTCGGCTCCTTCTCGGTAATCTTCCGGAACTGTTCGATCGCCTGTTTCAGGATCTCTTCGTTGATCTTGCCCTGTTGTGCATCGCCGATCAGACGCATGTAGATCCTGCCGAGGATCCGCCGCGCATCCAGATTTTCCGGCTGTTTCTTCAGGATGTCTTCCGCTTCCGTCACAGCGTCCCTGAGCCGCCCGGCCTGAACATATAGATCGGTGAGCTCCTCGACAAGGAAGCCGGCCGCGGGATCGAGCCTCATCGCCTCCTTGTAATAGTCGATGGCCCGCCCGAAGTACTCCCCCCGGTTGCCGTAGGCCGCCGCCAGTTCGGAGTACAGGTGTCCCATGGCGAAGTTGTAGTAAGCATTCGCTTTATCGGTGGCCTGTGGAGCGGCCGCCGGCGGCTTCTGAGACCATGCCGGAGCGAGGCACACGGCAAGAAATATGATCAATCCTCTGGCTCGTCGCATCATGTTCGCTGACTCTCAATCGTCCACCCGCTGGCGGGAAGACATTGTTAATAATAGTATACCGCCGATTTGCGGCGTGCCTTGCTCTACCGGGGCCGTTGCCGCGAGCCGGCTTGTTCGCCGGACCTCCGGCCGGTGTTCCAACGCGTTTGCGCGCCTGTCCGGATTGACGTCTCGCCGACTCCGCGCGTTGCCTCAATGAGGCCCGGCTCAACGATCGCCGACGTGCCCGCGCCGGCGAAAGGCGGCATCGCACGGCTCATCCGTCCGGGCTGGAAAACGAGTCATGAGCGAAGCGTGGCAGACTGGTAAGGATGCGGATTCAACCGACGCCTGTCCATCGGTCCGGGATCGAAGGCCCCACGGCATGGAAGGGAGCGGACTTCAGCAGCCCATCGCAATGGAGCTACAGGCTCCCTCCGGACGTTATTGAGGAATTCGACCGTTCGCTGAGGCGGATCGAACGCGAGCGAAAGCCGATCGCGGATCTGACCGGATCGGACTTCGACGTGCCGTCGTTTCTCGCCGATGCCGCGGCCCTCAGGCGGGAAGTCCGCTCCGGGCGCGGCTTTGTCCTGTTGAAAGGCCTGCCCCGCGAACGCTACAGCGATGAACAGGCGTGCATCGTCTATTGGGGCATCGGCGCGCTACTCGGCAAAGCGGTTCCGCAGAACGTGAAGGGCGACGTTCTGTACTCGGTGCGGAATGAGGGTGTGAACCTGGAACGCGAATACGGATCTCTCGGCGCGCGCACCTCGAAGACTTCGCTTGGACTGAACTACCATACGGACTCCGCGCCTGTCATGGCGGGCTTCTTTCCCGAGATCGTTGGGTTGCTCGCACTGCACACGGCGAAGCGAGGAGGCGAATCCGCAATCATCAGCGGATCGACGCTGCATAACGTCGTGCTCGACGAACGGCCCAATCTCCTCGACCGCCTCTACGCGCCCTATCACTTCGACCGCCGGGCCGAGCTGCCTGAGGGCGAAGCGCCGACTCTGCTGGCGCCGGTGTTCACGTACCGGAACGGCGTCGCGATCCGCTATCTGCGCTTCTATATTCCGAAGGGTCACGAACTGGTAGGCGCACCGTTGACCGCCGCCGACATAGAACCACTCGACTTCATAGACGCCGTGATGACGCGGCCCGAGCTTCCGGTGACCTTCGACATGGAGCCGGGCGATATGCAATTCGTCAACAACGTCTTCATCCTTCATAGCCGGACGGAGTTCGAAGACCATCCCGAGCCCGATCGCCGCCGTCATTTGATCCGGCTTTGGCTTGAATAGGGCGGGCTTCAATAGGGCGGGCTTGAATACGCCCGGCCCTCGGCGTCCGCGGCAAGAATCGCGTCGGCCACCATTCGGGGCGTTACCTCGAAGGGCTCATTGTGAATTGTTTCTCCCGGCGCCGTGGCGCGGACCGCGACTTGCTCAAGCGCCTCGGGCGATAGATCCCGCAATCCGATTTGCTCAAGCGTAATGGGGAGTCCCACGGAGGCGGCGAAGCCGAGCGCCTCGCGCCACCGCTCGCGCGGCTGTCCTTCGAGAACCAGTTGCACGAGCACGCCGAATGCGACCTTCTCTCCGTGGAAGTAGGCGTGCGTGCCGGCCGCGGCCGTAAGTCCGTTATGCACGGCATGGGCGGCGGCGAGCCCCGACGATTCGAAGCCGAGTCCGGAAAGTAGCGTGTTGGCCTCCACCAATCGCTCGAGCGCGGGCGTGACTACCTTCAGTTCGAGAGCGCGCCGCGCCTGGACGCCGTCGGCAAGCAGCGTGCGATAGCAGAGTTCCGCCAGCGCCAGCGCGCTCTGTGTCGAAGCGCCGCCGCGCATGTTGCGCACGCGGCCATCGGCGCAGGTCTTTGCCTCAAACCAGGTGGCCAGCGCGTCACCCATTCCCGCCACCAGCAGGCGCGGTGGACTCTGCGCAATCACTTCCGTATCGACCAGCACGAGGTCGGGATTCCTGCCATAAATGCGATATTCCTGAAAAACGCCTTCTTCGGTATAAACGACGGAAAGCGCGCTGCAGGGCGCGTCGCTCGATGCCACCGTCGGGCAGTTCACCACGGGCAGACCGAGGTTCGACGCGGCCGCCCGCGCCGTGTCGAGCACCTTGCCGCCGCCAGCTCCGACAATCACCCGGGCTCGCGAACGCCGCGCCGATTCGACGACGCGTTCAATCTCGGCAAACGAGCATTCGCCGCCGAACGCATGGGCCGAGTACGCGAAATCCCCGCCGGAGAAGCTTCGTTCCCAGACGGACGAGAGCAGTCGGGCGGCGGAGTTGCCGGCAACGATGAGCGCGGGCGGTTCGAGTCCAAGCGTCTTCATCTCTTGCGCGAGCGAAGCGGTGGCGTTGCGCCCCTGCGTGTAGCGGCTGGGCGAAGAAAAGACGGATAACATGGTTCGATTATCGCCGAAGGGAGCAGGCAGCGCCGCCCACCGGTGAGGGCCAAACGCTCCGAGTGGTTTTCCGAATACGCTGTACGCGAGAGCGCGACGGCCATCGGAAGCCTGTGCGTCGCGCGAACCTGCCGCTCGCAATCGGGCTGTGCGGCGCGGCCGCGAGCACGGAGAGCGCGTTCAGTGGATCCCGCTCAAGGTCCGCATGTTCAATCGGAAGGCGACGTTCGCGCCGCTGCTGGAGACCGTAAGCTCGTAGTTACCGGAGAGTAAGTTGGGGAACGCGTAGGCGCCCAGCGCGTTCGTCGTCGAAACGGCCGCGTTGCACGTGCCTTGGTTTCGAGCCCTCAACGTCCGCGTTCGCGGCCGCACGGCATGAGGTCCCCCGGATTGGCCGTTCACGAGATAGTGCGGCTCCTCGCTTGGGAGCCCTATCGAAGAACCGCGCATCGCGGCAAGTGCGCACATTGTAATCGTTTCCATAATTTCCAGGAAGGCCTTGACGGCGGTGCCGGTATTGTGCATAATTAAGTGGTTATATACCCGAGTGGTAATGAGACCTTCCCAGCGCCTGGATGCGACCTTCGCCGCGCTCGCCGATCCAACACGGCGGGCGATCCTCGCGCGCCTCGCGTCCGGCGAAGCGCCGGTTACGGAGCTGGCCAAACCTTTCGCGATGAGCCAGCCCGCGATCTCGAAGCACCTCAAGGTGCTCGAGCGCGCCGGCCTGATTTCGCTGGGCCGCGACGCGCAGCGCCGGCCGCGCCGGCTCGAGGCTAAGCCGCTCGCGGAAGCCAACGGATGGCTCGAGGGTTACCGCCGGTTCTGGGAAGGCAGCTTCCAGCGGCTCGACGCCTTGCTGAATGAGATGAAGGCCAAAGGGAAAAAACATCCACGCCCAAAGAGAGGAGATCATCGATGAAGAACACTGGAACTTTGAAGGTAACCACACCCACGGACCGCGAAATAGTCATGACGCGGGTCTTCGACGCGCCACGCCATTTGGTTTTCGACGCATTTTCCAGGCCCGAGCTGCTCAAGCGCTGGTTCGGACCGCGCGGCTGGTCTCTGGCGGTCTGCGAGGTCGATCTGAAGGTGGGCGGCGGTTTTCGCTTCGTGCTCCGCGGCCCCGATGGAAAGGAAATGGGCATGCGCGGCGTCTATCGCGAGATCGTGCCGCCCGAGCGCTCCGTCCACATGGAGTCCTTCGACGACTACCCGGGTGAGTCGCAGGTAACCGCGGTGTTCGTCGAGCGGGGAGGCAAGACGACCCTCACCGCCACTGTCCTTTACCCGTCGCGGGAGGTTCGGGACGCGGTCGTCCAATCCGGGATGGAGCACGGCGCGGCGGAGAGTTATGACAGGCTTGCGGAATTGTTGACGCAGGAAGAGACTCGCTCGATGGAAAGCGGAGCGAGCGAGGCCCGCGCGTAAGGCAACGTCCGCGGCGTGTTGGTCGGGAAATGAACCGGAACAACGCGGCATAGCGGTTGCGCTGCGAACAATGCTGTTTGACTGAGAGAATGGTGGCTATAGCCATGGCTCGGAACAGTACACCGCAAGCGCCGATTGTCAAACTCGTCCGGCCCTTCCAGGAGTTTGCCGCGCGGGAGACCTCCGGCGGCATTTTGCTGCTTGCCTGTACGATCGCGGCGCTCGTCTGGGCCAACTCACCTTGGTCGGAAAGCTACGCGTCGCTGTGGCATACCTCCTTGAGCGTCGGAATGGGCGGCTTCACCTTGAGCCACGACCTTCACTTTTGGGTCAACGATGGGCTGATGGCTGTGTTTTTCTTTGTGGTTGGGCTGGAGATCAAGCGCGAGCTGTTGGCGGGCGAGTTGGCTTCTCCCCGCCAGGCCGCTCTTCCCATTCTGGCGGCCCTCGGAGGCGTCGTGGTTCCAGCCCTTCTCTACAGCGCTCTTAACGCGCGCGGGCCGGGCGCCCCAGGCTGGGGTATTCCAATGGCTACCGATATCGCATTTGCAATCGGCGTGATGGCGCTCCTCGGTGAGCGTGTGCCTCTGGGGCTAAAGGTGTTCTTGACGGCGTTGGCTATTGTCGACGATATTGCGGCAGTGCTCGTCATCGCTCTGTTCTACACTGCCGAGCTTGCATGGGGAGCGCTGGGCTTTGCTGGCGTCTGTCTCTTGACGCTGTTCGCGGCAAACCGCCTCGGAGTTCGCAACCCTATTCCCTACGCACTGGCCGGCTGTGTGTTGTGGATGGCCGTACTCCAGTCGGGAGTCCACTCGACTATCGCCGGTGTACTTCTTGCGTTCATGATTCCCAGCCGGACGGCGCTCAACCAAAGCGAATTCCTGCGGGATAGCCGCGCAGTGCTCGATCACTTTGAGCGGGCGACGGAAAGCGAACGGAGCGTCCTGAGCGATTCCGAGCAGCAGGTGGCGATCGAGGCTCTGGAAGATGGGTGCGAAAAGGTGCAACCGCCCCTGCATCGGCTGGAGCACGGGCTTCACCCGTGGGTTACGTTCGCGATCATGCCGCTATTTGCGCTGGCTAATGCCGGAGTCCCGCTTATGGGCGTGGGGAAGGCCGTTGGCAACCCTATTGCGCTTGGTGTGGTGCTGGGCCTGGTGCTTGGAAAGCCGATCGGCATAACCCTCGCCTCGTGGCTTGCGGTTCGTTTGGGGCTGGCCTCACTTCCTGAAAATGTGTCCTGGAAGCATATTCACGGCGCGGGATGGGTTGCCGGAATCGGGTTCACGATGTCCCTTTTTATGGCCGGGCTGTCTTTCAGGGACGAGGCACAAATCACGGCGGCAAAGCTGGGCATCATAACGGCGTCATTGTGCGCCGGAATCGTGGGTTCCGTGATTCTCCTGCGTACGGGACAAGAGGCGCCGAAATCCATCGCCTGACTCGCGCACAACGGTTACGTGGCCGCGGCCGAAATCGAGCAGCCTGTCGATTTCAGTTTGTATACGCAGGTAGTCGCGCGCGTGTGAGCGCCGGTTTCGTCCGGCCCGAACCGGAACCACGTTGCACCCCATCGCGAAGGCGTCCTCGTCAGTTTCGTCGTCGCAACGTAGAGTGCCCAGGCGCAGCGCAGGCGATCTCGTTCGGCGGCCAGAGCTTCTCCTTTATGAGGAGCGGCGTCCACCAGGTGACGCGCGCGTCGGCACCCAGGCGCGGAGGTGCGCGAGATACCAGGCAGACAGCCGCGCGGGCAACAGCCGCCGTCGGAAAAGTGAGCCGTAGACCATGGGAACGGGCAAAATGGGGGATACTTAGACTGGTCGAATGGACCAGTCTAAGCCAATGCGCGAAATTCAAGCTTCCGAAGCCAAAACTCACCTTCCTCAACTGCTCGACGACGTAGAGCGCGGAGAGACCCTCATCATCACTCGCCACGGCCGCCCTATCGCCAGGATTATTCCCGAGGCGGATCGTCGGCAAGAGCGCATCGACAAAGCGATCTCAAACATCACCGCCCGGCGCAAAGGGAAAGGCAGAGTCACTTTCGATGGACTGCGGTCGGCGCGGGATGAAGGGCGCAAATACTGATGTCCTTCGTCCTTCATGCCTCTGTTGCGGCCTTTTGGGCCTTGGCGGATGAGGGCCATCCAGTCGCCGACCTGGGCTCGCTCAGATTGGGAAAGGTGAGGCGGTGGCGCCAGCCAACTTGTGACTCGAAATTCGCAACACACTGATTATGAATGAGCGGCGGAAACGGCTTACAGAGTCCGGTACAAGGGATTTCTGCGGGATCTTTCCGAACTTCCGATCCGAGCGGATCGGATGCCGGACGAGGGACATGTTCTCCGCCTGGCCCGGAAGCACCGGTTGTCCGTCTACGATGCGGCCTATCTTGAACTGGCCCAGCGTGAACGGTTGCGTCCTGCGACGCTCGACCGGAACCTCGCCAAAGCGGCGCGCGCCGAAGGGATACCGCTCCTCGATTTCCGATTGATCAAGGGACGCGGTGTGCGGGTTCCTCCGTCACTTGAGGCGAGTCCCCACAAAGCCCGGAACACTGTACGGCACTGCGCGGACAAACAGCAACGCTGAAAAGCGCCGGCGGCTTGTAGCCGTCAGAAAGTGAGCCGCAGACCAAATTCGGTTTGGCGGCTGATATTCGCCTGCGCGCTGATGCGGCCGAAGCTGGCATTGCCGACCGTCGTGTTCGGTCCGCCGAAGACGGGGTGATTCGCGGCATTGAACATTGAGGCGCGGAACTCCATCACCGCCTTCTCGAGGATCTTGAAGTCCTTCGACAGCGTGAGATTCACGTTATTCATGCCCGGGCTGCGGACCGTGTGCAGGTAGGCCGCAAGATTACCCAGTGTAAAGTCCGCGGGACGCACGAAGGCGTCGGTATTGAAATAGCGGCCGAGGCGCTCGCCGTGATCGCCGGTTGCGCCGCTCGTTGGATCTCCAACGACGATGGGGCGAATCCCGCCCACACCGGTAGGATACGTGCCTCCCTGCACGCCGAAGCGCAGCGGGAAGCCGGCCTGATAGGTGGCGAAGGTGGAAAGCTGCCATCCGCCGATGATGTAGTTCACCACCGGGCCGGCGTTTGTTGCAAGAGACTTGCCGCGCCCAATCGGCAAGTCCCAGGCGCCGGCGATGGTAAGGCGCTGAGGGACGTCGAGGCTGGTCACCGAGCGCTCGGCGCGGCGATCGAAAGCATTCTGCGCGGACGAGATGTCTCCGATATTCTTCGATATGGTGTAGGAGACCAGTCCGGTGAGCCCGGCCGCCATCCGCTTCTCGTACTTGATTTGCACCGAGTGATAAATGGTGTTGCCGTAAGCTGGATTCAGACGCGAGACGCCGGTGTACTGCGGATAGGGGCGGAGCAATTGCTGACGCTGGACTGTGGGGCCCGAGAGCGGGCCGGAGAGGGTCCCGAAAAATGGATTCGGCACCAACTGCGTGAGCGCGGCGCCCTGAGAGAAGAACTGGGTGGGCAGTTGGTTCAGTTGCTCTGTCTCCGAGACAAGGCTGATGGCGCGCGATCCGACGTAGGCGACTTCGATCAGGCCCCGCGAAGGAAGCTCGCGCTGAATATTGAAATTCCAGTTGTGGAATTTCGGGACCCGGTCGGAGGGTTCGATGAAATCAACGCTTTGGCCTAGGAGTGTGGAAAGGCCGAGCGAGTTCCCGACCGGGGGCAGTAGACCCGCCGGAAACGGGTTGCTGAGGCGGGTGGCGACGCTAATACCGCCGTCGGTGGAACTCACCCAAGGCGATTCGTTGCTGTAGCCGGTGGCGAGAACGGAACCGATGACCGGGATGTAACTGAGGGCATAGCCGCCGCGAAGAACGGTGCCTTTCCTGAGGCTGTAGGCGAAGCCGATGCGCGGCGCGAAGTTGTTGCGATCGGGATCGTAAAGGCCGCGCGGGAGTCCGCCAACGCCGGCATAAAGCAGACCGCCGGTAAGGTTGAGGCTAGGGACACGCAGAGGGCTCTGCTGGCCGAAAGCGAAGCCGCGCACGGTGCGGTCGTAGCGTTCCGTGCGAGGGGCTTCATATTCCCATCGAACGCCGAGATTCAGTGTGAGGCGCGCGTTCACGCGAAAGTCGTCCTGAAGGTACAGGCCGTAGTAGATATTCTGAATGCTGACGCCGGTATTGGTGGGCAGCGCGCCGGAACCGAACCCAACCAGCATGGAGGCGAGGCCGAAACCTCCAGCGGGTGTCGCCGCGTTTGGACCGCCGGTCTGATTGGGCGCGAAACTGAAGCGTCCGCTTGGCGTGACGTTGCGGAAGAAATTGCCGCGGATCACGCGCGTCTCGCCGCCGAACTTGAGCAGGTGGCGGCCGCGCTGGTGAGTCATCGCCGGCTGAAGCGACAAGGTGTCGCCGGGGTCGTAAATATACGGACTGTTCGCCATCGGCTGGAAGTCGGACACGGAAATGCTGGGAAAGGCTTTGCTCTGGATCAGGCTGCCGAACGACGAGGGGAATCCGAGAGAAACCGGGTCGAATCCATCCGACCAGGGACGGTTGTTTTCGATGCCCCGGTTATAACCCACTCGTATGTCGAGCGTGGTGCGCGGGCTGATGGTCGTAGTGTCGCTGACGGCAATCCCGATATGCGGCCGCTTCACGTTGTTCCGGCCGCTCGTGGCGACGCCGTCCCATTCGAAGGGAAAGACCAGGCGGCCTTCACCTTTGTTGACGCGGACGAACATTTGGTTGTTGGAGCTGAACTGCTGATCGATTTTCAGGACGATGGCTTCATAATCCCGCGGCCACTTGGTCGAGAACGCGTAGTTCTGCACGTAGGAGCGGCCCGCGCCCGGAAGATTCGCTTCCGGCCAGTAGTTCATGAGATTGCGGCCGACCGGATCCTGCGCGCTCACGGGAATCACGTTGTTTGGAAACGGCGTGCGCGTGGGCGTGCCGGTGGCGTTCGACACAGAGAGGGGATCGTAGATGGCAGTGGGTACTTCGCCGAAATCTCCGTTGCGCATGCGGGCGGTGGGAACGCTGATAAGCGGGCTGATGCCATTGCCTTCGCGCGAGCCTTCGTAGTTAAAAAAGAAAAAGCTGCGATTGCGCCCGTTGTAGAGCTTGGGAATGAAGATGGGGCCGCCCACCGACGCGCCATACGTGTTCGAGCCGTAGCGCGCGAGGCGCCGTCCCGCGGCGTTGTTGAAGAAGAGATTCGAGTCGAGCGCGGCGTTGCGCAGGAACTCATAGGCATCGCCGTGGAACTGATTGCTGCCGCTCTTGATCACGAGGCTCATGATGTTGCCGCCGGAGCGGCCATGCTCGGCGGAGAGCGTTCCCGTTTGAAGTTTGAACTCCTGGACGGCGAAGCGCGCCGGCACCCATTGCGAGATACTGACGCCACGATTCACGTTTACAGTGTTCGCGACGCCGTCCACGCTGACATCGCCGGACGCCATCGGCGAACCGTTAGACGTGTAGCTGATATTAGTGATCGTGTCGTTCGGCCGCGTGTCTTCGCCGTAACGATTGTTCACCACGCCGGTCGCGAGCGTGAACATGAACAGGCTCGAATGGCCTTTCAAGGGGAGTGAATTGATGATGTCCTGGCGGAGCACTGAACCAAGGCCCGCGTTCTCCGTTTGGACGACGCCGACTTCGCCTGCGACGGTGACGGTTTCAGCGGTGTCGCCAAGGGCGAGCGCAACATCGAGGCGCAGGTTTTCGCTGAGGCTGATCTCGATGTTCTCCCGCATGTCCTGCTTGAAGCCCTGCGCGCGCGAGGCAAGCTGGTACTTGCCGGGAGACAGGAACTGGAAAATGTACCGGCCCTGTTCGTCGGTTGTGGTATGGCGTTCGACGGAAGTTCCGATGTTCTTCAGCGTGACCTCCGCGCCTGCGAGGGCCGCCTGGGTCTGATCGGTAACCTGGCCTTGAAGCGATCCGCGAAACTCCTGAGCGGCGGCGCCAGCCTGGAAGACAAAAGCAAGAATCACACAATATAGAAATAGGCGAGACATGGGCTATCCTTTCGCGTGCGTTGCCGGGGTCCCGTTTCGGTCTCCCAGTGTGTGCTGATTGTATCAAACCGGTTGATCGCCGCGCCGATAAGGACGCTACGGCAGTTCTTGCCGGAGCAGTCTTGGCACTACGGGCCGGTCACGAAATCACTGTCGCAATTAGAAGTGGAGGTGGAAGGTGAAGGTGGAGCAGGCGATCGCCTTTTGTCGCCTGCTTTTCGCGCCGCGCATTTTCGGGTCGAGGAATTAGTTTGCGCGCGGTCTCTCTTTCGCCACCTTCCAATCCTCGGCGCCGCGGCCGTTCAAATCCCAGACCACGCGGCCGTCGCGAACGGTTAGTTCCGGCACGAGTAATTTCGTGCCTGAGAAGCGAGCGCCGGGGGAGTCGAGAAAGCCATAACTGCCGGTGTCCATGCGAAGCACAGCCACGTCGGCCGCGGCGCCGGCGGTCAGATGTCCGAGCTCCGGACGCTTGATCTCGCGGGCCGGAGCCCAGGTGGACATCCGCACCACGTCCTTGAGCGGAATACCGAGGTTCAGGATCTTGGACATCACGTTGGCCATGTCCTTCATGCCGGCGTTCATGCTGCCCGTGTGAAGGTCGGTCGAGATGGAATCGGGAGCGAACCCCTGTTCAATAGCTTGCACGGCCACACGCCACCGGAAGCTGCCGCCGCCGTGTCCGACATCGAAAATGATCCCGCGCTTGCGGCCCTCAATCATCGCTTCGCTCAGCTTCCCGTTCTCGCCGAGCTCTTTTCGATTTCCCGAGAAGGCGTGCGTATAAATGTCGCCCGGGCGCAGTTTGTTGAGGAACAGTTCGCGAATGGGCCGCTCCGGGCGATTCGCGCCGAAATCGACCATCACGGGAATGTTCGCCGCGGTGGCAGCCTTCACCGCGTTCTCGACCGCGATCCATTCCGGGCCGGCAAAGTGCGCCGTCTTGATTCCGACGACGATGTCCGGATTCGCCTTCGCCATCTTCGCGGCCTCATCCGGGTCCATGTCTTCCTTGTTCTGCTCGACTGCGCCGGCCATTCCGCCGCCAACGATGTTCAGCATCGCGAGCACACGGGTGCGGGCGCGGGTGATCACACGGTCCTTGAAATCCGGGAAATTGCGCCACCCCGAGGTGCCGGCGTCGACGACTGTCGTGACGCCCGATCGAAACGTGAAGCCATCCGGATACACGCTCTGGTCGCCGGTGTAAGCTCTGCGCTGTCCCGTTCCGGCGTAGACATGGACGTGAATATCGACCAGGCCGGGGGTGACATAGAGCCCCTTCGCGTCTATGACGCGCGCCGCTTGAGCCGCCGGAATGCCAGCCGCCACGCGCGCAATCTTGCCGCCGGCGATGGCGACGTCCATGATCTGGTCGATATCGTTCTTGGGATCGATGACCCGGCCGCCCGAGATCAAAAGGTCGTAGGCGGGCTGCGCGGCAAGCGTGGCGGCAACAAGCAGGCTAAGAGGGAGGAGTCTTTTCATGACTCGCATTGTAGCGCGCCGGGCTTAGGCTCAGCGCCCGGACTACCGCGAGCCGGCCACCAGGTTCTTTCGCAACACAGTCACCTGGACGGCGTTTCCGGCCGCCCAGCGCGTGCCCAGGTTCGCGGCCGGCGTGAGCCGGAAAGGAGCCGGAACCGCGGCCGTGGGCGTCAGCCGGAAGACGGCGCGCGTCGCGTCCCGCGTTGCCAAGCGGGCGCTAACACCTTCGGGCAAACCCTTCAGCTCAATGGGAATCGACTCAGGCAGCGAGGAGAGAGCGATTTCCATGGCTTGCTCCTCTCCAATCGTCAAAGCCAAAGTCGATACTTTTGGCGTAAGCTTGGCCGCGAGCGGCTCGACCACCGTCAGCGTGATACCCGGCAGCGGTCTGCGGACAAAGTTAAACAGGTTCGTTAGCGGTCCGATCAGGAGATTCGACTGCGCGCTTACGACTCGCCGTTGCGGATCGTCTTTCTCATTCCCCGCCGCGCCCTTTACTTGAAAGGCGTACGTACCCACGGGAAGCGAGGCGGACGCCTGGATCGAGAGCGCCAATTCGGGCGTGATCATCTGCAAGCCATCGCCACCCAATTCCCAAGCCTGATCGGCGCGAAACTTCGCGGGCTGTGCCGTCACTCCGGCGGGCAGTCCCTCCACCCACACTTCAACCTCCTCCTTATCGAAGCCTTCTTCGCGGGCCATTCGAACTTTGAATTCCACGGAGCCGCTGCGCTCTACGATCACATTGTCGGGAAGCGTCCAGAGTTGGAATAGAGGTCTTTGATACGCGGCGTGGAGGCGGTACGCATAGGATGCGCCACCGCGGCCGAGGCGATCGCGAATGGTGAGCTGGATCGGTCCATCTTCCTTCGGCGTATAGAAAAGGCTGCTGTCCGGATTGCCGAAGGACGCCGCGCCCGTGACGACGTCGTCATTCGCGGCGAGGAGCTTTCCCTTTGCGTCGTGCAATTCGAGCACGCTATCGAGCGCGGGAGATCCGAGTTGCGCCGATTGCACGTGGAAGTGCATCGTCTTGCCCGCCTGTACGGGAAAGGTGAAGCGGTCTCGTTCCTTCGGTTGCGCCAGGGCTCCGCGAATCACCAAAGGTTCTTGGCGCGGCGCGCCGGAGCCTGCGTCATGCTTACTCACCTCCAGCTCACTCACTTCGCGTTCGCGGGAAATCTCGAGGAAGCCGCCCTCGATCAGACCTTCCGGCGCGCCGCCCCAAAGCCTCCACAGTCCTGTCGAAGCGCCGGATGGAATTGCGAACTCCACGTCCGCATGGTCCGGACTGCTGCCGGTCACTCTTCCCGATAGTCTTTCGACTCGCTCTCCGGTGGCCGGATCCGGGCGGAGGTCGAGCGAGATTGTGTTCGGGTAGGTGAAGCGGAAGTGCTCCGCCAGTCTCGCTTTGGTCAGAAACACCCGGTCGATGCGCTGCAAATCCTGTCCCGTGAGGCGGGCGCGCAGGGTGGCGCCGGTTTGGCCTCCGAGGTTCGATGAGAAGCTGATTTTGGGGAGCGACGAAATCCTGAGAATGTAGGTGTTATTTTTCGGGTCAGCGGCGCGAGGGCCGTGGTATTGGTCGACCTGCACGTAGTAACGCCCGCTCGTTGTGAATCGATATTCGAGGTAGGGTGTTTCGTCAAAGTCGCCGCGGTCGTCGGAGAACAGGAGCGGCTTGCCGCCGGAGTCGACGAGTCTCATTTTGCACTCCAGATTCGATCCGTGCTCAAGCGATCGCAGGTCGAACGCCAGCCGTTCCCCTGCCCCGGCGTCGAAGGCGTAGAAATCGGTTTCGCTTCGGTTTGCCAGCTCCCCGTAAACCTCCAGTGGGAATCCGGACAGGACTTGCGCTTGCTCGCGGCTATCGTTCGGCTCGGACTCCCGGCGTGCGGGAAACTGGCCCGCATTGAACAGGACGGAATTGGAGTTCCCATCCTGACCGCGGAGTTGCAATATGTGTGGACCGGGCGCGGCGGCGGACCCGATGGAGATGACGCCGGTAACTTTGTCCGGCCCGGCGGCGATCGTCTTCTTCCACGTGAGGTCGTTTGAGTCGAAGGCGGCGGAGTCGATATTGATCAAGCCGGATCCCGAGAGCTCAACTTCGACGTCGGTTCCACGCTGGCCGCCAAGTGGAAATACCTTTTCGATGCGCGGCGGCTCGACTGCCCACAGCGTCGCCCACAGCGCCGGTAAGGCCGCCAA
Organism: Candidatus Sulfopaludibacter sp. SbA3; assembly: GCA_945893365.1. Taxonomy (GTDB): domain Bacteria; phylum Acidobacteriota; class Terriglobia; order Bryobacterales; family Bryobacteraceae; genus SYKU01. The sequence goes on along the minus strand of CAMDED010000058.1, from coordinate 14,095 downwards.
GGTTGCCCACACGCGTCGCATTTTAGGAGACTACCTCCTTGATTGGAACGCCGTCCTTGTTGATAAGTACCGGGCGATTCGGGCCTTCGAGAGTCTTGTGCGCGTCGATGCCAAGAATCTTGTACACCGTCGCGCCCAGATCTTCGATCTTGATTGGACGGTCGGCCGGCGCTGAACCCGCGGAGTCCGACCTGCCGAGCACGAGGCCGCCCGGCACGCCCGCGCCCGCGAGCACAATCGAGAAAACCCCAGGCCAGTGGTCCCTACCTCCGGCGGGATTCAGTTTCGGCGTGCGGCCGAATTCGCCGATTCCCAGGACCAGCGTCGTTTCCAGAAGCCCGCGTTGTTCCAAATCCTCGACCAGCGCCGAGAACGCTTGATCGAACTCCGGGAGTATCTTCGTATACTGTGGCTCGTGCCCGGTGTGCGTATCGTAACCGCCGTGGTAGACGCTCGCCAGGCGCACTCCGGATTCGATAAGACGGCGGCTCAGGAGCGCGCCCTGTCCAACGGTCGTGCGCCCATAGCGATCGCGCAGGGCGTCGGGTTCGTCCTGAAGGAGAAACGCTTTCTTCGTTGAAGGCGAGGAAACCAGATCGAAGGCTTTCTTGTAGAACTCATCCATCTCGCCGATCAGGTTGGAACGCTCCGCGGCCTCAAACCGGCGGTCGATCGCCTGCAAAAGCTTGCGATTGGAGAGCGCTTCGTCGAGAGTCATGCCGTCGGGCAGGCCAACGTCCTTCACCCGGAAATCCTTCGCCTTCGGATCGCCGGCGACGAACTGGTCGTAAGCCGAACCCAGGAATCCCGCTTCAGCCGATGCCTCGCGATCGGGGACCACCACGAACGGCGGCAGCCCGTTTTTCGAGCCCAGTTCTTTGCTGACCACGGCTCCATAGCTCGGATGCTGAAGCTCGGTCCGAGGCTTGGTGCCGCTCATCATGTAACGGCGGGCGACATCGTGAATCGCAACGTCGGATGTCATCGAACGGATTACAGTGAATTTGTTGGCGATCTTCGCCGAGCGTGCGACAAGCTCGCCGAAGTGGACTCCCGGAATCGCCGTGGGAATGTCTTTGAACCGCCCGCGAATCTCGCTCGGCGCCTCCGGTTTCGGATCCCACGAGCTCAACTGGCAGCAGCCGCCGTCCTGAAAGAGCACAATGCAGGAGATGTCGCGCCGGGGGTTCGCGGCCTTCAGCAGGCCTTCGAGGCTGAGGCCGCCGAGCGCCATGGAGCCTACGCTTAAGAAGGTGCGCCGGGATGACTTCAGTTGAAACATGAGTTTGAATCTCCTATGACGCTTGAATCTCCTCTTGAATCTCCTAATGATTCAATTGGAACTCTTTCGAGTTAAGGATGACCAGCAGGACGTTCTCCAGCGTCCTGCGCCGCGAGCGCCCGGACCGGACTTCTTCGTTCATGTGGCTCACGATCAATCCGGTTTCCTCGTCTCGGGGGAGCCGGGAATAAGCGCGCTCGAAGAATTCTCCAATGATCGCTTCATCGGAGACGCCTTTCGCGATCAGTTGCCCGATCAGGTTACTGTCCGGTTCCAGCTTCTCCTTCAAGGTTTCGCGATTCATCAGGTGAAGGGCCTGGCTCAGCGTGGGCGCTTCGTGCCGCTGTCCGAGCAAATCGCGGCGCGGGAAGCCGAAGGTGGCAAGGAAGTAGGACGGGGCGTCGTTGACTTCCACGTCTTTCGCCAAAGTGCCCGGCGGATGGCTGCCGAAGGTCTGTGCGACGCCGGTTACCTGGCTGATGGAATCGAGTAACACCTCGGCGGGCAGCCTTCTCGGCCGGTAGCGGGCGAACAGAAGCCGCTCCAACTCTTCGGATGACCCGGCGGTGCGAGGGAGCTTCGAAGATAACTGATACGTGGCGGAATTGAAAATGACCCGGTCGAGTTCCTTCATGCTGAACTTCTTTGCGATGAAGTAGTCCGCCAAGCCGTCAAGCAGTTCAGGGTTCGTCGGCGCGTTCGTGGAGCGGAAATCATCGAACGGCTCGACGATTCCCGTGCCCCAATAGGAGTGCCACACGCGATTTACGGTCGCGCGCGCGAAGTAAGGGTTCCCGGGGCTGGTCATCCAATCGGCGAGCCGGCTGCGGCGATCGTCGTCTTTCGGTACGGTGAGCGGTTCGCCTGCCAAGACCTTAGGCAAGACTGGTTGCTTGGTCGAAGGGTGTTCGACTTCGGCGGTTTCATCCAGGTACCACGTACGGCGATACACGCCCTGTCCGATCTTGATCCGCATCTGGCCGAAGAAGGCTGCCAATCCGTAGAAATCGTCTTGCGTGAAATTTTCAAGCGGATGGTTATGGCATTCGGCGCACTCCATTCGGACGCCGAGAAACAGCCGCGTCACCATGGGCGTGGCGGCCTTCACGTCGAACTTGTTCAGCATGAAATCCGTGACGGGCAGCCAGAATCCGGACGCCGGGTTTCGCGCCGTGTCTCCGCTGCTCGTGAGCAGATCCCGAACCAGTTCGTCATAGGGCCGGTCCGCTTCCACCTGGTCCTTGAGCCAATAGCGGAAGACCCCCATCGGCCGGCCCTGGCTGAACAACTGCGTATTGCGGAACCAATCTTCCAGACGCAGCGTGCGATAGGAGGCGTATTCGGGATGATCGAGCAATTCGTCGATAAGGCGCGCGCGGCGATCCGGCGTGGTATCGGCCAGGAATCGCTTTCGCTCTTCAGGCTTCGGAACGCGCCCGATGGCGTCGGCATAAACACGGCGGAGAAATTCTTCATCGCTGCTGCGCCCGGCCACGGGAATGTTCATGCGGCGGAGCTTCGCAAAAACCAGCCCATCAATGAAATTCCGCGGCTTTGGGTGGCGGAAGTCCGGTCCTGACGGCGCGGTGATCAAACCGATCTGAGACGTGGCGGCCTTCCCCATAGCGCGGGCCATGATGGTCGCCAAACCGGGTGCGCCCGCGGCGAAGCTCCCAGGTGAGCCCAGCTTGACAATGGCGTCGTTCGAGGTCTCGTAACGAACCTCGGTTGTCATGTCGCGGGTTGTTCCGTCGCTCAGACGCGAGATGACCAGCACTCTTTGATCTCCGCTTCCGGCAATCAGGGTGCGTTCCGGCGGATACATCTGCAGGCGCGTGACGGTCGGTCCGCTCGCATCGAGACGGGCGCCTTGGCGCAGCCACTTGAGAAGCGTTTCATAATCGTGCGATCCCACCGGCAGCACCTTACCGCCACCGTGAGGAATCTCGAACGCGGGCTTCTTGAGCAGCAGGCTGTCTTCGGGCTTTTGAAGATCGACGCGCCGTCCGTCGTGGGCCTTAACCATCATGTCGTGGTCGGCCTTCACGTCATAGCCGAACAGAGAGAGCTTGAATCCACTCTTCCCGGCGATTGCGCCGTGGCAGTTGGAACTGTTGCAGCCTTTGATCGTAAGGATCGTGATGACGTCGGGCGAAAACCGGACGGCCATATCGCCGCCGCCCCGCCCGACGTGGACGACCGTCTTTGCCGTCAGGCCGCGAACCCTGGCTTCGACGCGCGCCTCGCCAGGCGCGAGGCCTGTGAACCGCATCCTGACCGCGTCGACTTGGAGAACCGCGGCGTCGAGCACCTGAATCCGGGCGCTCGACGTCACATCTTCCGAAACGCCATCGGGTCCCGTGTACGTCGCCAGAAATTGCTGCGACGCGTCAGGGCCGGCGAGGCGAATTTCCGGCGGATCGAGGCGCAAGGTCTGCCCCTGCGCCGCCGCAGCCGCGCCCAGCAGGAGCCCGACTGCGACCCTCCAAGTTCGATTCCTGATTGAGCGAGCGGTTCCCATTCCCAGTCACATTAGAACACGTATTTCAGCGCGCCTTGAATGTTCCGTGCCGTACGCGCGCTCAGAATCGAGCCAAACGTGGGCGTGCCGAGCGTCGTGCCTAATCCGGAGAACTGAGCGTGGTTGAACGTGTTGAAAAGCTCCGCGCGGAATTGGAGCTTGTGCGATTCGCGAATCGACATCGTCTTCAGGATCGAAATGTCCCAGTTGTTGAGCCCCGGCGCGTTTACCGCATTGCGTACCGAATCGCCAAAGGTGTATTGGGCGGGAAAGGTAAAGTCCGAAGTTCGGAAGTAACCGCCCAGCCCAGGGGAATTACGGATGTTGCTCTGGCACTCCGAACACACTCCCGGTCCAATCCGGTTCGGCCGGACGCCGCCATAGATACCGACCTGCGGGGTCCTGCCGGCGTAGGTGACGTTTGCGGGAAGACCCGACATGAACGTGATAATGGCATTTGTCTGCCATCCCTCCAGCACGCGGCCCGCGATGCCGCTGTTCCAGAGTCCCTTGCCCCGGCCGAAAGGCAGTTCGTAAAGTGAGCTGATCGCCAGGCGATGCGTCGCATTGTATTCGGAGATCGCTTTCTCCAGCCGGGTGTTCAGTCCGTCCATGGCCACATTGTCGGAATGGCCCCAGTCGAGCGCCTTCATAAAGGTATACGCCGCAAGGAAGGAATACCCTTGCGAGTAACGCTTCTCCGCCTTCAACGTGAGCGCGTTGTAATTCGCCATACCGCCGTAGTAGCTGTAGAGAATGTCGCCCAACCCGGGATATACACGGCGCCGGTCAATCGGAATGGTACCTGTCGGATCAATCAAACCGGGGTTGGCATTCTTGCGCTGCGATAGCTTCTTCGAGGTCGATCCGGCATAGCCGGCTTCGAGAACCAGTGTGCGCGTCACCTCTCTTTGAAGCCCGAAGCTCCACTGCTGAACATATGGATTGCGCGCGCCGGTATCGTTCGAGTTCAGCCAGGCGAACGCAACGTCGAACGGATCGAACAAGCGGTCGAGGGCAAGCGTCGGCCGGTTCTGGTCGGAGAACACGGACGTGATGGAGTAGTACGGCGGCCCCCAGACCAGGAAGTGATAGTCGTTCCAATAGGGCGTTGTGTAGTAGATGCCGTAGCCGCCGCGGACCACGGTGCGTCCGCCGCCCGGCGTGTAGGCGAAACCAAAACGCGGAGCGAAGTTGTTGCGGTCCGTCGGGTGAAGGCGCGTGAGCGCGCCGGCTTCACCGATGCGGCGGAGCTGCTTGGCGTTGAAGTCGAAATACTGCATACGGCCGTTCACATCCGTCGGCGACGGCAGAAGCTCGTAGCGCATCCCGAAGTTGAGTGTGAGGTTCTTCGCCACGCGGTAGTCGTCCTGCGCGAAAAAGCCGAGGAAATAAGTATGCAGATCCTGAAATGCCGTGCCGTCTCCGCTATCGCCGCGGAACACGTGCCCCAGCATGAAGTCGGCGGCCGCCGCGCCCTGCGGCAGCGCGCCGCGGGCATCCGGACGCACGCTGAATTGGCCGGTGAAATTGAACTTGGGCGCTTCCCAACCCGTGGTGTTCTGCTGGTAGAGAAACTTCCGAAACTCTCCGCCCATCTTCAGCGAGTGCTTCCCGCGGATCCAGCTCAAGTTGTCGGCGGCGTGGAACATGTTCTCGATCTGATAGATCGCCGTCTGGTTGCCTCCGAAGGCCGCGAGCGCGTTCATGGTGACGTTGGGCGGGCCAAATTTCCTTGATTGTGGTGATGTTGCGCAGACCAAGGTCGCGGGCGATGTCCGGACCGAAGGCACCCTCCGGCAAGCGCCCAAGATAGGTCCGGTTGTATCCGAATCGCGCCTCATTGATCACGCTTGGCGAGAACGTATGGGTTTCGGATACGGCCAGGTTCCGGTTGGTTTGGGGGAAGTTTCCTCCGCCTAGCGGATGGATCGTGTTCTGGAACTTGCTCTCCTGGGCAAGCGAGAAGCGGTAGTACGCCGTGTCGCGCGGCGAGATGACGTGATCGAAGCGTCCATGATACTGATCCCAGTCCCAAGGGTCCGTCACCGGCTTGGTGGTGTTCCAGCGCGGGTCGCCGGCGACGTTCGCCACGGGAATATAAGCCGACAGCTTCTGGGCTACCGTGGATTGCCGCGAGACGGGAATCTGGTTATTCGGAAACGGAATATTCCCGCCGCTCGCATCCACAATCTGAGCCGTCGAGCCATCGGCATAGCGCAGCGAACTGAAGTCTCCCTTCAGCCAATTCTGCGCTGGATAGAAGGCATTTTGGACCCGGGTCAGCCTCTGCCGCAGACCTTCGTAGTTGCCGAAGAAGAAGAGCTTGTCCCGTATGACCCGTCCGCCCACGGTGGCGCCGAAGTTGTTTTGCCGGAAACTACTCTTCCCGGCCAGATCGAAAAAGTTGCGCGCATCCAGCCGTTCGTTTCGCAGGAACTCGAACACGGTTCCATGAAACGCGTTCGCGCCGCTCTTGAGCGCTGTATTTACGGCGACCGGGCTAAATCCGAACTCGGCGCTGAAGGTGTTGCGCTGCACTTTGAACTCCTGAATCGCGTCTACCGAAGGCCGGATGCCGGGCTGCCCCCAACGCGAGGCTCGCGTCTCCACGCCATCCAAAAGGAAGCTGACGAAATCCAGACGCTGCCCGGAAATCGAAGCCGAGGTATCCTCGCGGCCGGTCCAACTGCGGGAACTGTCCCGCGAAGTCGCCGATGGAATGACGCCCGGCGTGAGCTGGGTGAGCTGCATGAAGTTTCGCCCGTTCAGAGGCAAATCCTCAATCGTTCGCTGTCCGATCACCTGTCCGAGCGCCGCGTTCTGGCTTTCCAGAAGCACGCCTGACGCGGTGACCTCGACCGTTTCGGCGACCGCGCCTACTCGCAGCCCCAGGCTCACGCGGACACGCTGTCCAACCAGCAGTTGGAGGTCTTTTGAAACCACGCGCTCGAAGCCTGCCTTTGCCGCCGTCACGCTGTAGATTCCGGGCCGGACGATGGTGAAGGCGAAGTCGCCCGATTCGTCGCTTGTCCGTTCCATCGAAACCTTGGTGTCCTGGTTGGTCAGGGTTACGGCGGCGCCGGAAATGGCTGCGCCCGATTGATCGGCGATCGAGCCCAGGATGTCTCCCGTAGTCGTCTGTGCCGGTAGTGACAAGGCGGCGAGCGCGGACAGCATCGGGAGGGAGAACAACAGATTCAGCCTCCGGATGGCGGCACGACATCCGGGGCCGGAGTTCGACGAGGAAACAACATGCGAGTTCATACGGTGACTCCTTCTGGTAAGATCGCCCGGGGCGCGGCCGGGCAGTTTACGAGGTTTCTCGCAGGATGGCCCTGCAGAATCTCAAGAACGGTGCGCGCGGATTTCTCGCGCATTTCCCGCAGCGACTCCTCCGAATAGAAGGCGCTGTGCGGGGTGACGATGCAGTTGGGGTGGGAAAGCAGGCGCGGATCGGGGGACGGCTCCTGTTCGACGACGTCTAATCCGGCGCCCGCCAGACGCCCTTGGTGGAGCGCCTCTGCAAGCGCGCCCTCATCCACTACCGGTCCGCGGGCCGTGTTTACCACCACCGCGCCGTCCGGAAGTTGACTGAGTGCGGCTGCGGAAATCATGTAACGCGTTTCAGCCGTCAGCGGCGTGTGGATGGAAAGAATATCGCTTTGGCGCAGAAGGGATGGAAGGTCCGGAGCGCGGCGGAGACCGAGAGCTTTGTCGACCCCGTCCGGACGGAACGGATCGCAAAAAACCACCCGGAATCCAAAGGCTTTCGCACGGAGCGCCACCGCGGTTCCAATACGCCCGAGCCCCAGAACGCCAAAAGTCCGCGTCGAGGAGCGGCGAACGGGCTGTGCCGAGCGCCAGTCCCATTGGCCGGAACGGACGCTCGCCGCGGCCGGCGTGATTCTGCGGGTAAGGCAAAGGGCGAGCGCGAGGGCGTGGTCCGCCACTTCTTCCGTACCGTAGTCGGGAACGTTGCACACGGAAATGCCAAGGGCTGAACACGCGTCGACGTCGACATTGTCGAATCCGACGCCGTTGCGGACAATTGCACGGCACCGGTCAAGCCGTTGAAGCATCGGACCGGAGAGTTCAACGTGGTGCCACAGCAGGATGCCATCGGCATCGGCCGCGGACCACACGGCTTCTTCGGGCGACGAGACGCAGACACGGCTCAATCGACAGTGTCCGCGGAGGACTTCCGACTCAACCACGGCATCGGCCGAGTCGGGAACGACTGCCGAGTCCAGTATGACGACGTGCGGGGCGTGGGCAAACGGAGACTTCAACACTTCGGCGGTTGAGAGCGGAACGCCCGCATGAACCCCCGAAGTCATGATGGCCGGGAACCCCCGAGCTGAACAGCTGCCCTCACAGATTGACATGTTACATGCGAATGTGGCCGCTGTCAATACCTTTTTGGCAACAGAGGCATGTTACATGCAAGAAACATGCGAAAATTGGGACGTGTCCGGCCTTGCAAGCGCTCCGCAAACCCAGATCATCAAGAACAGTCTGGCCAACCAGGCCTGCGAGGTCCTGCGCCAACAGATCGTTCGAGGCGAGCTTCCCCCCGGACACAGACTGAACATTTACGAAATTGCGACGCAATTGGGAATCAGCCGCACGCCCGTCAAGGAGGCCTTCAACAGGCTGAGCCACGAAGGTTTGCTCACGATTCATCCGCAGAGCGGTACGTTCGTTTCCCGGCTAGGCCTCAGCCAGATCCGCGAAGTATTCGAGGCACGCCTGATGCTCGAGTTGTGGTCCGCGCCCGCGCTTTTCTGCGGCGGACGTTGGAGCCCGATGGAGGCCGAACGGCTATTGGCGCGATGTGAGGAGCTCTTCCAATCCAAAGAGGACTTCGACTTCGCAACCTTCGCCATTTGCGATCGGGAATTGCACACCTCCATCGTGAGCGCGTCCGGCAACCGGCGCATTTCCAGGATGTATGAATCGGTTTATCCATACCTGCAAATGGTCCGCGTCTACTGGGGCCGCTCCCGGGAGCGAGCGCTACGCTCGCATCGGGAGCATATCGGGATTGTGGATGCGATCAACCGGTCCGATTCGGAAGCCGCGGTGGATCTCCTTCGCAGCCATATAACCGGCAGCCAGGACGATATCATCCGGCTGCTCACGACCGACGGCAGCGGACTGATTACGTCGCAGGGAGAGGCGGATTAGTTGACCGGGGTGCGGAGGGAACTCCGGCAGCGCTGTCTGCCTGAGTGTTGGCGTGGGAGTGTTTTCGAAGGCCGTTGCGCCCGCGCTAGAGTAATGATTTGGAACGCGTTCCTTATCAGGTGACGGCCGCGGCGGTTCGATACGCGGGCATTGACGCGCTGCCGGTTGCCATACTGCTTGAGAACATTCGCAGCATGTACAACGTCGGCGCGTTTTTTCGCGCTGCCGACGCCACCGCCGCCGAACCACTGATCCTGTGCGGAATCACGGCTGCGCCGCCGCACCGTGGGATTTCGAAAACCGCCTTAGGCGCTGAGGAAACCGTGCGCTGGGAACGATTCGAAGATCCGCTTTCCGCCGCTGGTCAAATGCGGGACCGCGGCTACGAGATCGCGGCGATCGAGACCTGCCGGCATGCGGTAGACCTGTTCGACTGGGTTCCAAAGTTCCCCGTATGCCTGGTGTTCGGGCACGAGGTGGACGGCATCACCCCGGCGCTCTCGGAACTGTGCGACACGCACGTGCGTATTCCGATGCTCGGTTTGAAGCATTCGCTCAACGTCGCGACCGCGGGCGGGGTGATGCTCTATGAGTTGCTGCGGAAGTACCGGAACCTGGCTCGGTAGATTGCTGAGTCGGCCGGCTCAGAACGGAAACCCGCGGCGCGGGATCGAGCCCGAATTCTTCCGGCTCGGCGCGGGGCCGCCGCCCGAATCCACGGAAACGCGGCGTGGAGCGCCGTTAAAGTCAAGCTCCGATTCATCGAAGGCCACGGAGCGGTCGAGCACCATTTCAAGAGTGCTCCCCTTCGCGAGAATCGCATCCGGTCCGCGCGAGACAAGGACGCCGATCAGTCCCGCCGCCGCGCCGGCTGCCGCGCCAATGCCGGCTCCCATGCCGTAGTGGCCGCCCGAAGCGGCTCCGGCGATAGTGCCGACCGAAGCGCCGGCGCCAGCCGCTTCACCGACGCTGCGCGCGTCGCCGCCTTTATTCCCTTCGCTGCGGATCTTACCTTCCGCACGGTCGAAGTCCTCACTCGCTCGTCCGTCCATCGCGCCGATGCGCGCGCGGAAATCGCGCGTCACGCCGTTCGGCAGGGTCAGCGAATCGAAGCGGACGTAGATCTCACCGCGGCCCTTTATCCGTCCCGGACGCTTCACCTGCGTGACCGTCCCGGCGACGTAGCTGCCCGGAGGAATCACGATGCGTCCTTTCACGAGGATTGGGAAGGCGGTTTCAAGGTATACGCGGTCGCCTTCCGCGGAGTGCTTCGTGCTCACGCTGTTGATCAGAGTCAACGGAATCCTGGTACCGGGATCGACAAGAAACTCCCCGGCCTTTCCATTCGCCAGTCGCCAGCCAGGCTCGGTTGAATTGGGCGCGGATGTCTGCCCGGAAACCAAACACACGAAAACCACCGCCGATAGAGCGAATGCACGAGCAAACATAGATATCCTCAGTAGTCTTAATTCTACGACTTTGTAGACGCGCCGGAAGCCTATTCGGGTACGATGGCCGTCGCTTCCACTTCGAGCAGCAGGCCTTTCCCGAGACCGGCCTGAACCAGCGTGGCGGCCGGCGGATTCTCCATGTTCAGGTACTCCGCGCGAATCTTGCGCAGCTCGGGCGTGCTCGCAAGATCGGTCACATAGTAGTTGATCTTTACAATATCGGCGAACTTCGCTCCGCCCGCCGTGAGACACCTCTTGATATTCTCAAAGGTGTTGCGCGCCTGTGACGCAAAGTCCTCCGGCATCTTTCCATCCGAATCCGCGCCGCCTTGGCCCGAGATGAACAGCATTCGCCCCGGCGCGGCGGACACGACTTGTGTGTAACCGGGCGGTTTCGTCTTGCCGATCGGGTTCTGAAACTGCCTGGCGGGTTTTCCGGGCGCGGCGGCCACGCTAAGTATTGCTCCCCTTCTGGTCATGACTCCTCTTTTCGCTATGGCTCAAGCTCGCGGCTTCCTTAGATGACGGTTGAAGAAATCGGTCGTGCGCGCCCAGGCTTCGCAGGCGGCCTGACGGTTGTAATTCGCGCCGGTGTCGTTATTGAAAGCGTGCCTGACGCCTTCGTAGATGTGGATACCAAAGGTCTTTCGCGCGGCGAGCAGGTTGGTAAGAATCGCCGCGACCCCCGACGTGAAGCCGGTATCGAGCTCCGCGTAGTGCAAGAGGACGGGGCCGCTCAGATTGGCGATCCGGTCAATCGGCGCCGGCGCCATTCCGTAGTAAACGACCGCGGCCGCGATGTCCGGACTTCCCGCGGCGAGGTTGAAACTGTTGCCGCCGCCAGCGCAGAAACCGATACACCCGATGCGGTCGCCCTCTATATAGCTCTGCTGTTTCATCCACGCCACGGCGGAAAGCAGGTCCTGCTGGCGGCCATCCACGGTTGTGCGGTTGTAGGCTGCGCCCGCGGCGGTAGGATCGGGGAACTTGTCCGTGCCGCCTTCGCGGGACAGCAAATCGACGCCTACCGCGACGAAACTCGCGCGCGCGAAGCGGCGTGTTACGTCCTTGATATGTTCATTAAGGCCGCGATTTTCATGGATCACGACCACGGCAGGCAGGGGATCCGCCTGAAAGCGCGGACGCGCGACGTGCGCATAAACGACTCCGGACTCTCCGCCAAAGGCAACGTCTTCGACGGAAAGATCGATGGCGTTAGCGGGCACGCGCACATCGTCCGGGCAGAAATTCTGAGCCTCCGCCGTCTGAGCCGTAACGCCGAGCGCCGCCACGGCTGCTCCGGCGCTCACGGCGCTGCCCGTGTATTTCGCCACGCGCCGGATTAATTCACGGCGATTAAAAGCGCCGTCAACATATAAATGAACAAGACTTTCAATCGGACCTTCGTCTTCGTGATACATACAGCCCCCTTGAGGGTATAGTGTATCGCAGGAGAATGACGGCCGGATGTAAACTATTTCCCGTCCGAATCGAGGACTTCCCAACGCTCGCCGAAGAAGCCGCCAAGGACGAGTTTCCCCGGATAGCGGCCGTCGGGAGGCGTCGCGGTATCGACCACGGCATAGTCTCCGATCTTCGGAATCTGACGGGCGTTGTTCAAGTAGTCGTACTCGCGGAAAGTGAAGCCGCTGTTCAAAACGACATAGCGCTTCGGATTCAGAGGATTCGGGTAGATCAGAATCGGCGCGTGAGTGGCGCTTGCGTACTTGTGTTTCCCGATCGCCACTCCGTCCCCGGTCCAGGAGACCGGCAGCTTGTCCGCGATGCGGGCAAGCACTTTGTTGCTGCCGGGATCGCCCCAGAGCGCGAGATTGCTGTTCGCGATATCGTCGTCCGCGATCTGTGAATCGTCGCGAACCTGCGCCTCGCCGCGGAACTGGCGGCGCCACTCGACGATCGCACGGTTCATCTCCGCCGTGACCCACGGCGCAACGCCGGGAGCGGCAGGCGTGCCTGTGGGGCGGACTATGAGAAAGCTGTCGAGGAAGGCATCGTCCACCGGCCCTTGCAGTCCATGACGCTTCCGCAACCCAGGCTCATCCGCGCTCTCGACGGCGGCCCACTTGCCGAGCGTCTTGCGGAAATGGACGTTCCACGACCGGTCGCTCCAGGGAGTGGCGGCGGCGACTTTCTGTCCATCGATTGTGACCGTGGGCTTTTGCGTATTGTCGAGCGGGCATGCGCCCGAGGCCATCTCGAGCGAGAAGGCGCCGACGTTGAGGGATGTGACGGTTACGTTGCGGCTATCGGCGATCTCGGCGTCAAGCCGCGCGCGTTCCCAGTGCTTCTCGAGCGAATCCACCGTTACCCATTTCATCTTGTTGTAGGCCAAAGTGAAGGTCGTGAACCGTATCTTTCGCGGGTAGGGATCGCGCCCGCGCTCGGCGATAGCGTCGAGACGGCGGCTGATTTCAATTTTCGAGTCGGGATGGTAGCGGTGCGGCGTGTTGGGTCCGATGATGTGCGTCATCGGCATGCCTTCCGCGGCGAGCGCCTTCGCCATCATGTCGGCGGCCTGCTTCTGATTGTCGATTTCGCCGCTGTAGGCGACTAGCGGCAGATTGAAGAAGTTGACGGCATAGTCGGTTGCATCGTACATGTGCCACAGCTTCTGTTCCCACCAGGTGGGCGTGACGGTTTCCTTTTGGAAAACTTTGAGGAAGTCGGCGGTCTCGCTGAAGCCCGCGCCGGGAGCGGCGGCGGCCCACTCCCCGGCGAAGTGCGCGCCGAACTGCCACGCGGCCGCGCCGCCCATGCTGAAGCCGCGAATGAGGATGCGGTTGGGGTCGATAGCGTACTGGCCCTTCACGGCGTCGAGAGCCTCGAACAGGTCGACCTCGCCGGCAAGCTTGTTGGCGTTGCAATAGCGTCCGTAGAGGTGGAGCACGAAGGCGTTGGGCGGCGTGAACTCGCCTGGCAGGCGCTGCCGGTCGTAAAGAAAGCTGACTTCGCTTAACGTCTCGCCGCGGCCGTGGAACCAGGCGTCGAGACGCCACTTGTTCGGCAGACTGGGCGAGTAGGTGGGCGGAACGACGAGTCCGTACGGCTGCACGCTGCGATCGATCTTCGAGACGTAGCCGCGCACCACAAGGCCCGTGGCATGGCTCCAGGGAGCTTGTCCGCGAGAAAGCGCATCCGCGCGTTCCTGCCCCTGGCGAAGGAGTTCCTTGCCATGGAGGATGTCTTCAGGCTTGAAAAACTCGTTGTTTTCGAGGGCGTAGCGGACGGCGTCGAAATAGATTTGCACGTCGGGAAGCAACTTGACGCCGCGCAGACCGTCGATGCTCTTGCGAAGCTGAGCGAGGGCGGTTTCAAGGTCGGAGCGATCTTTCGCGGAAACGGGAACGCCTGGCGGAGGCACGGGACGCTCGGCGGCAACCAGCGCGAGCGAGAGGACAAAAGCGGTCAAGGGTAGGCGTTTCATGGCAACTCCCGATCATAACAAGAGAATGGCGGAGCGGCGCTTTGTTAAAGGCTACGGGGTGTGCGACATCAAAGTGCGATGGCGGTAGGTTTCTTTTTTGTGGCGTAAATCTTAGCGTTGTTATACGCTAAGAGAGGAGGCCCCACCATGAACGACTCTTTGCCTCAGTTGGAAGCCCAAAAAGCCGCTCTGCTGCACCAACTCGC
>CAMDED010000057.1 GCA_945893365.1 Candidatus Sulfopaludibacter sp. SbA3 | reverse complement strand
GCGAGTTGGTGCAGCAGAGCGGCTTTTTGGGCTTCCAACTGAGGCAAAGAGTCGTTCATGGTGGGGCCTCCTCTCTTAGCGTATAACAACGCTAAGATTTACGCCACAAAAAAGAAACCTACCGCCATCGCACTTTGATGTCGCACACCGCGGGTTGACTTGCCTCCGCAAACGATGCATCATCAATGCTTCGATTCCAACTATGCCTACTCTTTACGAACAACTCGGTGGATCGGCCGCCGTCGAAGCCGCGGTGGACGTCTTTTATCGAAAGGTGCTTACGGACGACCGCGTCAGCCGCTTCTTCGACGCCGTCGACATGGACCGGCAGATCGCCAAACAGAAGGCTTTTCTCACCATGGCGTTTGGCGGCCCTGCAAACTATACCGGCCAAGATATGCGGCGCGGCCACGCTCACCTGGTCGAGCGCGGGCTGAACGACTCCCACTTCGACGCGGTAGTGGAACTGCTCGGCGCGAGCCTCGCCGAACTTGGCGTCGCCCCGCATCTGATCGCGCAAGTTGCGGCAATCGCCGAATCCACGCGCGCCGACGTGTTGAACCGCTAGCCCGTGCCGGTTGTCACCTGGGGTACGCAGCAAATCGAGGTGCTGCCCTCTGAAACGGTTCTCGACGCGCTGCTCCGCGCCGGGGCTCCGGTGTCCCACTCCTGCCGCGCGGGCGTTTGCCAAAGCTGCCTCCTGCACGCCACCGAAGGCCCAGTCCCACCCGCCTCACAAGCCGGACTTAAGCCCGCGCTCGCCGAGCAGGGCTACTTCCTTGCCTGCGTCTGCCGTCCGGAACAGGATTTCGCCGCCACACTGCCCGACCCCGGAGTTCGGACCGCGACAAGGCTCGTGGCCACCAGTTGGCTGAGCGATACCGTGCTTCGCGTAGCGCTCGAATGCGCTGAGCCGCTCCGCCACCGGGCGGGTCAATATCTGACGCTGTTCCGAGCCGACGGTTTGGGCCGCAGCTACTCCATTGCCAGTCTGCCGGAGGACGGGATGATTGAGCTTCACGTTCGCGTGATTCCGAACGGGCGGATGAGCAGTTGGCTTGCCGGCGCCGCTCAACCGGGAGCCGAGCTTACCGTGCAGGGACCGGCCGGAACCTGCTTCTACACGACTGGCGCGCCCGGGCAGCCGCTCCTTCTGATTGGGACCGGAACGGGACTGGCGCCGCTTTACGGCATCGTGCGCGACGCGCTCGGGCAAGGTCACGACGGACCGGTCTGGCTCTATCACGGCGCGCTTGACGAACGCGGCCTCTACCTGGTGAAAGAGCTGGAGGCGTTGCACGCCAGGCATCCGAACTTCCATTACCGGCCGGCGCTATTGAACCGCGATGGCCCGCTACCGGAAGTCGTGCTCGCTGCCCATCCGAAACTGGCGGGGTGGCGCGGTTACGTCTGCGGCGATCCGCAGATCGTCAACCTGTTGAAGAAGAGCCTCTTTCTTGCGGGCATGGCAAGCCGCGAGATCAATTGTGACGCCTTCGTGCCGGCGCCGGCGGTGTAGCAACCCGCCGACATGCTGCTGTAGCTGCGGTTCAGTCGCCCGAGACGCGCGTTTTAACGACTGGCGGCCGGACCGTCAAGGCTGGATGTGCCGCTGGGTGTATGCTTATCCAAGAGCCGGGAGCGAAAATGGTAATTCCGGTTTACAAGCGATGTCTCCTTGGAGCTAAAATGCCTTTTCGTCTATGTCTCACCATGGCACTGACTGCCATTGATCTTGCTCTCAGTCCGTTACCGTGTAGGGCTGCAGAATTCAGGACCAATTGGGGCAACATTCTCATCGTGCGCCGTCAATGCCGTCTAACCGACTCCATTCAACAGTAGTGTGACGTGCATGGACACTACCGATATCGGAGGTGACTGCACCTTCAGAACAAACACTCTGCTCGAATCGCAGGCCCGCTCCGAATCTGCCGACGGTTGCGAGAACAACTCGAAAGATGTTGCGAGCCTTGTTCCGACCCCGCGATCAATCGCCCGAGACGCGCGTTTCGACGACTGGCGGACGCGACGCTGCGAGCGCGCCGACGCTCACGTGAATCGTCGGGATATGGCCCTGGTCGAACGAAGAGCGGACGCGGGTATCGGCTTCCACGCGCTCGCGCGTGATCTGCCGGCGCAGGCGGGCTTCAAACTCCGCCATCTGCTCCTCGATCGTCTTGACCTTCTTCTTGTTCGCCACCATGTCTTCACGGTAGCGTTTCAGGAAGTAGCCGATGGTCTCGACGCGAATCTTGATCGAGCCTGTCGGCTTGTTTTCGTCGATGTCCTTGAAGCAGAAGTACGGAGTCCCGGAGTGCTCGACGATTTCCTCGACCACCGTGTAGATGGGCGCGTCGTGGCCGCACTTGAAGCTCGATAACTCAAGAGCCACCAGGTTCGGATGCCGCGCGACGTACTTCGCGGCCCACACCTTGCGCGACGTGTTTTCGCTGTAGGAGTTCTTCCACACGTCCCCGATTTCCATCGGGTCCTTGATCTCGCCGGTCAGCACTTCCTGTCCAAAGAGGCGCCAGACAATATCGTCGTCGATGGGCAGGGCATCCTGCGCGAACACAGGGTAGCCGAGCTTCTGGAACTCTTCGAGGATCTCGTGATTGACGCCCGGATCGTTGTGATACGGACGTCCGAGCAACACCACGCCGAGGCGGTCTTCACGCTCCAACTGGTCGAGCGTCTCGCGGGCCGCGCCCCGCATGATGACGTTGTCGAAGTGGTCGAGCGCGCGGTAACCTTCCTTGATCGCGCGGCTGTTCTCTTCGGGAGAGAGGCCCAGAATGTCCTTGAACTGCTCGTACATCTGGCGCTCGAAAATGTCGGGCTTCGAGATGTTGACGAACGTATCGAGGAACAGAACGCCCTTCTCTTTGAAAAGGTCGCCTTCCTTCGTGAACGCCGCCTTCACGGCTTCAGGCGTTGTCGCCACGGTGGGGCAGGTGCGATTCGCCTGCGTGGCCTTCAGAGGACTGGTGAGGCAATCGATCATCGGGAAAAAGATGATGTCGAGAGCCTTCTTCGCGTGTACTACGTAGAGCAGGTTGTGGACGTGCGGTATGCCGAGCTTCGACGGGAAACAGGGGTCGATCGAGCCGCGCTTCGCGCCTTCCTTGTAAAGTTGCTCGCTCGTGTAATCCGAGTAAACCAGATTCTCCGCCTTGAGCCCGAGGGAGGCGAAATAGCCCGTAAACACGGGCGTCTGCGAATACATGTTGAGCACGCGAGGCATGCCGATACGGATCTCGCCGCGCTTCTTCATGAGCGCGGTCCGCGCCTTGGCGGAGGCCGTAAGCTGGAACCGGGGCAGCGGATCGGCGACATTCGGAGCATCGGGAACACGGAAGACGGCTTTCGCCGCGATTTCGACGAAATTCGGATTCGCCGCCTTGATCTTATCGAGCGAGCCCTTGATCTGACGCATGTCCTCGATGTTTTCGACCGTGCCCTTTTCGCAGGTCGCAATGATGAGGCGCTGCGAGCCGGCTTCGAGCGGAACCTTGGTGCGGACGGGGGGACGGAAGTCGATATTGATGATGTCCGTCTTCACATCGATGAAAGTGCGCAGGCACTTGTTCTTGCAGAAGTAACAGCGCGTGGCTTCTTCGCGCGTGGTCTTGTAGGTGATGTTGCCCACCGCGTTCATGCCGATGAAGCTTGAAACGCGGCCGTGGTCCCACAGGCGTCCGGCCTCGAGCGCCGATCCGATTGCGCCCGCCTCGCCGCAATGCTCGTGCACGATGACATCGGGCTGAACCGGTTTGCCCTTGAAGCGCGACTCGATGAAATCGACCTGCGACTTCACCGCGGCCAGATTGTACTGTGTTCCGCCCTGCAGCAGGAAGCGCGTCCCGATCGCCGAGATGTTCGGAATCTGCGAAACGTAGAGCCAGATGTTCTTCGGCAGCACGTTGCAGAGGCCCGCCATGATCTCTTCCGGCTTCCAGCCCTGGCGCTGGAAATCGACGATATCGGACTGCATGAAGACGGCGCAGCCGTAGCCGAACGACGGGTAGCCATTTGCGCCGAAGGCCGTATCGGCGTACTGCTCAACCGGCACGTTGAAGCCCTGCGCGGTCGATTGCAGGAAGTACCCGTTGCCCGCGGAACACTGTGTGTTCAGCTTGAAGTCCTTCACGCGGCCGTCTTTCAGAATGATGATCTTGATGTCCTGACCGCCGACGTCGCAGATGACGTCCACGTCGTCGTAGAAGTGCAGGCCGGCCTGGGTATGGGCGACGGTTTCGACGAGCGCGGCATCGGCCCCAATGACATCCTTGAGAATGTCCTTCGCGTAGCCGGTGGTGCCGACTCCCAATACCTTCAGCGTCGCGCCTTGGTCCGAGACCTGCTTTTCGAGCTTGGCGAACACTTCCATCGTGTCTTCGATGGGGTTGCCCTTCGATAGCTGATAGGTCTTGCAAAGAATGCGGCGCTCTTTGTCTTTCGAGAGCAGGACGGCTTTGGTTGACGTAGAACCGCCATCGATACCGACGAATCCCTCGACCACTTCTCCGGGCTGGAAAGTCGTCGGGATGAATTTCTTGGTGCGGTACTTTTCCTTGAACCGAGATAGATCGGCTTCGTCTTTAGCGAGGCCGCCGGTACCGCCGCGCTTCTGCTTCTCTTCTTCGCGGCCCACTTTCACATACCACTCGAGCTTGTCCCAACCGATGTACCGGCCGACGGCATCGTCTTCCGTCTTGCCGTATTCGATCGAGCCGAGGGCGGCGAAGTACTGGGCGTTGTCCGGAGTCTTGATCAGATCTTCAGGCGGAACGCCTTCGGGGAGCGGCGTGCCGCGCTCTTCCCAGATCTTCGGGATGTTGGTCTTCCAGCAATCCCGCATGCCCTTGATGTAGCAGTTAGGGCCGCCGAGCAGCAGAACGACGGGTTGCAGCGTGTTGCCGCGCGTAAGCACGGAGAGATTCTGCATGACGATCGCCTCGAAAAGCGACGCCATCAGTTGATCGGGCGGAACGCCCATCTTCTGCAAACCGTTGATGTCGGTTTCCGCGAAGACGCCGCACTTGCCGGCGACCGGATGAAGCTTGATGCCCTTGTAACCCATCTCGCAAAGCTGTTCGGTGGGGATGCGCAGCTTGGCGTTGATCTTATCGATAACCGCGCCCGTACCGCCGGCGCACTTATCGTTCATCGACGGCATTTTCTTCTTACGGCCCGTCACGGGGTCGGTTTTGAAGATAATGATTTTCGCGTCCTGCCCGCCGAGTTCAATGACGGAGCCGCACTCGGGATAGAGCTTTTCGACGGCGAGTGAAACGGCGTTGACTTCCTGGACGAACTTCGCGCCGAGATACTTCGTCATGCCATTGCCGCCCGAGCCGGTGATGAACATGCGCGAGTTTTCGGCCTTGAAACCTTCGACTTCGGTTTCGAAGCGCTTGCAGAACTCAAGCACCTTTTCAGGCTGCTTGGTGTCGTGACGCTGATAGTCCGACCAGACCATCTGGTCGGTAGCTGCGTCGACTACGGTGGCTTTCACCGTGGTCGAGCCCACGTCCATGCCGATCAGAAATTTGCGTTCCATGTTCTCCCCGGGCTACTGAACTACGGTCTCTTTCTTCATGCGTTCGGCGATGTGCATCACGAAATTCGCAGCTGTGCCGACGATGCCCTTGGTGTGAGGGACCTTGTACAGGGCGCGATTCATTTCCGGATGCGCGGCGGTGAAGGCGCGGCATTCGTCGAGCGTAAGACCGGTCTTTTCGAGGGTCTCCGCGAACTCGCGCTTGGCCTTCGCCTTGGCCTCGCCAAGAGCCATCTGCACGCGGCTATGAGCGTTGATCTCGCCTTCGCCGGAGGTTTCGACCGGGAGGTAGATCATGTCCTTGTAGTTCGAAACGACGGCGGATTGCGCTCCATCGGACTGCGTGGAAGGCATGCAGCCGAACGGCTTGACCGAGAGCACCATGTGGGCGAGGTCTTTGTTCGTGTAATAGATGTTCTTGGCGATTTCGAGATGGCCTTCCCCGCCGCCGGCGCGCGAGTTGTAGAAAGGATGGCCGATGCGCTGCAATTCGTACTGATCGATGAGGTGATGGCCCACGCCGCCGAGCGCGTCTACGATCTTGTGATACTCGTTCTTGAAGATCGCTTCCGCCAGCTTCAGCTTAGCGACCTTGTTACGGAAGTTGAACTCGATCTTCGCGCGCTTGTCGAGCCGCCATAGCGGAGGCATCACCGCGCCTTCTTCGAGACCCTTCAGGTCCTTGTACTTCTGCACGACCTGGTGAATCATGTACATGATCCAGGTGCCGATCGGCTCGACGATCACCTGCGCGCCTTCGCGCTCGAGGAATTTGAACATGTTGAAGTTGCCGTCGCCCTCGGTGGTCTGAGCCCAGAATTCACCGGTGATCTTGACGATCGGCTTCACGCGGAGGCGGTCCACTTCGATGACGTCGTACATGTCGCGCGCGCGACGGAGGGACGGCATGAGGTCCTCGCCCTTGAGCTGATTGACGAACTTGCCGATGTATTCCGCGGTATCGGAAAAGCCGCCGAGGTATTTGGCGAGATTGTCGCCGAGCTGCCAGGGCTGCTTCTTGCGGAAGACCTCGTGCATGTAGTCCATGACTTCGTCGAGGCGCTGATCGGTCTCGCCGGCGTTCACCTCAAAGGGCCTGATCTGGTAGGCGACTTCGTTGATGACGTCGCCGCAGTTGAGCGCGTTGAGGATGCCGAGGAAGAAGTCGAGATTCATCTCAAGACCGGCTTCGGCGTCGGACTGGCTGAGGCCGCCGGACTGCTGGAAGAGCATGACGCGGAAGCCGTCGAAACCGGAGTTGCGGAGGGCCAGCCGGTATTCGGCTTCGTACATGCCGAAGCGGCACGGGCCGCAGGCGCCGGCGGTGAGGAAGACGTAGCGGTCGATGATCTCCTGCTTGGTGAGCCCCTGCTCCTCAAGTGTCTGGAGATACTGGACAAGGTTTCCGACCGTAAAATAGGTGGGATTGCACTGGCCGTTGTTGCCGTATTCCTTGCCGGCCTGGAAGGCGCGGACATCGGGGGTGGGGATGACCTCCGAGACGTAGCCGAGGCCTTCGAAAGCGCCGTGGACGAGCTTTTCGTGCTTCCAGGTGAGGCCGCCGAACAGGAGGGTGGTGTGGCCGCGCTGGTCCTTTGTGAACGGGCGCTCGACGGGCTTTTTGAAGTGATGAGCATCGCGCCTGGCGACACCCGCTTCGGCTTCGAGGCGCGCCCGCTCATCGGCGAGCCGCTTCCTGATGATGTCCTCGATGGAGTCGATCTGGACCAGGCCGACGGGCGGCGTGGGTTTTGGTTCGAAGGGCTGGGTACTCATAGTTAGACCTCGTAGACCTCTAAAAATCGTCCGATTCTGCATGATCGCCCGCAAGCCGTTGATAGGGAATGAGAAACCATCGAATGGCGTTTTTTGGGGTTCAAAGTGGCCCGGCCTAAGGCTGAGCGGATGGGGTTCGGATAGGCTAGGGATGGGCTGGGGCATAGTCTGGTAGTGGATGGGTTGGGTGAAGGGGGTGACGCAGAGCAAGGAGGGAGAGGAGGGGCGTAAGCTGTTTTGAGTGAAGTGCTTGAGTGGGGGGGTGACGCAGAAAGTAAGTTTTCGTGTGGAAAGGTGCGAGGAGTGGGTTTCCCGGCTGCTTGCAGTGTGCGGGTCGCGGTGGCGGTGGGTGGCGCAGCATGCGAAAATATGGCTGCACTGCGAGATGGTCCTGTAAGTGGCTGTTTATCATGTGCTTGGGATTGGTCGGAGCAAAGAGTGAATTTTGTCCTTTTTTTGGTTCGGGCTATGCACCTCACCCTTCTATGTGGATTGTACATCCCTGGGAGGTTCGAGGCGGGGCGGTTTTGGCGCTAACGCGAGTGGAATCAACGCGGAAAATTAGTTGCAAAGCTGTCAATGGGAAATGGCGGCGAGAAGCGAGTCAGTTTCAAAATGCGTCATTCTTGGTGCGGCATTCTCGGTAGGACGTAAACCTCGGTATTTCCCACGGCGCCCAAAATAATCGGTCCGAGCAGATTTTCAATGAGGGCTTTCGCGTTGTCATTGTCGTATGTGACTACCTTCAGCTTCGGACTCTCATTTTCCATTGTTACAAGCTTGCGCCGATTCTCCGGCGTGAGAGATGCGGAGCGCCCGATCACCACCAAGCTCTTCGGGTTTGAAGAAATTCCCGTCAATCCTAGTTCGCGCTGAACGGCCGGCAAATTGTCTTCCAAATAGCGCTTCCAGTCTGCGATTTGTCCGCGCGCGTGGTTCAACTCACTTGAGGCGCCCATCAGCGATGGATAACCGGCGAGTGGATCGTTCAAGCTCGACAAGCAGATAATCGCCCGCCGCTTCCTGGAACACGAAATCTGTTTCCCATGCGCCGAGCGCGAGTTTCGGCCACGCGCGCACTTGAGCCGGGCAAAGGAGGAGCGGATTCTCTTTATAGGAATGCCTGCAAAATCTCCTCGCGTTCCGGGTTAGAGTCGAGTAGGTCATTGTACTTCTTCAGGAGCAGGGCCACTCGCGCCTGGCTGTGACGTTGGGATCAAGCCTCAGAAATTGCTCTTCCTGAGATCGATTGGCTACGACCGCCGCGAGAATATCAGTCTCAGCCCAAATTGGTGCGTAGCTTGGCTTCCATTGTTCCTTCCGTCCTGTCCCGCTGTTCCCGCTGCGCATCCAGCCGTGCATCACAAAGCGACTTTCCGCCAGCACCGCTAACAGCGGATGGTGACTCAGCCGTCCCGGACGCCGGGGTTGTAGCCTTTCAGCGCTCCTTCCTGTTGTTGTCCATGGCGTTGGAATACTGTCGAATCCAAGTCCAGACTATGCCCTTCGCTCCGTTGCGGCAACCGCTCCATCATCCACTCCGTCATCGGCTCAAAGAATCGTTGCACTTCCCCCATCCCAAACCGAAGAAATAGATTGCGGATCGTGTCGTCGCTGGGAAATCGGTCGATTCCCAACAGGCCATGCAACGCCCGGTCCCCACGCAGCCGGCTGGTCTGTGCGAAGCGTCGCGCTCCCGCCGCTACCGAAACCAAAAATGCGACAAACGTTTGCGCCGGAGGGATCGAGTTCGGAGACCGATGCGTGACCGGTATACACTCGATCACCTTCTTCCCAAACCCGATCTTATTCAGAAACTCCAGAAACACCACCATCCCCCCAAAGGGCGTCAGCGCTGTGTCCGTTTCCTTCAACACCACCTTCTGCCCGCCGAATATCCGTGTCCCTTCAGCTTCCATCCGCCCAGTCTACACTGACCTTGGCTTCAACTTCGGAATTCAGGTTCAATTGAGCGGTTGCACCTCTTACGCGCGGCTCCTAACCGAGGCCGATTGACCCAATCAATTAACCAAGGAGCGCGGCGATCTTCTCCGCGTCGTTCGGTACAACCGTTGGCGCGTTGCCGAACGTGGCGCGAATCGCGGCGCCGTCCGGCATCTCAAGTTGTCCGGTGTGATAGCGATAGATATAATCGGGGTCCTTCAACACATTCCCCGTCAGTACGGCAACCACGTCCGCGCCCCGATCGATGACTCCCGCCGCCGTCAACTTGCGGATACCCGCGAGCGTCGCGGCCGAGGCGGGCTCACAGCCGATTCCGCAGAGCCCGATCACCGCTTTCGCGTCGGCGATCTCCTGCTCCGTCACCTTCTCGACGACGCCCCCTGAAGACGTCACCTCATGGAGCGCCTTCGGCCAGGACACGGGATCGCCGATCTTGATCGCCGTCGCCAGCGTTTCAGGATGCCCCACCGGGACAAGCGCCGACCCGTCCGGCCGGCGCACCAAGTCGTAGAACGGAGCCGACCCCGCCGCTTGAATCACGGCAAGCCTTGGGATGCGATCGATGAAGCCGTGCTCCCGCAATTCGCGCAGCGCCTTGCCGAAAGCGGCTGTGTTTCCAAGATTGCCGCCGGGCAGCACGATCCAATCGGGCGGGTTCCAATCTCGCTGGTCCATCATCTCGATGACGATGGTCTTCTGTCCCTCGATCCGGAATGGGTTGATCGAGTTGAGCAGATAGATGCCCAGCCGGTCCGCAAGCACGCGGACCAGCGCCAGAATCTGGTCGAAGTTCGCCTCCACCTGGAGAGTACGGGCGCCGTACTCGAGAGCCTGCGCCAGCTTGCCGTAGGAGATGTTGCCGTTCGGAATGAAGATGATCGGGTCGAGCCCGGCGGCGCTCGAATAGGCGGCCATGGAAGCCGAAGTGTTACCGGTCGACACGCACGCCACGCGCTTCATGCCGAGCCGCAGAGCTTGCGCCACGCCGCAGGTCATGCCGTTGTCTTTGAAAGATCCGGTCGGGTTGAAGCCCTGGTGCTTGAAAACCAGCCGTTCGAGGCCGCCGTATCCGGCCGCCTTCGGGGCGGGAAGCAGGGGAGTGTTGCCCTCCCGCAGGGTCACGATGCGCGCTTCGCTATCGAGAAACGGAATTAACTCGCGGTAGCGCCAGACGCCGCTCTGGTCGATCGCGGCATTGCTCATCCGCCGCTCGCGCCAGATGCGTTTGAGCGCGACGGGATCGATCGCGTTCGTATAGGCGGCCTCGAGCAAGCCGCCACACTTTCGGCAGTTGTAAATCGCCTCGGTGATCGCGAAACGCTCGCGGCAGCGAGGCTCGAAACAGACGAGTTCGGATGCCATCGATCCCGTTTCGCCTATTGACGTACCTGCAAGACCGTCGCGTTCGCCGCGGCGCCCTTCTGCGTGATGACGACCGGCAGATCGCCCGTGGGCGATTCGGGCGGTACGCGGAAGTTGATCTGATAGAGACCGACCGCTCCCGGAGTCAGTCCCGCGAAGAAGATTTCCGCGTTCCTGCCGTCGACCGTCACCGTAACCGGCGACACCACGCGCGCCAGCGGTTCAGATGCCGGCGACGCCGTGCCCGACGGCACCTTAGGATTCGTTTCTCCCAGACCGATCAGGTAAACGACTATCGCTTCGCCCGCCCTTGCGGGATTGTTCGTGTCGACCAGGCTGAAATCGCCATGCTGCGCGATGACGCGTCCGTTCGCGAAGGCCGCGACACCGGGCTGAACGGGAGAAAGCGAGATCGCATCCGGAACCGTAAGAGCGCCGTCCACGATCACGAGGACCTGATACTCCTTATCCGGCGCGAGTTCAGCCGGAATTTGTGCGTTGATCTGGCCGCTGCTCACAAAATAGAGCGGAGCTTCCAGACCGCCTATCAACACGCTGGTTCCTCTAAAGGAAGTCGGCAGCGGGACCGTCGGGGGAGCGTCGGTCGAAGTCGCGAGTTCGGACCCGAAGATCGCCGCCACCGTTCCTGGCGCGAGGGCGGCTCCAACCTGGGAATTGAGGTTGCTCAGCGTTCCATTGGGAAACAGGACCGGCGCCTTATTGGCATTGACCGCGCCGGAAATCTGCGCCGTCGCCGGAGCCAGCCCCGTAGTGGTGGATGCCGTGGACGTGACCGTCATCTTCGTTGCGGCCTTGGCGGGAGTCCACGTGCCGGCGTAGAGTCCGTTCACGGCGTCGCTTGTCTGCAGCGCGATCGGAGCATCGCCGTTCGTGAAGGACGCCACCACTTGAGCGGAGGCCGCGGCGTCGCCGCAATCGTCGAGGACGCGCACCTGTAATTGCGTCGGCCACGCCACCAGACTCGAAAAATTACCCGGAACGTTGCTCACGGCCACAAGCCTCTCGGGTGTGCAGCCAGCCGCCCCCGGTCCAGCTGCGAAGGCCGCCGCCGGCGGTTTTGGAATGACGATAAACAGCACGTTGATCGACCGCAGAGATCCACCCAAAGAGATGTTCACTTCACCCGTGAACACCCCGCGCGCCAACTGGGCGGCGTCCGCGCTCACCGTAATCGTTACGGGAGTTCCGCTTGAAATCGTGCCGGAGACCGGGCTCGCGGACAGCCACGAACCGCCGTCGGACGTGGAGGCGGAAATCGAATAAGGCACGGGCGTGAGGCTGGCCGTGGTCAACCGGGTCTGCTGGTCGCGCGCCGCCGTCCCAGTAGGTGCAACGAATACCATCCCGCCGTTATCGAGGACGGGAACGTTCGGCGCGTCGGCCGGTACTACATTGAGGACCAGGATCAACAGTTGCGGCGAATTCGGCGCCTCAGGCGCGGTCACCCGAACGCGTCCGTACACGGCGCCGCTCAACAATCCCGCTGGATTCGCCTCTATCGTGAGCGATCCGTTCGCGGCGGCTCCCGCAGTGCCCGCCGCCGGTCCGCTGATGGAGAAGGCCGTCGACGCTCCG
The DNA here is from genome assembly GCA_945893365.1 of Candidatus Sulfopaludibacter sp. SbA3. Classification (GTDB taxonomy): domain Bacteria; phylum Acidobacteriota; class Terriglobia; order Bryobacterales; family Bryobacteraceae; genus SYKU01. The sequence continues at coordinate 30,946 of CAMDED010000057.1, read as the reverse complement.
GGAAGAACCTCAGCGCTCCAATTAAGCGTTCCCTCACCCGCGTTCCGGATCGCGATGGTATTTTGCAGCGTAACGGTGCTCCCTCGCTTCGCCTCAAATAGTATGCCCGTTTGGCTGAGAACCAGTCTTCCGCCCGCGGGGGTTACCACCAGGTTGACGGCGACATCGCAGTTCGGTTGAACGCACGAGGCGGAAGCGATCCGCACCACCTCGCGATAGGTTCCGATCGCGAGCCCGGTGGGAACCGCCGTGACCTCGAGGGTCGCCGGCCGGCCGGCCACCGTGCGGCCGCTGGTTACCGGCAGGCGCAGCCAAGAGTTCGCTCCCAGTACGGCGGCAGTGAAGTTCTGCGGGCCGCCGCCGCCGCCGCTGCGCACGAGAATCGACTGGGGACGGGGGGCGGGACCTCCAAGGCGCGAGGCAAATTTCAGCAGACTCGGAGAAACGGTGAGGGCCGGCGGGATGTCGCGCACCGTGAAGCTTACCTGAATGTCCAGGGTTCCGGCGGGACCCACCACGGTGATGACCGCCTTGTAAGGCGCGTTGGCGGCGCTAGGGGCGAGACCCGTTTGGTCCGCGAAAACGGCGAATCCGCCCGGTGTGACGCCCGCGACGGGCCTGATCGTGAGCCACCTCGCTCCGTCTGTACGGACCGTGTAGGGTAGACGCGCATCTTCGGCTGTCACCAGCACGCGCTGCGCGGCAGGCTGGTCGCCGCTGACAATACCGTCGAAGCTTAAGCTCGTCTCCGAGAGCTTAAGAGCCACCGCCGGAACCACCGAAAGTGAAAGGGCTTTCAGGCCAGTGCCCTGCCCGCCATCGGTTACCTGGACGGAGAAATCGAATTTACCCAAAACTGTGGGAGTTCCCGAGATCACGCCGGACACGCTCAAAGTGACACCCGCCGGTAAGCCCGGTCCCGCTGCCAGAGCAAATCGATAGGGCGCGACGCCGCCTGTGACGGCCAGCGTCACGGGCGTGTACGGCGCGTTCAGGACCGCCGGCGGCAGAGGGGAAGTGGTCCCGATCGCGATCGCCGTGCCGATAAGGAAAGTCGCTTTGTCCGAATTCACCGGATCGGTTCCAGCGGAGCTGGTCACTACCTGTATGGTTGCGATACCCGCGCTGGCGGTGAGCGCCGCGGGAACCACCGCTCTTAACTCAGTCGCGCTGACAAAAGTGGTGGTCAACGGGGTGTCGTTCCAGCGAACCCGCGACCCGTTGGCGGCGATGCCGCCCTCACTTCTCTGAAAACCAGCACCTCTAATCGTAATCGTGAGGTCGGGCCCGCCCGGCGCTACCTGAGAAGGCGTGACGGTTATCCGCACAGGTTCCGGCCCACCGGAGATCCCCGTACCGATGACGAACGACACCGCATTTGATGATGCGGTGGGACTGCTAACGGACGTGTTCAACACCTGAATCTGCCCAGTGCCGTCACGGGCAGTGAGCGCCGCCGGTATCACAGCCGTCATTCCGGTACTGCTGACAAAGGTGCTCGCCAAGGCGTTTCCGTTGAACCGAACCTGCGATCCGACGACGGAGATGGTGCCGGCAGTCAGCGGTAGAAAGCCGCTACCGGTGATGGTGATCGTGAGATCCGGGCCACCTGCCGCGACCGTGGAAGGAGTGACGGCGGTGATCACCGGCGTTGTCTGCGCGCCAACTGACAGTGCGATGGCGAACGGCAGGAAGAATTTGAAGGAAGCGCTGGCAGCTTGGCCCATACCCCATTGTACGCCAGGGCTGCCGCCGCGAATCCGTTCAGTCCCTTTCATCCTTTAATAGGGACTTCGCCCGGGACTCGATCTTCTTCGCGTCGCCCGCGCGATTATTCTTGCGCATGGCGACGGCCAGATTCTGAAGCACAACCGCGAGATTGCGGTCCGCGGGCCCGAGCGCCTTCTCGGTCAAGCCGGCCGCGCGGCGAAACAGCGGCTCCGCCTCTTCGAAGCGCCCCATCTCGCTACATAGCATCGCCAGACTATTGAGCGTGCTTGCCTGGAGCTCAATATCGTTGTCGGGAACCGTTTCCCAGATGGCGAGCGCTCGCCGGTAGAGAGGCTCCGCCGCCGCCGGCCGCGAGTCAAGTTGATAGGTGTGGCCGAGAGCCGCCAGCGTGGGCGCGAGTGACGAGTGTGCCGGACCCGACAGCTTTTCCCGGATCGCCAACGCCCTCGCATAGAAGCGCGGCGCCTCGGTGAGGCGGCGCAGGACCACGAGCGCCGTCGCTAACCGGCCGGAGGCTTCGGCGGTGGCCGCATGGTTCTCGCCGAAGGATTTTTGGGCGATCCCGAGCGCCCGCCGGCTGAGAGTCTCGGCCTGTTCGACGCGCCCCTGCAAAAAGCGCAGGTCCGCCAGATTCGTCAGGATCATGCCGGTGTCGGGGTGGTCCGGCCCGAGCGCCTTTTCGAAAATGGCCACCGCCTTCCCGTAGTGAGCTACGGATTCTTCATGGTTGCCCTCGCCGCGGGAGATAGCCGCGAGGTTATTCCAGAGCCGCCCCACATTCGAATGTTCCGGACCGAGCGACTTCTCCCAAATCCGCATTGTTCGCAAGTACAGTTCCTTCGCTTCGGGCAGCCGTCCTTGCAGCCGGCGCAGGTCGCCGAGATTGTTCAGCACCGTCGCCGTTGAGGGGTGCGAAGGGCCGAGAGATTTCTCTTCGATAGCGAGCGCGCGGCGGTACATCGGTTCCGCTTCGGCAAAGCGCCGTTGGTTTGCGTAGGCGCTCCCAAGATTATTCAGAGTGTTGGCAACCAGCGGATGCTCGCTCCCGAACGCCCGCTCGCGTATCGACAGAGCGCGCAGGTAGAGCGTTTCCACGCCCTCCTGGAGCCCGAGCTTGATCCGGATGTCCGCCAGATTCGAGATCGACGTGGCGACACTTGGATTCTCCGGGCCAAGCACCTTCTCCCAAATTAGGAGAGCCCTTGTCTGAAGCCGTTCCGATTCGGTGTACTTACCCGCCTGACTCAACACGACCGCGAGATTGTTGAGCGTCGCCGCGACGGGCGGACTCCCGTCTCCGAGCGCCTTCTCCCGTATGGCCAGGACGCGGCGGTAAATCTCCTCCGCCTCCGCAAGCGCTCCTTGCGCGGCCCGGTAGGAAGCGAGATTGTCCAGAGTCTCCGCCACCTGCGGATCGCCGGGTCCATACGCCTTCTCGCGAATCGCCAGAGCGCGGCGAGCGAGCCCTTCGGCTTCGGAATGACGCCCCATTGCATAAAACGCCGTGGACAAATTGTTTATCGTAGCGGCAAGGTCCGCGTGGTCCTCTCCCAGGCGGCTCCGCCAGATTTCGAGCGCGCGATCGTAGAAGGCGATGGCTTCCGCGTAGCGTCCGGTCTCGTAGAAGAGCACTCCAAGGCTGTTCAGTGCTCGCGGCGTGTCCGAGCCCTCGGCGAGCGCGCGGCGATACCACTGCTCGGCCTCCACGAACTTGCTCTCCCGGCGAAGCGCGCTGCCCTTCGCCATGAATTCTTCCCACTCCTGCGTTTGCGCGCAGGCGACTGCGCACAATAATCCTGTTAAGACGAGAGTCCGCATTTGTGCTCCAGAGATAACTGCGCGATGAGCTGACGTGCAGTAGTAACGGCTACTTGCGGAGTTACGAATTCTCCGCGCGTTTTGTTCCCTAACTTAGACGGCGTTCGCGGAAATTTGTTCCGTAACTTAGACGGCGAATCGCGGAAAAACGCTTGGTTCTCATTTCACGAATTCTTCGAGGAAGGCCCGGGCCCTGGTGTCCTTCGCTTGCCCGAGCCGCCGCATGGCCTCTTTGCGAGCCGGCGGATTGTCCCGCGCACGCGCAATCTCGATGAGCGCCGGAACGCCGTGTTCTTCGCCCACACGGGTCAGTCCCTGCACCGCCTGACGCATGACTTCATCGGAAGGATCGTTTCGAATAATCGCCTTGAGAGTGGGAATCGCGTCCGGCCCCAGCTTGTCCGCGAGCCTTCCCACGGCGAAAGAACGCATCCGGACCGTCTTGTCGTTACGCGCAATCGCAGTCAACGCCGCGGTTGCCTTCGGCTCGCGGTTCTGGGCGAGCGCGGAAATGGCGCGCTCCCTCATCCAGTCGGGCTGTGCCGCGTCCGCGAACTGCTCGATCGCCTGTTCCGCTTCCGCGCCGGAGTGCTGCGAGAGCGCCGAGAACGCCGAATCCCGCAGGCGCTGGCGTTCGCGGTTTCCCGAATTCGCCGCCTTCACGATTCCGGTGAGCAGCCGAACGCTCTGCGCCTGCGTCACCCCGGTAAACCAGGTGAAGCTCTGCCCGCCCGCGTCGATCTCGCACTCGACGGGCAGAGTTCTTATTCTCGTGACGGCCCCGCCCTCGATTCGGCCGAGCACAAGCGCGCGCTCAGCGCCCTCGAGATGAACCACGTTCGAACAGTTTTGCCAACCGCCGTCCCGGGCGACCGCGATGGAATATCCGAACCAGCCGCTTGGTTGTTGGCGCGCAATCGCAGCCACTGCCGCTTCGAAATCTCCGGACACGGCGCGCGTCTCAGTCCGGGCGTTCCGGATGCGCGGCTCTTCCGCCGCGGCCAGCAGACACACTACTCCCAGGACCCACGGTTTCGGAAATGTCATTTGGATGCTCCGCTACTTGTTGCCCAGCACTTCCAACAGGAAATCGGTCGCTTCTTTCGATTTCATGCGCGACAGGTTTTGAACGGCCTCCCGCTTCAGGGCGGGGTCGGTTTCCTTGCGGGCCAGATCCACCAGAATCTTTACGTTATTCTGCCGCGCCATCGCCCGCAGAATTTCCTTCTTTACCTCGGCGTCCGCCTCTCCGGGGTAGAGCGCGGCGATCGCCTCTCCGTTCTTGGCCGCGTCGCGCCGCTGTAGGGCGCGGATCGATTCGAGGCGCAGCTTCGAATCCTTATCGGTCTTCAGAATCTCGAGCAGCTTGTCGGAATTTCCGCCGCCGGCCATGGCTCGCAGAATCTCCTGCTTCATGTCGGCCGCCGATCCCTGGTACATCTGCCACAGTTCCGCGTCGGCGCGCATCTCACCCATCAGCCGGATCGCCTCGCGGCGCAACTCAGGCGCGCTCTCCGTCTTCGCCGCGTTCACCACCTGCTCCCGGTCGCCGTTGGACATGAAGCCGCGCAGGATCTCCCGCTTCACTTCCACGCTCGTCGCCGAACTGTAAATCTCGCCCAGCACTTGGCGGCTTTCTTTCCCTTTCATCGCAGTGCCCAGATAGCGCAAGGCTCTCAATTGCAGATCCGGGTTCGATTTGCCGCGAGCGATCTGGGTCAGCGCTTCGCGTCCCCGCACCGACCCGCTCTGCGCGAGCACAAACAGCGCCCTCTCTTTCATCTTTGGCGAGTGGCTGCCCGAGAGCAGCTTCTCGATCAAAGGCACGGCGCGCTCTGGGTCCGAATTCACCAGACCGTTCAGCGCGATCAGCTTCAACTCGTCGTCGTCCTGACTTTCCGGAGAGACCGGCTGGCCGGCCGCCTGACTGATTTCCACCGAAAGCGCTTTCGAATCGTTTAACCAGCCGCTGTTGGGATAAGTCTTCGCCAGTTCGGCGAGCAGCGTCTGAGCCTCGGGACGGCGTCCCAATTTGTGCAGCGCGTAAGCCTTCCAATAGAGCGCGCCATCCGCTCGCGAGCCGCCGCGGGAAACGATCTCGGAGAACACATCCACGGCGCGGTCCCACTTGCGATCGTCGAGCAGCCGGGTTCCCTCGCGGTAGCGCCCATCCTCGGAGCCGCCTGGCTTCCATTCGAACTTGAAATCCCTGTCGAAGTTCTGCGCAAAAAGCGTCGCCTGCTTGACTTGCTGCCTCACGGCCTCCATGTCCACTTTCACGTTGTCCCGCACGGATGCTGCAATATCGGCTGCCATCCTGCGAGCCTCATCGGCGATGCCGTCAATCTCAAACCGCAGCCCGTCCAACTCGAGCACGGGCGGCAGGGGCGGCAGCGGTGGGACTGGCGGTAGAGGAGCCAAGGCCGGCTCGGGATGCGGCGCAGGCGCGGGCGGCGCCGGCTGAGCCGCGCCCAGCGCCACGCAGAAAATGGCCGGCAAAGAACTTTTCGAGATCCAATTCGCAGCTTTGATTACTTTCACAGCCTTAATTCCTTTCATAGCTTGATTACTCCTCTTAGAGATTGTTTTTCGGCGCGGACGCTTCGCCGCGCTCTCTGTCGCGAATTCTAGTACCGGCGACGCGAACCTTGAACAAGATTCCTTTCGCTTCCAGCCGCTCGCGCAATCCATCAAGATCCTTGCGGGACAGCGCGTCGGGACTGTGAGCGATCTCGAGCAGCACGCGCTCGAGCTCGTCGAGCATCGAGGTGACCGTTTCATCGCCCGACGACGCGGCCGTCTGGCGGTAAAGGCGATTGGCGTCGAGCAAATCCTCAGCCGCCGCACGCCCGTCCGACATATCGAGGGCCCTTCCGCCGCGAGCGTTGACAATCTCCATAAGCATTACTTGCGACCGGTCCAGATGATCTCCGACGGCGATCAGAAGCACTCTCTCCCGTTCCGCCGGGGAAGCCGAGGCAACGGCCGGGGGAACACGGCGCTCGTTCGACGCCCGCCCTGCGAAAAAGGCCACGGTGACGAGCAACGCCACCGCCGCCGTCATCGCCGGAGCCCAACTCCAACGCGGAAAGAAGGACCATTCCGGCTTTACGGTTTCAGGCAGACGGGGCGCCAACCGCCGCCACACCTCCGCTCCGTAAGCTTCGTCCCGTTCCGGAAGAGGTTCCTCAGCCACCGCGTTCAGCACCGACTCAAAACGCGCGAATGCCTGCCGGCAATCTTCACAATCCATCAGGTGCGCCGTAATCCCGGCTGGATCCTCGCCTTCACCGTAGTAATGCAATACCAGCTGCTCTTCTTTGAGATGCTTCATCTTGTAGCTCCGCTCAGGACAGGCTCAAGCGCTTGTCTCAACTTCGTTGCCGCGCGGAAAATGCTGTTCTTGATGGCCCCGCCGCTTGGGCCGAGCCGGCGGCTGATTTCGTCGATCGAAAGCCCGTCGAAATGCCTTAGCGAAAACGCCGCCCGCTCCATCGGACTAAGCTCCCCAAGCGCCGACGCGATGCGATCGCGCAATTCTCCGCTGTAAGCCAGGCGCTCCGGTTCCGGATGGGGAGCGGGAAACACGTCGGTTTCCGGCATCGGATTCGTGCGCCGCCGCTCCCTCGCCCTTACAAAATCGAGCGAACAGTTTGCGGCGATCCGGTACAGCCAGGTGCCGAAGCTCGATTCCACGCGGAACGAACCGATGTTCCGGTAAGCTCGCAGGAAGGTTTCCTGGACCACGTCTTCGGCGTCTTGTTCGTTTTGCGTCATGCGAAAAGCCAAACGGAAGACGTTTCGGCCATGGCGTTCGACCAGCGTGCGATATGCACTCTCTCCGCCCGCCTTTACGACGGCGACAATCGCCGCGTCGTCCTCAATCGCTTCCATCCGACCTTTAGACTACGCCGCGCGGCATCGGTTAGCCAGCGGCGCTGGGAGTGCCTTGACCGCCAGCGAGCGCCGCTGCGCAGGGCGTCCGCTCACGAGGATTCCAAATGTGGGCGCGCGCTTTGCAGAGAAAGGAGTTATGTGCGCCTCCCGGCTCATGATGAGCGGGCGCCCCGTCTCTCCGAAAAATTCGACGGCCCGCGCATCCGGCCACCGTCAGACCGGACGGTCGTATTCGGAGTGGCTGCCGATCTCCAGTCAATGTCTTCTTCCAGGCGTCTTCGCCAGCGCTTTCAAGACGCCTGGCGGGAATCCGCGGGACAGTGTGATGTAGACTGTTAGCTCATGAGGCTAACGGATCGGGTAGTGTTGGTTACGGGCGGCGGCACGGGAATGGGGCGGGCGATGTCGCTCCGCTTTGCCCGCGAAGGCGCGGCGGTGATTGTCAATTATGCGCGCTCTCGCGACGACGCCGAAGCTACGGTGCGCGAAATCGAAGCGTTGCAGCCAAGCCTTGGAGCAGGCTCGGCCGCTCTTCAAGGCGACGTCACGAGCGAGGCCGGCGTGAAGGCGATGATCGCGGAGATCGAAACGCGCTTCGGACGGCTCGACATCCTCGTGAACAATGCGGGATGGAGCACCCGCGTCCCGCACCACAAGCTCGAAGACCTCACCGACGAGATCTGGGACCGAACCCTTGACACGAATCTGCGCGGCGCATTCTACTGTGTCCGCGCGGCCATGCCGCTACTGAGGAAATCTCCCGCGCCGGCCATTGTGAATGTGGCGTCCGCCGCGGCATTCAGCTCGGCTGGAAGTTCGATCGTGTACGCCGCGTCGAAGGCCGCGATGGTGTCGATGACCAAGTCGCTCGCGCGCGCTTTCGCTCCCCAGGTCCGCGTGAACGCCGTCTGCCCGGGCCTCATCCGCACCCGTTTCGCCGGATGGCCGGAAGAGGCTTTCGAACAGGCCAGGGAAGTAACTCCCATCGGCCGCCTTGTCACTGTCGAAGACGTCGCGGGCCTCGTGTTTTTCCTCGCCGTCGAGGCCACATCAATGACCGGAGAAGCCATCCTCGCCGACGGCGGCGTTTACCAACTGGGCCGCTCCCGCTGATTTTGGTGGCATTTTCGCTCGCATCGTGGCACAATCCTCACCATGCGACACTTTCCTCTCGTCCTGATCGCCGCCGCCCTTGTGCGCGCCACTCTCGTTCAAGCCGACGTCCTGCCGGTGATCGATTCCGTGGAACACCAGCCCTTTTCGGCTCAGGTGCTTCGCGTCATCGAAGCCCTCGAGATGCTCGGCGAGCCTCTGCCCGCGGCGGAAACCGCCGAACTGCGCCGCCTCGCGAGCATTCCTTCGACTGCCGGCGCGGCCGCCGTCGCGAAGAGCCAGAAAGCGGCGGTCGCCGCGATGCAGCAGATCCTCGATGCCCACTGCCTGACCGGCGTCAACATCAATCCGGAAAGCCGCGTCAAGGTACAGGAAGGCGCGGCGCGGCCTGAACTGGTGGAGCAGGGTTGGCGCACCTTTCTGGTCAAGGTGCACAACGAAGCCGGTGTCACGGCGGTGCTGGCCGCGGACAGCCCAAATGCGGGGCGGCTTCACGGTTCGCCCGCGGGCCTGGTGGGGCGGCGCTTTCTCGACGTTCTGATGTTCGACAAACAGCCGCTTCGAGCGCGGCTCTCCGGGCTCGAAGTCGAATACCGCATCCTGCAGCTGTTCTCGCGCGACGCCGGGAAGCGCGAAGCCAAGCTCGCCTTCGACGTCGGGCAGGGCACGCAGGACCTTGGTTTCCGCAACGAGGCCGACATCCTCTTCACCGCGAAACCCGCCGCCAAGGTCACGCTGCGGGTCCTCGACTTCGACGATCGCCCCACCACCGGTTCCTTTCTCATCCGCGATACCGCCGGCCGCGTTTATCCTTCCCAGGCGAAGCGTCTCGCGCCGGACTTCGCCTTCCACCCGCAGATCTACCGCGCAAACGGCGAATCCGTTCTGCTGCCTCCCGGCCGGTATACCTTCGAATACGGCCGCGGCCCCGAGTACCGCAGGAAGTCGCAGACGGTGACCGTCGAAACCAAGCCGATCGAGATCGCGTTCCGCCTGGAACGCTGGATCGATCCCGCGAAGATGGGTTGGTATTCGGGCGACCACCATATTCACGCCGCCGGCTGCGCCCACTACGAGAAGCCCACCGAGGGCGTCTTCCCGCAGGACATGATGCGTCACATCCTGGGCGAAGACCTCAAGGTCGGCAGCGTGCTTTCCTGGGGACCGAGCTGGTATTTCCAGAAGACGTTCTTCGAAGGTAAGGATCATGCCCTTTCGACCAAGGAAAACCTGATGAGGTATGACGTGGAGGTATCGGGTTTCCCTTCGAGCCACACCGGCCACATCTGTCTGCTTGGCTTGCGCGAGCAGGATTATCCGGGCACCAAACGCATCGAGGACTGGCCGAGCTGGGGCATCCCCGTGTTCCGCTGGGCCAAGGCGCAGAACGCGGTTACCGGATTTGCGCATTCCGGCTGGGGTCTTCAACTGAAGCAGGAGAAGCTGCTCACCGATGAAATTCCCCCCTTCGACGGCATCGGCGCCAATGAGTTCATCGTCGGAGTCACGGAAAATCTGGTGGATTTCATTTCCACCGTCGACACCCCATATGCGTGGGAGCTTAATATCTGGTATCACACGCTGAACGTCGGCTACCGCCCGCGCATCAGCGGCGAGACGGATTTTCCCTGCATTTACGGCGACAAGGTGGGACTCGGGCGGAGCTACGTTCGCCAGCGCAAGGCGCTCGACTACCGCGACTGGGTCGATGGCATTCGCGAAGGCCGCAATTACGCCTCGGACGGCAAGAGCCATCTCATCGATTTCAAGGTGGATGGCGTTGAGATGGGCTCAAGCGACGTCAAGCTCTCCGCGCCGGGCAAGATTCGCATTACGGCAAACGTGGGGGCGCTGCTCGACGAAAAGCCGAACGAGTCGGTACGGAGCAAGCCATACGACCAGAAGCCTTACTGGGATCTGGAGCGATCGCGCATCGGCGATTCCCCTAAAGTGCCGCTCGAATTGGTGGTGAACGGTAAGTCTGTCGCGAGGCAGGAGTTCGTTGCGGACGGAACATTGAGGCCCCTATCGTTCGATTACGCGGTGGACAAGAGCAGTTGGATCGCGCTGCGCATTCTGCCTTCGTCGCACACGAATCCCGTGTTCGTGATAGTGGGAGATAAGCCGATCCGCGCCTCGCGCAAAAGCGCCGAGTGGTGTTTGAAATCCGTCGATCAATGTCTGACCAACAAGCTGCCGAGGATCCGACCGGCGGAGCGGGCCGACGCGGAGCTTGCCTACCGGAAGGCGCGTGAGGCTTACGCGCAGCGGCTGAAAGAATCGGTTGCGGAGTGACCATCGGAAACCGAAGAGACGGACATCGAGCGTCCGGGGCGGGAGCGCTTCACCGTTGGGGAGTGGGTTCGCCGGCCCTTCGCAAGGCGTGCGCAAGAACGGAAAACGATTCCGAGGTGAGAAGGGAAGTTTCGAAGGGATGTTGGCGCCGGGCGGAAGCCGCTCACGACGGATCTACCGGGCGTCCGAGGAAGGTTCCGGACAGGGTTTCCAGTTGCGCGGGGAGCGAGCGCAAGTCGATTTGTTGGAGGTGAGCGGAAAGACTATGGTTGGGGATCGTCGCGGTTGCCGGCGAGGCTCGTCGTAGGTCTCCGGATCATGCCGTTGGATGAGTATCGCTCCGCTGCGCTGCGGCGCGCCATCCTCGAAAACCCGGCGCGAAACACCCCGCGCCTCTCATCGGTCGCCTTCCTGCCGCGCAAACAGGCTTGCCCGTCGATCTCAGCCGGCGCCCGGGGCCGGTATCCGGCTCCGGTCCTGCGAGTCTTTAGCGGGATGCCAGGCGATACGTCCGCGGCCTGCCCACAGCGAAGCCGGCTCCCGCAAGGAGCAGGAGGACGAAAAAGAGCAAGCGCGAGGACGCGCCGACCGGCAGACATGCCAAAAAATTAGCACATGCCGGGGCGGAATGCAAAACCGCCTACGCCTTTTCGAGCGATGTTACCGGGTCGAGCGCCAGCCAGCAGAAGGTCCCGGCGAAGTAGACCGCCGCCGAAACATACAACGCCATATCCCAGTTCCGGTTCGTCCAGGTCAGGATGTAGCCGATGAGGATAGGCGACACGACGCCGCCAAGATTTCCCATCATGTTCATGGCCCCGGAAAGCGTTCCCGCGTACTTGCCGCCCACGTCCATGCAGGCGCCCCAGCTTCCCGGCATCACCAGATCGTTGCAAAAGCTTGCGAGTCCCACCACGACCACCGCCAGAACGGGGTCGGCCATGCGCGTGGAGAGGAGCAGAAGACCGCAGGCGCCAGCGAAGCCGATGATCGCCATCAGCCTCCGCGTTTTGGCGACGCTTCCCGTGATGGAACGCGTTACGCGCGCGGAAATCAACCCGCAAAACAGACATCCCACTCCGCCCAGAAACAGCGGCAGCCCCGCCAGTACTGCGCCCTTGGCGAGATCGAGACCGCGCGCCTGCTTCAGGTAGGTGGGCAGCCACGTGATATAGAAATACCAGCCGTAGGAGAGGCAAAAATACTGGGCGCAGAGCAGCCACACCGATTTCGACCTGACAAACAAGCCCCACGGAATATTGCCGTGACTCTCGGCGAAATGTTCGGAGCTTTCGAGCAACTTCAACTCCGCCGCGTTCAGGCTCTTGTTGTCGCGTGGCTTGTCCCTATACCAAAGATAAAAAATCACAGCCCAGACCACGCCGATCGCGCCGAATATAATGAACGCCTCACGCCAGTTGAAGAACTGCAGGACCTGATAGACCAGGAACGGCGTGAACGCCCCGCCCCATCGCGCGGACATCCATAAGATTCCCTGCGCTTTCACTCGCTCGTCATGCGGCAGCCAAACCGTGAACGCCTTCGTGATATTCGGAAAGCAACCCGCTTCGCCCGCGCCGAACAGGAACCGGATCACGATCATCGAGAGGTAATTCCATGCAAAGCCGGTCGCCGCCGTCAGGACCGACCACCAAATGACGATCCGCATCAGCACTTTGCGCGCGCCCATCCAATCGCCGAGCACGCCGCCCGGAATCTCAAACAGCGCGTAGCCAAGCGTGAACGCGCCGAACACGTAACCCATTTGGACTTCGGTGAACCCCATGTCCGCGCGGATCGGCCCGGCGGCTTGGGAGATGCAGACGCGGTCGATATAGGTGACAATGGCGAGGGTAACGGCAAATACGATCACCCAATAGCGGACGTGAGTAGGGCGTTCGGCGGTCTGGCGGTGCAACGGGGTCTGAGAGGCCATAGGAACCGTCATCAGACCACGTTTAGCGTGAGTTTGCAACCGGAGCGATGGAGTCCGTCGAACAGAACCTGCGGCAGACATTCGAGTGGCTCGCCGCGCGGCGCCCGGAGGGCGAAGTGCGAGAAACCGCGGGACTGCGCATTGCATCGGCCGCCGCGAGCTTTCAGATGTTTAATGCGGCCTTCCTTCCGCCCGATAGCGCGCTAAGCGCTCCGGAACTCGAACGCCGCATCGTCTCCGCCGAAGTCCATTTCGGCGCCCGCGGCCTCGACTGGGCGTTTTGGGTATGTAGTCATCTGCTGGACCCAAAGGCCGGCCGCCGCGCGCGGCGCATCTTCGAAGCGCACCGCATGACGGCCGCTTCGGATCTTCCCGCCATGGTGGCGGACGGCATTCGGCCGCCGCGCCACTCGCTGCCCACGCTCGAAGTGCGCCGCGTCGGCGACGAACAGACGCGTCTGGCGTTCTGCGACGTGGGCTGTGTATGTTTTCACGTCCCGCCAACCTGGTTCCGCGAGATCTTCCTTCCGGAGAGCGTGTGGACCGGCTCGGCGGCAGCCGGCTATGTCGGGTACCTGGATGGGGAGCCGATCGCTACCGCACTGACTTTCTTCGCGGGTGGCGTTGTAGGTATCTACAACGTGGCGACCCTGCCGGGACGCCGCCGCAAGGGCTTCGCGGAATTCATGATGCGGATGTCCCTGGAGCGCGCGCGCGAAAGCCATGGCGCCGCCCGCTCAATCCTGCAGTCCACCGAACAAGGTCTTCCCCTGTACACGCGGATGGGCTATCGCACGGTGGGCCGGGTGCTTGTCTTCGCTTCCGAAGCCCGCTGATCGGCTGTGCCCGACGGCATGAAGCGATTCCGCGCCGCCGAAGGGGCGTCCTCCAGCGAGGCGACGAATAGCGCATCCACTACGTCGGAGAACCGGCGATCCACATTCATGGCGACCGGGCGGCCGCCGATTTTCAGATATTGCTTCGGAAGAATCGGGATGCTCCAGGAAACGGTCGAAAATGGAACCGGAGCGCTCACCGCTATCGGCGTCGCGAAGTTGATTCCGGAGCCGGTCGAGGCCGCGCGTACCCGTTGAAGCGCCGGATCGAACGGTGACAACACGGTACTAAATGCCGGCGCAACGAAGCTTGAAATCCTGAACTTCGGGAGTGGATCGGGAGAGGTCACGCCCTCATTTGAGCAGGACGAAGTTACGAGCCGTTGAACAAGGTGTTAGTGTTCGGACAATACCGGCTTTGGCGCTGCCCGACTGGCCTTGATTTGGTGCACGAGGTACCGCCCGGAACGGGGCGAAGGGGTCAAGCAGATGCGGGGACTTGCCGCCTGGGCGGCGAATCTGTAGCAGGGCGATAATCAAGTATGTACCACTACGACCCAGGAACCGCAATCGAAGAACTCTCCGAAGAAGCCGTACTGCCTCACCCGGTTCACGTCCGCGACATGATCGTCCGTTCGCGCCTCACGCCGGACCAGGCTCTTGAGCTGAACCGCAAGTTTCAAGACTACCTGCATGCATTCGGCGAGGCGCAGACGGCGGTCCGGCCGATTCTCGAAGAACTCGCGGCCGCCGAACGGAAGTAGCGATCGATAAGGCCGCGCGCTGTCGAGATCGAGCCGGTCTCCGCGATCCTTTCGCCGCGAAGCGGCAGCGAAGCCTTGGTTGCGGACTGCCGAGGCCATCGATTATTGCCGCGCCAACGAAAGAGGCCAGGCCCTCGCCGCTGGACAGCGTGACAGCAAGAGCCTCGGGCCGGTATGTGTGGACGCGGCGCCCAGCCAAGCCCGCGACGGACAAAGAGAGCCGTCGCGCTACGGGCCAACGGGGCGCCGACGCCGCATTTTCGGATCCGGCATCGCGATCACCCCTGCTATGCCGGCCGTTACTTGCCCTTTGGCAGGGGAACGACGGTGACCTGGTTCGCAGTCAGCGTCACATCCTGATCGAATTCACCGTATATCGGCGAAGAGCAACGCAGTCTGTAGGTGCCTGGAGGAAGCAGGAGACCGCCGCCGGCATTGTTCAGTTCATCGACGAAGCCGTAGAATTTGTCGTTGATGTAAACGGGGCTGGTATCGCCCGCCGTGACTGAAATGAACGACTCGGGCGATCCGCCACCGAAGCGCAGACGGCCGTAGGGCGGCTTGGTGGGCTCGATCGGCTTCAACTTGTACTTGAACTTCGTCGTTTTCTTGGCCCTTACCGATACTTTGGTGGTGAAATCTTCAAAACGCGGATCGCGGAGAACGATTTCGTGATCGCCCGGTGCAACGGGGTACTTTTCAGGGACCGAGAATCTCCCGGCGGGACCGACGTACTTCCCATCCACAAACAGGCCGGCGCCGGTAGGATTCCCTCGGCCTCGAATGTATCCGTTTTCGTCCGCGGCTGGCGCGGCAATAGCGAGAATGGACAACGCGGCGAGAACAGAAACGCCAATATTCTTTTTCATGTCTACTAGTCTAACCCACGTAGGCCAGCGGATCTATATCCCCGGTAGTATACATCCATTCGGCGCTCCTTGACGGATCGAGACGAGCCCGTCACTTGCACTTTCGAAGGCCTGTCCCAACGGTAGCCTTCTTCCACCGGACGCCGGCTTCCACCGTTGCCAAACGCCGGACGGGCGAAGTTTGCCGTTTCCACCGCAAACACGAGATCGTCGTAACTTTTAAGAAGAGCGTAAGACGCCCAGGCTTCACGGCTCACCCGCCTCCCCTCAGCCTTGGCCCACTTCGAGCAGGACCCATCCCGGGAGGGCAGCCGGCTTGTCCGCCATGAACACAATCCTGCGCGTCTTGGGAAACGGCAGCCCGGTGTTCAATGGACGGCTGTAGAATGGGAAGCTCTTGAGCACCGCGCGCAAGTCTTCGTTGGCCGCGTCCGGCCAGGCTGATTTCGACATCAGTCCGCCGCCCCAGCCGAGCGAAAGAAGGCATGCGGTTCCCGTAGCCTGGGCCGCCGATCTGCGCGACTCGAGCTCGGCGACGCTTGCGGCCAAGGCATCGAGACCCGTCCACGCGGCGTACTTCTTGTGCAGGTCCAACACGCGCCCGGAGTGCTCGTTGGCGGCCGAGAAGATCGAGACCCGGTCGAGTTTCTCAGGCCAGCGCAACGCGCGGCGCACTTCCGGCTGCGTGAAAAATGCGCGCTCCCGCCAGTTCCCTTCGAACACCGTTCCCGGCGGGGCCATCTCGGCGAAAGAAGTCTGTTTCCAACCGAGTGTATAAGCGTCCGCGCCCTTCGCCTGTAGAGTCGAAACCCGCAATTGGTAAACCTTGAAGGCGTCCTTTCCCACGGGAGCCGAATCGCCCACCGCAACGGCGCGCATGCGGTCCACGCCAGCCTGTCCCAGCGCCTGTTCCTCGGCGGCGTCGGCAGCGCGCCTTGGCGGCTTCGGTCCCTGCAGACGCTGCTTTAAGTCGGTAAGCATGCCGGGCTTTGCGCTTGCGAACAGCATGCCCGTCCGCAGAGCGCCCTTGACAGCGGTCGCCGGCAGGTACGGACCGGACGCACCCGACGCGAACGTGGGAATAAACAGAGCGTCTCCCGCAACCCTGGCCCAATTCGCCGCCGCCGAGGAGTGCTCGAAGGGAATTCGTCTGCCGGCGAAATTCTGCGCAAACCCTCCCCACGACGCGAAATCCAGTTTGTCCGCCTTCTTCAATTGCGCGAGGTACCCATCGAGCCTCGGACCCTTCGCCAATAGCCGGAAAATGCGATGTTGGTCGAGCACGTTGACCTGATCTTTCCACACCATATAGTCGATCGGGGAAAGTCTGTTTCCATCGCCAACCAGCACGGGAGTGAGACAGGTCACTCGGTATCTCATGGCGTCACCCGCCGGGGCACGGGAATGGAGAGCGCGCAGCCGAAGCGGTACACGGGATGCGGGAATCCATCGGGCGCCACATCGACGGCCGCCCCGAGCAACCGGCCGGGGGCAACCAGTACCGATCCTTCCTCCACCATATTCAGCCGTTTTTTCTCGTCACCCGAACGCACGCTGCTCTCCACGCGTCCGGCGCGCGTCACAAGGGAATAGCTGCCTTGGCGCCAATCCACGCCGTCGGCCGCGCCGGGCGTGAACAGGGATAGCAGCCAGTGAACCGTCTCTCCTCGGGCGTTCCCCGCGCGAGTCTCCGGTGCAAATTCGACTGCCGCCACGGATTCGGCTACGGTTCCGAAATCGACCGCGTCCGATGGTTCGGTCGCCGTTGCGGATTCGGGAGCCCCTGCAAGTGCAGGCGCCATTGCCGGTTCGGCCGCAGTGCCGGATTCGACCGCTCCCATTGGTTCGGTCGCCGCCGGTTCGATCGCCACCGCAGGTTCGCCTGCCGGTTCCGGTTGGGCCGCAGTGCCAGATTCGACCGCACCCATTGGCTCGATCGCCGCCGCGGATTCGGCAGCCCCTGAAAGTTCAGTTGCCGTTGCTCGTTCGGCCGTCGCTGCCGTTTCCGCCGGCCGGAGAATCAATCCGGGGAGAAACCCGTCGCGGAACTCGGGACTGTCGGATTTTCCCCAACCCCTCGACCGTCCGCCTCCAAAACCGGAATCGCACAGCAGGCGGATCACCCCCTTGACGGGACCGGACCACTTTTCCGCCGCTTCACGATCCGCGAACGAGACGGCGCCCCACAAACCGGCGTTGGGGGCGAATTCCACGCACGCGGCGGAATGCACGGCAACCCCACCGAGAAAGCGGTCGACCGACGCGCTCGAACGAACGGCCATGCGGAACGGACCCGCAGGGCTCCCCGCGGGGAGCAGGCAACCGCTCGGTCCATCCACCATCCACCGGCTATCCTCGGGAGCCTTCCCGGCGAGCAGGTCCGCCACCAGCGCGAGTGGGATGTACCGCGCGCCTTTCCAGCGCAGTTTCGTTGAAAACATAGCTGGCCAGATATGTTTCGGCGGAGGGGCAAGCCTGGTTTTTCCAATCCACGGAAAACACGAGCTGAACCGGACTGCCGACCCATCGCCGGCACGCGCGGTCGCATCGAGCCAGGCATCGAGAAGGCCGAAATCCCGCATGGCGCCCGTGATGGCCGAGTACAGCGCGTCGCTGTGGTAGACGAGCTCCGCCCTCTGGCGATCGCCGTCATTCGGTCCGATGCGCCATGGACCGTTCGGCCGCAGCTTGAAAACGAATCCCGGGGTCATTCTTACTTACTCGCGAACGAACGAATCGCCCGCCTCGTCGATCTGAGCCTGCAGCGCCGCAAGATCGGCTCCCGAGGCTAGTTCCTTCTCCGATCCGCCCGTGGAATAGTATGCCCGGTTGCGCCATCCCAACTTCAGGGAAGCAAACCGGACGCGTCCGCTGCCGCGAGAGCCGCCGCCGCCGAGGGCGTCGTCCTCAAGCAAACGGAGGCCTTCCACCAGACGCGCCAGCAGCACCGAATCCTCTTCGCAGAGCATGTCAAGCACGAACCGCACCCTGAATCGCGCCCCGGCGGGCACGCGCTCGAGCGTGCGCGGATTCGCCTGCGAAGTGATCCGGTCGATCGCGTTCTCGCTCTTCACTTCGGTTAGTTCGTCGTCGAGGTTCTCGCGCATCTGCGGCGTAATGCTTTCCGGATCGAGCGGCGCGTCATAAACCGCGAGCCTCGCGGGCGTCGCGTGATTGGTGTCGAGCGGCTCGCCCTGCACGCGATCCATGCGCCCGGGCGCGCGGCCGAACAACAGGCAGATCTCGTCGTCCGGGCGGTCGCTCTGATGGATGCGGACCTCCTGGCCTTTGCGCTTCGAGATGTAGACCAACTCGGAGGGAACCGCCAGCCCCGATGCCTGTTCAAGAAGCGAACGCAGCCTCCCTCGCAAAGAACTGCCGGGGACGTAGGGACGGCCAAAGGCGTCCTTGACGACCGGATTGTCGGAGCCGCCGATCTCGAGCGATCCCTTTCCCGCGCCCACGTGGAGCCCGGTTTCGCAATGCAGTTCCGCCTGCAGGATCAACTTGCCGATCAGTTTCAGTTCGGTTTTCAGCGTGTGAGCGCTCATGGTTCCCCTTTGTTCGCGTTTCGGCGGACTATTCGTTGTAGGCGACGATCGCCTCGAACAGGTCCTTGAAACGTTCATATCCGCGCTGGTCGTTCTTGCGCGTCACCTGCAACAGCAGCCGCTCGATCTGGTCGAGGCTGCGCAGGGAATGCCTGGCAATGGTGTACGCGAGGCGCGCGCGCAGCATCACGAACTCGTGTTGGCGCTCGTTCTCCGGCGCGCGGCAGGCCCGCCTCACGGCGTTATACAGACGGCGGAGTTGACTCTTCGTCCCCGAGTCCATGTCGCGCATTCGAATGACGACGGCGTGCGCCTGATTGTCGAGATACAGGCTGTCGCCGATCAGCTTTTCGATGTCGATCTCCGGCGCGCCCTCGGGACGCCCCCTGTCGTATCCTCTATCGCCGCCGCGGTCGCCGCCGCGATCGCCGCCCCTGTCCGGGCCTCGGCGCGCGCCGCCTTCTCCACCCGGTCCGCCCGGTCCGCGGCCTTCGCGCGGGGGGCGGTTCTCCCGGGTTTTTGTTTCCTGCTCTTGTGCCATAAGGATCTAAGCCTCGCTCGTCAAATCTCGCTCGCCAGCCGCGCCCACTCGAGCGCCACCAGACTGGCCGGCCTCAAATTTACTTCCGTCTTGTACCGCCCGATGATCTCGTTCACCAGGCGCGCCCGCATCTTCTGAACCTCTCGGTCCCGCGAACCGCTCAAAATGGCGCTGAGCCGGCGCTGAAACCGCCAGATTTTCTGCGAACCCGGCTTGCCGTACAGTCCGCGCAGCTCGAACAGGAACTGCTTGGAGGAGCGAAATTGGGCGGCCATCCTCAGCAGTGTATCCTTCAGATCGGCCGCGTCGGAAAGCCGCTTCCATTCAAGCGTGCGTCCCAGCAGGTAGCAACAGTCGCGTCCGGTCGTCTTCGCCCGCTCCAGGTCCGCTCCAGCGGCGCTGTAAACGCTAGACAGAGAGGCATTTACCTCTGGAGCCACGGCGAGCGCCATGGTGATCGTCTTCCCTTCCGCTCCCGGAAAATCCTTGAGATTTTCCTCCGTGAAACGGCTGAAAAGACGCTGCATCTCGCGGGCCAGCGCAACCAGGGCGTCCCATGCGCCGAAAACCGCGAAATCGTCGCCGCCAGAGTGGAGTATGGTGACCTTCCGCCAAAACTCAGGCAGGGAGCACAGCACCTCTAACTCGTTCTCAAGAAACTGTTTGTAGAGTACGGAGATCTGCACGTGCTCTTCGATGGAGGCCACACGCCGCAGGCGGATTCCGAAACTATCCACGTCGCCGCGCAAGACGCCCCAGATCTGCCTTCCCTGGGCTCTGGCTGCGAGCGTGGCCAGGTCCGCCGGACCGCTCCCCTCGTCGCTGGGAGCCGCGTGCCGGGCCAGCGTGATTCCTTCCAGGGAAAGATTGGGCGTAAGCTTCCAGTTATGCTTTCCCTCGCCGATCAGAATCCGCGCCGGAGACTCGGGAGACCATCCCACGGAAGAGGCCTGGCGAATGTTTGCTCCAAGGTGCGCCGTAAACTCCGCACCGGGCTTCGGAGCGGCCGCGTCAAAGGCCTCGAAAACGCCTTGCACGCCCGCGGCGAGAGGAGCGTCCTTTTTTCGGCGCAACTCGTCGTTGAGACGTTTGCGGACCACCGTCCAATCGCCCAGATTTTCGGTTCCGCTCCAAATCAGACGGAGGCTGCTCGACCCCAGGGTCGCAATCTGGGCGGCGGCGCTTTCGAGAACCGACTCCGCGGCGGCCCGCGCAGTTTCAGGTAACAGTAGAAGGAACTGCCCGCCTCCACTCGACCCCAACATGATGCGCGGCAGCCCGAGCTCTGCCAACAAGGCGCGCGGAAGCACTTCACAGAGCAGCGCCACCCACATGGACCTGCCTGGGAGAAGGTCCTCGCCGTCCGTGTCCGAGATGCCGGAGGGAGTCAGCAGGAACTCTTCAATGCCTAAGAGTTGACCTTGGAGCAATAATTGTTCGGACATCCAGCTAGGGCTCGCGAATCGCTTAGTCTACCACATGCGAATGGCGGACGAGTGGGAGCCAAGGACTTGGAATGAAACAACTGTTGCAATCGGCAGGCGGCGGGGCAGGCGATCGTCTTTCGTCGCTTGCCTTCCACCACGCGCGAAATCCGATTTCAACGAAAGGAAGACGCCTTCAGCGACAACAACACCGATTTTTGGAATCACGCTGGGATTGGAAACGAACCCGCATTTCAGGATCTTCGATTGGAAAAACGCTCCGTTCTTCACCGGCCGCGAGTCGTAACCGGGATGCTCCAGAGCGTTCCCCCGGCGGTAAGAAAAAGACTCTTGCGATCCGCGCCCCCGAACGCGCAGTTCGTCACCTCATCCGTCGGGATGGGTACGAACGTCAGCAGCGCGCCTTCTGGCGACAAGACGTATAGGCCGCCCTTGAACTCGCCCGCGTCTTCGAAGGGCGGCGCGGCCTTCGTGCGCCCGGCCGCGACGTAAAGCCTCCCCAATTCGTCCATCTTAAAGCCGTCGGGACCGCGCCCCGTCTTCCAGTCGAAGATCAGCTTGCGGCTCGCGGGGTCGATCGCGCCATCCGACAGCAGATGGAAGCTCCACAGCTTTCGCGCGCCCCCAACCGTGTTGTTGTTGTTATCCGCGACGTACAGCAATTCGTCTCGCGGCGAAACCAGAATGCCGTTCGGCCGCTCCACCTCGCGCGCGATGATGCGCGACACTCGCCCAGGGGCGTCAATCCGATAGACCCCTTCGACCGGACGGCCGTCGCGGCCGCGCATTTCCATGGTGTCGCGCTTCCCGTAACGCGGGTCGGTAAAATAGATCCGGCCCTTCGAATCAATCGTCAGATCGTTCGGCGAGTTGAAACGTTTCCCTTCGAAATTGTCTGCGAGGACCGTGATGGCTCCATCCCGTTCCGTGCGCGTGATGCGGCGGTTCGACGATTCGCACACCACCAGACGGCCCTCTCTGTCGAAGAGCAGTCCGTTTGCACCGCCCGAAGGGGAGCGGAACACATACACGGCGCCGCTTGCATCGCGTTTCGTAATCCGGTTCCCGCCAGTGAAGAAAAGCTCACCCGCGGGACTCCACACCGGACCTTCCCCGGCGCCCACCGGTCCCAGATTCACCGGCTGCGCTCCGGAAGGCAGCGGGAAATCCGCTCCGCAGGCGGCGCGGGCCAGTGAGAGAGCGGCGGCAATAGCGAAAAAGCGTCGTCGGAATTCGGCCATGTCAGCCAATACATCACAGGCCACAGCCGCGCCGCAAGCCGCCCGGCCGCCCCGGAGGAAGCGATGCCGAATCCCGATCAAACGAACTACGATGGAATGTGCCCCATCGCCTTTCTCTCGCGCAAATGGCTGCCCTCGTGCGCGGCCGCAAGCTCTCTCCCGTCGAACTTACCCAGACGCATCTTGACCGGATCGCCCAGGTAAACCCTCTCCTGAACGCCTTCGTCAGCGTGGAAGCCGAAACCGCCCTTGCCGCCGCGAAAGCCGCGGAGCGGGCTGTAACGACGAAGAGCGCGCCGCTCGGCCCGCTCCACGGAGTGCCCGTTACCGTCAAGGACAGCTTTGATATCGCCGGCCTTCCCACTCTCTGCGGCAGCCGCTTCCGCCGGGACCATCGCGCCGCGCGCGATTCCGCCGCCGCGGCGCGGTTCCGCTCCGCCGGCGCCATCATTCTGGGCAAGACCAACTGTCCCGAATTCCTCTCCAATTACGAATCGGACAATTTCATCGTCGGGCGCACCAATAACCCGTGGAATCTCGACTACACCTCCGGGGGATCGAGCGGCGGCGAATCGGCCGCCATCTCCGCGCACTGCTCGGCGGGCGGCATCGGCAGCGACGGCGGCGGATCCATTCGCATTCCCGCGCATTTCTGCGGCATTGCCGGGCTCAAGCCCACTCCGGGGCGCGTCTCGGCCGCCGGCCATTTTCCGAAGATTTCCCACCCCGGCGGCCTCCTCGGGGTCGCGGGTCCCATGGCACGCAGCGTGGAAGATCTCAGGATTCTGTTCGGCGCGCTTTCCGGCTACGATACGGACGATCCATTCTCGGCCCCCGTGCCGCTTCGCGCGCCGTCTCTCGACGGCCTGCGAATCGGGCTCATGGAACAGTTCTACAAAGTGCCGGTTCATCCCGAGATTCGCGAAACCGTCGCGAGGGCCGCCCGCGCTCTCGAACAGCTCGGTTTTCCCGTCGACCCTTTCGAGCCAAAAGGTCTCGAACGCGCCCCCAACCTCTGGTGGTTTTTCTTCGGCCAACTGCCCGCGCGCTTCACCAAACGCCTTATCCTGGGGTGTGAAGAGGACGCACACTGGTCGTCGACCGAGTTCATGGAGGCAGCGCTCAACGAGGCTGAACCGACCGTCGAACATCTGCTGACAAACCTGGCCGTGCGCGACAAGATGCGCGCCGGTTTCCTTCGCCAACTCGAGCGGTATCCCGTCCTGCTCCTGCCCCCGTGCGGCGTCACGGCCTTCCGTCACCGCGAGCGCCGCTGGCCAGTTGGCGAAAAATCCATCGGTCTTTTCGAAGCCATGATGCCCGCGACGCCGTTCAACCTTCTCGGACTTCCCGGCCTTGTCGTCCCCTACGGATTCTCAAACGCCGGATTGCCCATCGGGATTCAACTCGCCGGCGCGCCCTATTCCGAGGAGTTGCTCCTCGAAGTGGGGGCGCGCCTCGAAGCCGCGCGCGGACCGCTTCCTTCGCCGCCGTCCCACGCGCTCTAACACCGTCCCTGAATCTTAGAACACGAGCTTCAGGACCATCTGCACCTGGCGCGGAGTGTTTTCCTGGCCGGTGACCACACCGAAAGTCGGGCCGCCGAGGGTCGTACCCGGAAGTCCGAAGATGGGTGTGTTCGTCAGATTGAAGGCTTCCGCCCGGAATTCGACGCGAAGCCGTTCCAGCGGCTGGAAACTCTTAAAGAGAGAGAAGTCGATATTGTGCGCCGCCGACTGGCGAACCGTATTGACCGTGCGCCCGAGGTTGCCGAACGTGAAGGGCGCGGGCTGCGCGAACGCCGCCGTGTTAAACCATACATCCACCGTCGGGTTGCTCACCTTGGGACTAATGCCTGTGGCGTCCGGCCGCTGGCTGCCGCCAAAGCAGAAACAAGTGTTGTTCGCGACCCCGAAGAGAAACAGCGGAAGCCCCTGGGAGAGAGTAACGATGCCGTTCATCTGCCAATTGCCGAGCATCGCGTTCAAGGGTTTGTTCATTGTGGTTGCGAACGACTTGCCGCGGCCAAAGGGGAGCTCGTAGGTGCTGTTCAGGACCAGGCGATGAGGTTGATCGTAGGACGAAACAGCCCTCTCGCAAGAGCGGCAGTAGTAGGAGCGGATCAGGTCCGCCCGGTTCCACAGCCCGTCCGAACCATCCGTGAACGTCTTCGAGAACGTGTAGGATGCGAGGAAGCTCAGGCCGAGGGAGAAGCGCTTTTCATAGCGGGTCTGAAAGGCGTGATAGTTGGAATTGGCATAGCCGCCGTTCACCGCGGAGACGCCGCCATAGTGCGGATAGGGACGTAGCAGGTTGCCTCGCTGGATGGTAGGCGTGCCCAAGCCGAGGTTTGCGGGAATGATGCCGAAGAATGGGTTCGGCACCTGTTGCAGAAGCGCGTCGCCCTGCGAAAGCAGGCTCGGATCGAGCTGGTTGTATTGATACGTCTGCGAGAGTCTCGTTCCCTTATTCCCGGCGTAGGCGATTTCCCATACCGAATTACCGGGCAGCGATCGCTGGATCGTGAAATTCCACTGCTGGTTGTACATCGGGCGAAGCGAGGGCGCATAGGCTCCGCTTAAGCCCTGACCGAGAGCGGCGTTAGGTCCCGCCTTCGAGCCCAGCGGTAGGGAGAATCCGGTCGGAAACGGGTCCGTCCAGGGGTTCGACGGCGTGATCCCGTCTCCGTCCCTGGACGAGATCCATGTCGTCGAGGAGGCGAACGCGCCTCCCGTATAACCGGAGCTCGCGGCGTATGACGGCAGGCCGAAGAAGATTCCGTAGCCGCTTCGTACAACCGTCTTTTCATTCAGCTGATACGCGATGCCGAACCGTGGGTTCCACTGCTTCCCATCCACATTGCGCGCGCCGCGACGGCCAAGTGAATCGCCGGCGAACTGCGCGATGCCGCGGAGGTCCAGTTTGAGCTGGTCCGCGAGCGGATTCTTCGCGAATGGGTCGATCCCGGTAATGCGGTCGAAGCGCTCCGTGACGCCGCCTTCAAAGTCCCAGCGGAAGCCTACGTTGATCGTGAGCTTGGAGTTGAGCTTGAAGTCGTCCTGAACGTAGAAAGCGAAATAGCGGTTGTAGTTGGCTGGCCGGATCTGGTGCGAGATGGTGCCGGTGCCGAAGCCGGTCAGGAAGGAGGCGAAGCCCACGCCGCCATTGCCGGTAGGCGTGCGCGGGTCGGGCCCCTGGGTCTGGGCGCGAGTGAAATCGAAGCCGCCGCTGGGTGTGCCGAGTTGGCCGTAGTTGACGTAGTTGAAGCGCGCGTCCACGCCGTACTTCATCGAGTGCCGTCCCTGTACGCGCGACACCGTGCCGATAAACGAGTGCGACGTGTCGCCCATGAAATAAATGTCGCCGCCGTTCGGGCCAAGCTGCGTGTAGTCCTGAATCGTGATGGTCGGGAACACCTGATGGTCCGAGATGTTGTCGATGTAGCTCGGCAGGCCCATGCTCGCTACCTTGAATCCGTTCGCCGGATCGAACGTGGAGCTCCAGGGAACCCGGTTCCCCGAGACCCGGCCCAAGCCGTAGCGGATATTGATTACCGTGTTCGAGCCCCTGTTCTCCGTATAGTCGATTGCGCCGTTCATCAGACGCTGATTCATCGGGTCGCAGCAGCCCGGATCGGCAATGTTCTTCCAATAATTGGGCTTCGAATAAATCGAATCCATGAACGTGTACCGTCCGAACATGCGGCGGCGGTCTGAAAAATTGTGATCCACCTTGAACTCGATGCGGTCCTGAGGCTGCGGGTAAGCGTCCTGCACCACGAAGTTGTTCTGCCGCGTAAATGGCAGGCCGGGGGCGTTCGGCAGCGGGTAGTAGCTAAGCGCCTTTTGCGCGACGGGGCTGATCCCGCTGGCTGGAATTCGGTTACCCGGGTAGGGATCGCGCATGAAGCGGCCGGGCTGCGCGGGGTTGGGGCGAGTTGTAAAAGGATCGAAAACCTGGCGCACCTGGCCCGTTGCCGTCAGAGTTTCCGTGAAATCGCCTACGCGCTCGAGGGCGGTGGGCACGGTGTGCTGCGCGATTCCCGCGCTCTTGATGCGCTGTCCTTCATAGACCGCAAAGAAGAACGTCCTGTCCTTGCCGTTGTAGAGTTTCGGGATCGAGATCGGGGCGCCGGCCGAAGCGCCGAACTGATTGCGCTTGAAGCTTGCCAGGGGCCGCCCCGCCCGGTTCGTGAAAAAGTTGTTGGCGTCGAGCTTCGAATTCCTGAGGAACTCGAACAGACTGCCGTGCAGCGAGTTCGTTCCCGACTTCGTGACCAGCGTCACCAGCCCGCCGCCCGACCGGCCGTATTCCGCGGCAAACGCATTGGTCTGAATTCGAAATTCCTGTATTCCCTCAACCGACGGGATCGCGCTCACCGCCGGAATGTTCGTGATGTTGTGCGAAACCGTCGCCGTCACGCCGTCGAGAATGATGTCCGACGTCGATTCCTGTCCGCCGTTAACGATAAAGCGGTTGGCGGTGAAGCTATCGGCGACGCCGCTGGTTTGGCGAACGAAGAAGACGCCTGGGACCAGGCCCGCCAGCGAGAAAATGTTGCGCCCGTTGAGCGGCAGGTCGAGGATACGTTTATTCTCCACCAGGCCCGACAGCGTGGACGTGCCCGTCTCGATCAATTGCGCTTGCGCGGTGACGGAAACCTGATCGCTCACCGCGCCGATCTCGAGCACGATGTTGACGGTCGCGCGCTCCTGCGTCGTGATAGGCAGATTGTCGCGGGTGTGCTTCTTGAATCCCGCCTGCTCCACCGAAACGCTGAAGGTACTGGGCTGGAGCTGCGACACGATGTAAAAACCCGTATCGTTCGTCTGCGTGCGGAAGGACGTGTTCCGCTGGAGGTCCGTAACGACGACGTTAGCTCCGGCGACGACAGCTCCCGCGGGGTCGGTGATAATACCCGAGATGGAGCCGGTGAACGTTTGAGAGAAGGCCGCTATGGCGGCGAGAATCGACAGGGATACTACTCGTAGCGAGCGCATAGTGTGCATATGTATATCGAATCTCAGCACGCAACGCAAGGGGGCGCCTATATTCGGGTTCGCGCGCACCGCGCCGCAAGGCCTATCAGACCGCACGCGAAGAGCAGCATCGTAGCCGGCTCCGGCACGTCGCTCGGGGTCAAGAGAAATGCGTGCGTCTCGCCGGATACCGTTAGGCCATAGCCTACGATCTGTCCGAGGTCATTTATTGCGGTTGCGAACCCCAATTGAGTGAACTCGGACCCGTTCGGGATGAAAGTGTTCAGGTCTGTCATCGCGTTCCCGTCATACAGAAAGGCACTCAACCCGGAACCGACGACGTACCCCGCATCGTTGATTCCAATCGCGGGGACTCTGCCCCCAAAGAGGGTGCCGAGATCCACGAGGTCCGACATCACACCGCCGGAGTACAGAAAGGCATGGTAGGAGTCGTCGACCGTAATATCTGAATAACCCACAACCTGCCCGGCGTTGTTGATTCCCTGCGCTTGGCTAAAGGCTCCACCGAGGGTGCCGAGGTCCGACATCACACCGCCGGAGTACAGAAAGGCGTGTTGGTCATCGTTGCCCGTAATACCTGAACCTACAACCTGCCCGGCGTCGTTGATTCCAATCGCGTTGCTACCGAAGCCGCCGAGGGTGCCAAGGTCCGACATCACACCGCCGGAGTACAGAAAGGCGTGTTGGTTATCGTTATCCGCAATGCCTGAAAGACCTACAACCTGCCCGGCGTTGTTGATTCCATTCGCGAAGCTATAGGTACCGCCGAGCGTGCCAAGGTCCGACATCACGCCACCGGAGTACAGAAAGGCATGGTAGGAGTTGTCGCCCGCGAGGTCTGAAACACCCACAACCTGCCCGGCGTCGTTGATTCCATGCGCTTGACTAAAAATGCCACCTAGGGTGCCGAGGTCCGACATCACGCCGTCGGAGTACAGAAACGCGTGGAAGACGTCGCCCGTAGTCCATGAATAGCCCACAACCTGCCCGGCGTCGTTGATTCCAAACGCCCCGCTGTAGTTGCCGCCGAGCGTTCCGAGGTCCGTCAATGTGTACGTTCCGGCATCGACGCTGGCAACTCCGAGAACAAAAAAACTGACGGCCGTCAGTCGCCATCCTTGCATCGTATTCATGACTCGCTCCTTGATCCGACGCCTCAGCAGACGCGCGATCGGAAATCCCCGTCGCGCGGCGGCGCTAAACGTTCTCCGGCACCACGTACGGTTTGCGGTAATTGCGCGTGAGCAGAGAGTTCGCCTCGTCGTCGCCGAGAAACCGTCCCGCGGACTGGTCCATGCGGACCGTACGTCCCACTCGATAAGCGATATTCGCCAAATGGCAAAATGCCGCCGAGCGCGCGCCGATCTCGATTTCCGCGTTGAGCTTGGAGTAATCGCGCGAGCGCACCGCGTCGAAAAAGTTCTTCATATGCGGCGCGGTATCTTCCCCGGAGCCCTTCTCTTCCTTGACCAGCTCGTATTTCTCGCGGCTCCCGGCGCCGGCGCCTCGCGCCGCATCGCCGCTGATGTTGCCTGCCGTGCTCTTGTACAACTTGAAACCGCCGTGGTCGACCGTGAGGAAGCCCAGGTCGCCGAAGAAAATATTGCCCACGTAGTTGGGTCCGGTGAGCGGGACGAGCCCTTCGGGCGGCGTCGGAAGGTTGCGAACGTCGAACGTCATCTGCGCGTCGCCGAATTCGAACGCCGCGTACTGCGTGTTGGGCGTTTCCTGATCGTCCTTCCATGCGAACTTGCCGCCGTTCGAGGAGACGGACGCCGGCCAACCCGTGCGGCCGAGGCCCCACAAGCTAATGTCCATTTCATGCACGCCCTGGTTGCCGATATCCCCGTTGCCGGTGTCCCAATACCAGTGCCAGTTGTAGGCGAATTTGTTCTTGCTGTACGGCTTCCATTGCGCGGGACCGAGAAACAGACTCCAATCGAGACCGGCGGGGACCGCTTCGTCCGGCGCATGCCCGATCGAAAACCGCCTCCTGAAACACAGCGCCCGCGCGGAATAGATTTGGCCGATGGCGCCTTCCTGGATAAGCTGAATGGCGCGCATCTTGTGCGGAATCGAACGGCTTTGGGAACCCACCTGGACCATCCGCTTGTACTTGCGCGCGGCCTCCACCATTTGGCGGCTCTCGTAAATATTATGACTCGCCGGCTTCTCGACGTAAACGTCCTTGCCCGCCTGGCAGGCCCAGATCGCCGCGAGCGCGTGCCAGTGGTTGGGCGTCGCGACGGACACGGCGTCGATGTCTTTCGATTCGAACATGGTCCGCATGTCGGAGTAGTCTTTCGGATCGTGGCCCTTGGTCTTCTTGATGAGAGCGATGGCCCGTTCTCGCGCGGCCTGATTCACGTCGCACACGGCCGCGATGCGGCAATCGGAATCGAGTGAAGAGTAAAACTTCATGTGGTCGTTGCCTCGTCCGCCGAGGCCGACGATTCCGACCTGAACCTTGTCATTCGCGCCCAGTATGGGGAAACGGCTCGTCGCGATCGCCGCGGCCGCGGCCTGGACGAACTGGCGTCTTGCTGGTTTCGCTTCCGGTTTTGCTTCCATGGCACCCTCCCGATAATTTGCGCTTTCCATCTTACCTCTCTCCGGGCACGCTTGCTCCGGGCGCGCTTGCGGCACGCGGGTATGATCGGAGATTCTGAAGGACTCGCGATCGTCAAGGGCGGCGAATTTGAGGACCTCCCCACGCCCACGGGACCGATGCGCACCTGCATCTTCCGTCCGGCAGCGCCGAGCAAATGCCCGGGCGTGTTGTTGTATTCGGAAATTTTCCAGATGACCAGGCCCATCCACCGCACCGCGTCCATGCCGGCCGGTCACGCGCATGTGGTTGCCGTGCCCGAAATTTAGCGCGAGCTGGAGCCGGCGGGCACGGTCCTCGCCTATGATTAAGCCGGTGCCGATCGTGGGAACGCCTTCAGGATCGCCAAGGAGATCTCTATATGACGGCGATGCCCGGGCTGCGCGTGTTTCTACGCCACCGACATTCACAAGAAGAGCATCGGTACGGGGACGAACGATTTACTCGCTCGATCGAGCGAGGAAAATCAGAGGCGAGTTGCTGCACATCTGCCGTCCTTGATAATTTCCCAGCTACCGAGAGCCTTCCAAGAGTCGGAAGGCGGTTGCCCAACTGCCTGACTTGTTGAGGAGTTTGACGTCGGTAGAACCGAGGTAGCCTTAGGCGTCGTCAACGCCTTCTCTAACGCGGTCACAAGTGTGCGGCTATAAGTCGAACAGATTCAACTGGTTGGAGAAGTCGAGTAAATTCTTTTGGGAGTCGGATGGGTGAAGTGCCTGTAAAACAGGCGTTTTCTCGAAAAGGTTCACGCTGAAAATCTGTAGAATTTGGTAGAGGCTGGTTTCCAGAGCCAGCCGCTTACGGACGATGGCCACCAGCACATAGACCGATACCGCGATCCAGATTTGCGTCTTCACCGCGTTCTCGCTGGTACCGTAGAATGCCTTGATCCGCAGGTGCTGTTTGATCCACTTGAAGAACAATTCCACCTGCCATCGCGACTTGCAGATCTTGGCGATAGTAATTGCCGGAAGCGTGAAGTTGTCGGTGAGGAACTTGAATCGCTTTTTCGTTTTCACATCGAGATAGCTGACGCGCCGCAGCGTGTCCAGGTACGCTTTGGCGGAGTCGATGGCGGTCAGGATGACGGTGTGATCGGACCGAACGCCGGTGGTCTTATCCACGGGATGGGAGTAGCGGCGCTGGAGAAAGTGTTGGATTTGGTGCGCACGACGAAGAAGGCGGCGCTGAGCGTGAAGACGCAAAGGCGCTCGAAATCCACGTAGCCGCGGTCCATGACGTAGAACGCCCCGGCCTCCGGCAGAATCTCGTCGAGGATGTTGACGTCGTGCACTTTGCCG
>CAMDED010000056.1 GCA_945893365.1 Candidatus Sulfopaludibacter sp. SbA3 | reverse complement strand
CGCACTTGCCGGAAGTGGTCGTGATGGACCCGCGGCGGAGATCACCGACGGCCGCGAGTTGGTGCAGCAGAGCGGCTTTTTGGGCTTCCAACTGAGGCAAAGAGTCGTTCATGGTGGGGCCTCCTCTCTTAGCGTATAACCACGCTAAGATTTACGCCACAAAAAAGAAACCTACCGCCATCGCACTTTGATGTCGCACACCCGGTGCGATTCCCATACCTTATCACGCGGCGGCGGTTTGCTAAACTGTTGAGTTGGTCAAATTCTCCAGTTTCGTGCTGATCGCGTCGCTTCTTGCGCGTCCGTGTCTGGCGGAGCTGGGCCAGCTCGACGCAAGCCCCAGCCTGTTTACCGCACTGGCGGCTCTCAATGCCGCCGGCTACGACGCGGAGCTGAACTCTCCCGCGAATCATCCGCTCCGGCAGATGGTGCGCCAGCATATCGCGTCCCGGAACATTCCGGTGCTGCCCGAGTTGAAAAAATTTATCGGCTTGCATCGCCAGAAAAACGACACACAGGAACTTAGCCAGTACATCTCCTTCGGGCTTTCCGTTACGGGCCCGCCCACGTTCGAATACCTGACCCGGACAGTCGACCGCCCGCCCGATATTCTTCCACTTGACGGTTTGGGCGAGTTGCTCGCCCAGTTCCACCGCGAGGCGGATATCGACGACCTGTGGGCGAAGGCGCAGCCGGCGATCGATGCGCAAATCGCCCGCTACCACCAGGGCGTTACGGATGCCGTCTTCAACGTGAACGTCTATCTGCGAAACGATACGCGGGGATTCCTGGGACGCCGATTCCAGATCTTCCTCGATCTTCTGGGAGCCCCCAACCAGATTCAAACCCGCAGCTACGGCGCGGATTATTTCGTGGTGCTGACGCCCTCGCCCGAGCCCCAAATCGACGATGTCCGGCACGGATACCTGCACTACCTCCTCGATCCGCTTTCCACGAAGTATTCCGACAACGTAATGAAAAAGAAGTCGCTCGTCGATTACGCGATGGGCGCTCCGGCGCTGGCCGATCACTATAAGGAAGATTACCTTCTGCTTGTCACCGAATGCCTGATCAAGGCGTTAGAGAGCAGGCTTTCGAAGAAGCCCGCCATGGTGGACCAGGCCCTCGCGGAAGGTTTCATCCTGACACCTTACTTCTACGAGCAGTTGCCTGCGTTCCTGAAACAGGAACAGTCGATGCGGATGTACTATCCCGAATTCATCGACGCGATCGATCTCAAGAAGGAGATCGGACGCCTGGAACAAGTGAAATTCGCCGCGGCCACGCAGGTCCGGAAAGCCAAGGTGACGGCCATCGTGGAAGCGCCGCGGCAACCCGAGCTGACTGGAGCCGCAAAGGATTTGGACGAGGCTGAGAGATTATATCTCGCGCGCGATCTGAAGCGGGCGCGGGAGGCCTATCTTAAGATCCTTCAGGGCGCGGGCGAGCGTCCGGACCACGCAAGGGCTTATTATGGTCTGGCGCGCATCGCGATCCTGCAGAAGGATCCGGCCCTGTCGGAAAAGCTGTTTCAAAAAGTTCTCGAGTATCAACCCGACCCGCAGACCAAGGCATGGTCGCTCGTATACCTGGGCCGCCTGTCCGACGCCTCCGGGGAAGGGGAGCAGGCAAAGACGTTTTTTAAGGAGGCCCTGACCGTCCGGGGCGCGTCCGAGGGCGCGCGTAAGGCGGCGGAGAAGGCCATCGAAGCAAGTATCAAAAGATGATTAAAGGAGCAATTATGACGCGACAGATTCTTTCCTGCGTTCTCGCGCTCGCCGCCGGCGCAGCTTCCCTGATGGCTCAAAAGCAGCCCCAACCGAAGTCGCAGAAGGAGGTCGAGGCCATTCAGGCGATGTTTAGCGCGCCGGATCCGGACTCGCGAATCAAAGCGGCCGACGACCTGATCAAGAAGTTTGCGGACACCGAATTCAAGGCGATCGCCCTGCAGTTCGCCGCGGCGTCCTACCAGCAGAAAAACGATTTCGAAAAGATGGTGACCTACGCCGAACTGACGCTCGAAGCCGATCCGAAGAACTACATGTCGATGCTGATGCTGGCGTCGGGCATTGCGCAGCGGACTCGCGAGCATGATTTGGACCGCGAAGAGAAGCTGGCGCGGTCGGAGAAGTATGCGAAGACTGCAATGGAGGTTCTCAAGGGCGCCCCGAAGCCGAATCCGCAAATCACCGACGAGCAATGGGCTGGAGCGGTGAAGGATTTCATGTCCCAGGCGCATGAAGCCTTGGGCCTCGGAGCGATGGCGCGCAAGAAATACGACGTCGCAGTGACGGAGTTCAAGGCTGCCGTGGAGGGCGCCGCGGCGCCGGATCCCGCGGCCGTGGTCCGCCTTGCACAGGCCTATAACCTTTCGGGGAAGCCGGACGACGCGCTGGCGGCGGTGGAAAAAGTCAACACTATGGCGGACGTTCATCCCTCTATCAAGCAGTTCGCGCAAGCCGAGCGGGTGCGGGCGATGCAGGCCAAGGGCGGGGCGCCCAAGCCGCCCGCGGCGCCGCCTCCTCCGCAAATCGAAGTGAAGAAGCCCTGAACTCCGCTTCATGCCGGCCGCGGAATCGATTGAGGACGCGCTGGGGTACCAGTTCAGGGACAGAGAATTGTTGCGCCGAACGTTGCGCCACAGTTCCCGCGTCCACGAGCGGCGCGGCGACGGGCCGCCGCAGCGCGACAACGAGGCGCTCGAATTTCTGGGGGATGCGGTGCTCGGATTCCTGCTCAGCGAGTTTCTGGTTGAACGGTATCCGGAAGAATCGGAAGGCGGGCTATCGAAGCTGAAGGCTCATTACGCGAGCGCGGTTCATTTGCACGGGGTGGCGCGCAGTCTGGATATCGGCAGACATCTGGCGCTGGGCCGTGGCGAGGAAATGAGCGGGGGACGTTCCAAGAAGACGCTGCTCGTGGATGCATTCGAGGCGCTGATCGCCGGAGTGTATCTTGACGGCGGGATAGGAGCGGCCCGCAAGGTTGTGGTCGACCGCGTGATCGGTGAATCGGCAAATGGCGCGGCGCCCGAGGTCCCGCTCACCGCGAACGACAATAAGAGCGCTCTGCAGGAACTGGCGCAGCAAAGAAAGCTGCCGCAGCCGCGATACTTCATTGTGGCCGAGCGCGGCCCCGAGCACGCGAAAATCTTCAGCGTGGAGGCGCGCGTGGGCCACGACGTTCTAGGCCGTGGGGAAGGAAATTCGAAGAAGATTGCGTCGCAGCGGGCGGCGTGCGAGGCGATTGAACGCCTGTCGGCTCGGGCCGCCGGGAAATAGCGGCAGGTTTACCGACGGTGTTAGCGAGACTACCTAAACAGGTAGACCACCTCGACGAGGACCGACCGATGGATCGCCTTGTTCGGCTTCTCGGCCGTGATGAACTCGTCCGCGCGGGATAAGTGGGCTGCTGCCAAGTGGAGGGCGTCCATCGCCCCGAGACCCACTCTGGCTGCTTCCGTTTGCGCGGCCGCCTCGATCTTGCCAACGTCCCGGAGCGAATCTGCTTTCTTTAAGTACCTGTCGTAAAACGACCGTTCCAGTCGCTTCCTGTATGAACCTGAGCTTGCCCGACGTGCACATTTTATGTGTACATGTACTGAGGAAGGTGCAGGAGTGACCAAGGATGGCGGAAGGCCCGTCGCCGCGGAAAATTCCGCTGATCTTTTCCGAACGGCGGTCGGCAGCGAACCTGCGCGGGAGTGGCTGAAGGCACTGCCGGAAGCCGAACGGCAGGCCATAGGGAAGGATTTGCTGCGGGCGCAATGGCGCTGGCCGGTGGGTATGCCGCTATGCCGGCCGATGGGCGCCGGCCTTTGGGAAATCCGTACCGATCTGCCCGCAAAGCGCACGGCGCGTGTGGTGCTGTGCGTCTACCGCGAGCGTCTGGTGGCGCTGCATGGCTTCATCAAGAAAACGAGGGCAACGCCCGGATGAAGATTTGGCATTGGCACGCAAGCGCCAGAAGGAGCTGAATCGATGAGCAAGAAACATATGGGTTCCAGCATTGATGATTTCCTGAAGGAGGAGGGAATCCTGGAAGAGGCGCAGACGCAGGCGGTCAAAGAAGTCGTCGCATGGCAACTTGCTCAGGCCATGAAAGAAAGGAAAATATCTAAGAACCGCATGGCCACGCTACTTAAGACGAGCCGCACCCAGGTTGACCGGCTGCTGGATGCGAAAAACGACATCAAGCTTTCGAGCCTGCAACGGGCCGCGGCGATGGTCGGCCGCCGCGTCACCATACAGCTCGTCTAGGCGATGGGTCGCCCCGTCGCCACGTCGGCACCTAAGGGCGCCAGCGCTCGGAAGAGGATGAAGTGCTGAATGGACCAGGCGATATCAAAGTTCAGTTCGCTGGTGGCGGGGAGATCGTGATCAGCGTGGGAAGGACAAGTGCTGGGCGATTCCTGGCAGCGGTGACAACCATGCGTGCGAGGTGATTCGAGTGGGAGGAGAATGGGTAATGTGCTCACGGACGCCTGCGGGCACGATGCCAGTACTCCCACGTCGTGACGCGGCATGTCGAGAAGTGGGCGTGCGATCGTTTTAGGATTCCATAGCAATGCACAAGCTCAAGCAGAAGGCTACCTTCGAGACCACATTCGGACTCTATGTCGTCGACGAGCTTATAGGCGAGGGAGGCGCTGGACGCGTCTATTGCGGCGAGAGTCCGGATCATACGAAGTTCGCGCTGAAAGTTCTAGCGGATGATCGCGCCTCAACAGACAAGAGGCGTCGTTTCAAGAACGAAATCGCTTTCTTGTCGCGCAACACCCATGCAAACATCGTCGTCGTTTTAGATCACCGCGTTTCGAGAGGTCAAGAAATCAACGGTTCGTTCTATGTGATGCGGCGATACGACGAAAATCTGCGCGATGTGATTCGCGTAAGCTTATCTCCTGAACAGGTCCTGCCTTTATTCAGCCAAATCCTCGACGGTATTGAGGCCGGCACACCTGTAAGGGGCAGTTCACCGCGACCTCAAGCCTGAGAACATCCTCTACGACCGCAGTAACGGCAGGCTGGCAATTGCGGACTTCGGTATAGCTCAGTTCAATGAGGAGCTCGTCGCGACCTTAGTGAAGACGGCTCCGTCACAACGTTTGGCGAACTTCCAATACGCGGCCCCTGAGGAGCGCACCACGGCTCGGCGACTTTCGTTGGGATGGTGGACGATTGACCTTGATACTTGATCAACCAGTCACGCCCCAATGGATCAATGCTTTGCTCAAGATGGGTAGCTTCAGTAGCGTGTTGCGTAAGGCGCCGGCGCCCAGGCGTCTGACCTCGCCGGGCTCGGTTGCTGTGCGGAAGCGCTTGGCAACGTCGAAGACTCCTGCTGACTGCGGGTCTTTGCCAAGCTGCGAATTGTGCGGCGACCTTCGCCGGCAGGCTGACACTTTGCGGTACCGTCTTGCTTTCCCGTCTTCATAACACCATTCCGCAGCAATTTGGTGCGCCTTCTCCTGAGGCGACCCTCGCAGCGGTGCACTCCTCCATGTTGCGCCGGGCCGTACGAGTGCGGCATCATGTCAAGCGATGAGCGGCCGTGAAGCGCTCACCGGCAAGGAGACGCTCCGAGATGACGCCGACACGCAGAACGTTCCTGAAGGCGGCTACTTCCGCCGGCGCGGCCGCCGCCGTGCTTGGATTCGACCTCGCTCCCGCCTACGCGCAGACGCGCCAACTGAAGATCGCGCGCACCACCGAGAACCGTTCCACCTGCCCCTACTGCTCGGTTAGCTGCGGCGTGATCATTCACACGCTCGGGGACACGTCGCGCAACGTGAAGCCGTCCGTCGTGCACGTCGAAGGCGATCCGGATCACCCCATCAATCGCGGGTCGTTGTGCCCCAAGGGCATCACGCTCAAGCAGGACATCGTCAACGATTTGCGGCTCACGAAGGTCCGTTACCGCGCCCCGGGGTCCGATCAATGGGAAGAAAAGCCATGGGATTGGGCGATCGACCGCATCGCCCGCCTCATCAAGAAGACGCGCGACGAGCATCTCATCGAGAAAGACGCGCTCGGGCGGACGGTAAACGCACTCACGGCGATGGGCGTCGTGGGCGGATGCACGGATTCGAACGAAAACAATTATTTGCTGGTGAAAGCCTTCCGCGCCGGCCTCGGCGTGGTGCCGCTCGAACAACAGGCCAGGATTTGACACGGCCCCACGGTGGCCAGTTTGGCCGCCACTTTCGGCCGGGGCGCCATGACCAACGGTTGGACCGACATCGCGAATGCCGATGTCATCCTCGCCATGGGAGGGAATCCCGCGGAGAATCACCCGGTCGGCTTCCGCTTCGTCATGGATGCGAAACGGAATCGGAACGCGAAGCTTGTTTCGGTGGACCCGCGCTACAACCGCACCTCCGCCGTATCCGATTCGTTCACGCAGATCCGCGTCGGCACCGATATCGCGTTCCTCGGCGGCCTGATTCACTTTGCGCTCACCCGGGGCCGGTATCACGAGGAGTATGTGCGGCTCTTTACGAACGCGACCTTCCTTATAAAGGACGGCTATGCGTTCGATGAGGAAGCCGGATTATTCTCGGGTTGGGACGCGGGCAAGAAGGCGTACGCCGATAAATCGTCGTGGAGTTACGAGCTCGACGCGCAGGGCTATGCCAGGATCGACGCGGCGATGGAAGATCCAAGGTCGGTGTTTCAGCTCATGAAGAAGCACTATGCGCGCTACACGCCGGAGATGGTTTCGACGATCTGCGGCTGTAAGGCCGAGGACTTCATCCGGGCTGCCGAGTTGATTACGTCGACGTACAAAGCGGACAAGGCCGGAACCATTCTGTACGCGCTCGGATGGACGCACCACAGCTCGTCGGTGCAGTTGATTCACGCGGCGGCGATGCTCCAGTTGCTGCTGGGGAACATGGGCATCGCCGGAGGAGGATTGAACGCCCTTCGAGGACATGCCAATATCCAGGGCGGCACGGATTGCGGAATGGGATACCACAACCTCCCCGGATATATCGCGATCCAGAAGGCCGGCCACCAGTCTCTCAAGACGTTCATCGACGCGGTAACGCCCAAGCCGTTGCGGCCGAATGCGATGAACTTCTATTCGAACACGGACCGGTTCGTGGTGAGCCAGTTGAAGGCGTTCTATGGTAAAGCGGCGACCAAAGAGAACGATTTCGCGTATCATCTGCATCCGAAGTTGCCCGAGACCGCGCCGGGAGTCTATGAGAACTGGAGCTGGGCCTACATTTTCGACCACATGTTCCAGGGCCGCATGGAAGGGTTGATCAGTTACGGCATGAATCCCGTGTCGAACGGGCCGAACTCGCGCAAGGTGCTGGGAGGCTTATCGAAGCTGAAGTGGCTAGTGGTGGCGGAGAATTTCGAGCAGGAGACCTCCGCGTTCTGGAAGCCCAATATTTTGGAATTGATCGGCAAGAAGCCGGCGGATGTCGAGACCGAGGTATTCCTGCTGCCGGCGGCGAACTTCGCGGAAAAGGACGGGACCTTCACGAATTCCGCGCGATGGATTCAGTGGAAGTGGAAAGCGATCGATCCACCGGGCGAAGCGCTGCCGGATCAGGAAATCACAGCGCGGATTTTTCTGCGCGTGCGCGAGCTCTATGCGGCCGAGGGCGGAAAATGTGCCGAGCCCGTCATCAAGTTGAACTGGTGGTACAGCAATCCTTTGAAACCCTCGATGGACGAAGTCTTGAGGGAGATCAACGGATGGGCGATTCAGGATGTAAGAGATGAGAAGGACCCGAAGACGGTCGCGCTGAAAGCGGGCAGTCAGCTTGGGAAGTTTCTCGATACGCGCGCGGATGGGTCGACTCTTTGCGGGAATTGGCTCTACATCGGGTGTTATCCGGAGGCCGGCAATTTGACGCAGCGGCGGGTGACGTCCGATCCTTCAGGTCTTGGCGCATACCCGAACTGGTCATTCAACTGGCCTGCGAACCGGCGCATTATGTACAATCGCTGCTCGGCGGATGGGGAAGGGAAGCCGTGGGACGCGACGCGTCCCGTCCTGCGCTGGAACGGCGAGAAGTGGGTGGGCGACGTGCCGGACTTCAAGCCCGACAGCGCTCCTGCCACTACGCCCGCCGGTGCGCACGATGCGGGGATGGGCGCGTTCATCATGCTGCCGGAAGGAGTGGCGCGGCTGTTCGTGCCGGGGCAATTCGCCGAGGGCCCGTTCTCCGAGCACTACGAGCCGGCCGAGGCTCCCATCCCGAATCCCCTGCATCCTTCGCAGAGCGCAAATCCGGCCGTGAAGCGTTTCACGACGGAGTTCGACAAGCTTGGAGAGGCGAGCGAGTATCCGATCGTCTGCACAACCTACCGGCTGACGGAGCATTTTCATTACTGGACCAAGAACAATCCGTACAACATGCAGTTGCAGCCGGAGTTCTTTATCGAGATTCCGGAGGAGCTGGCGAAAGAGAAGGGAATCGGAAACGGCGAGAAGGTGAAGGTTACCTCGGCGCGGGGATCGATCGAGGGCAAGGCCATGGTAACGCGCCGCATCAAGCCGATGACGGCGGGTGGAAAGAAAGTGTACCAGATCGGGTTCCCGATTCACTGGGGCTTTCTCGGAAAGGGAAAACAGCAAGGTTCGCTGGCGAATCTGGTGACGCCGACAATCGTCGACCCGAACTCGTTCGCGCCTGAATACAAGGGCTTCCTGGTGAAGCTGGAGAAAGCGTGATGGCGGGGAACACGCTTGAGTTAAAGCGCATTTCGGCGTCCGCCGCGCCGCCGCCGGGAATTCGCGAGACGCCCGTTCTTGCGAAGTATATCGACACCACGACCTGCATCGGCTGCAAGGCGTGCGAGGTAGCCTGCCAGCAATGGAACGACCTGCCGCCGGAGACCACCGTTCAAATCGGCACCTATCAGACGATGCCCGACATGACGGCGAATTTCTGGAATCTGATACGGTTCAGCGAATACGAGGATGAGGGCGGATTCCACTGGTTCATGCGCAAGGATCAGTGCATGCATTGCGGCGATCCGGGCTGTCTAAAGGCGTGTCCCGCGCCGGGCGCGATAGTGCAGTATGTGAACGGCATCGTGGATTTTCAGCAGGATCAATGCATCGGATGCGGATACTGCATGGCGGGCTGTCCCTTCAACATTCCGAAACTGAGCTCGAAAACGAAGACGGTCTACAAGTGTACGTTGTGCGTGGACCGTGTGGCGGTGGGCCTGGAGCCTGCTTGCATCAAGGCGTGCCCGACCGGCTGTCTCCAGTTCGGGACCAAGGCGCAGCTTCTGGAGATTGCGGCGAAGCGAGTAGGTCAGTTGCGGGAGGGAGGCTTTAAAGAGGCGGGAATTTACGATCCGCCGGGGGTCGGGGGCACGAGCGTGGTCACGGTGCTTGCCCATGCGGACCGGCCTGAGATCTACGGTCTGCCGGCGAATCCCTCGATTCCGCTGGCGGTTTCGTTCTGGAAGGCTCCGCTCAAGTGGCTGGGGAATATTGCGATGATAGGCGGCATTGTGGGGACGGCGATACACTACCTGAGATACGGCGCGAAGCACGCCGAAGGGCATACGGAAGGGCCCGCGGAAAGGCCTCCTGAAAGTCGTGCCTCATGATTCTCCGTTACACGCTCAAAGAACGCATCGTCCACTGGGTGGCGGGTTTCGTCTATGTGTATCTGCTTCTTACGGGGCTTGCGTTCTACACGCCGAAACTCTATTGGCTGGCCGTAGCGCTGGGTGGCGGGACCACGTCGCGCGAATGGCATCCGTGGGCGGGCCTCGTGTTTGTGGCAGCGACGGTATTCATGTACAGGATGTGGGCGGCGGACATGCGCATTACGGATGCGGACCGGGAATGGAGCCGGGCGATCGGCCGCTACGTTCGAAATGAAGACGCACATCTGCCGCCCGTCGGCCGCTACAATGCCGGGCAGAAGTATTTTTTCTGGCTGATGTTCCTCGGCGGAGCGTTGCTGCTGATCTCGGGTGTGGCGATGTGGTTTACCGCGTCTATTCCGTGGAGTCTGCGGTGGCTCCGTCACGCGGCGGTGCTGGTGCATGTGAGCGCGGGGCTTGCGACGATCGGCGGTTTCATCATTCACGTTTACATGGGGACGGCGGTGGTGCGCGGCGGATTCACGTCCATCGTTCGCGGCGAGGTCTCGGAAGAGTGGGCGCGGACGCATCATCGGATGTGGAAGCGGTAGATGTGGAAAGAGTAGATGCGGTGAGACAGGCGTGGAACAGAGCGGCGTGGACTCGATAGAGCGGCGCATCGCGCGCGCGGCGGAGTTGCGCGGCGTCTACCCGTTTGCCTCGGAGGTTCTCGATTTCTACATTCGGATCGCCCGGTTTCAGAAAGGAGTACGGGACGAATTCGATCGGCTGGCGGACCGAATGCCCGAGTTGCTTTCGGTGGTCGAGCGTTCCGGCCCGGCGCCGCTGGCGGCTGCCTCCGCGGAAGTGCGGGAACGGGGACGCAGCTATTGGAGCGCGATGCTGACAGACTTCCAGAGCACGCGCGATGGACCCGGCGCCGTTGAGACTTTTCTCGCCAAGGCACTGCTGCAACCCTACGCGGAACGGCTCGATGCTCCCGCCGGCGTCTATCGCGGGCGCGTTTGCCCGCGGTGCGGATCGAATCCGGTTGTGGGCGTGCTGCGGCCGGAAGGGCACGGCGCGAAGCGAACGCTGCTCTGTTCACTGTGCTCGCTCGAGTGGCAATTTCCACGAATCGAGTGCCCCGCGTGCGGCGAGCAAAGCGCGGAGGGACTTGCAATCTTCACGACGGAGCAGTTTGAGGCGGTGCGGGTTGAGGCCTGCGAGAAATGCCGCGTATATCTGAACTGCGTCGACCTGTCCCGGAACGGTCTCGCAGTCCCACAGGTGGACGAACTGGCTCTGATTCCACTCGATCTCTGGGCCCGCGATCGGGGTTACGTCAAACTTCAGGCAAATTTGTTTGGGTTATGAGGCGGGGCTACGGAAGTTCTTCGCGCCGCCGGCCTTCCCGGAAGGTCGAGAGAAGGCCGGCCACGCGGCGTCGCGCCAATGGGAGACCTACCTTTTCTTGCCTTTCTTCGGCGCTGCCTTCTTCACAGCCTTGGCGGCCTTCTTGGGGGCCGCTTTCTTGGGGGCCGCTTTGCCGGCTGCTTTCTTGACGGCTTTCTTGGGGGCCGCCTTCTTCACGACTTTCTTCGCGGCGGGCTTCTTGGCGGCGGCCTTACTTGCCGCCTTCTTCGCGACTTTCTTTGGAGCGGCTTTCACTGCCTTCTTTTTCGCGGGGGCCGGTGCCGGGGGCGCGGAAGGTTCCGCGCCGGTATCCGACATCTGCGGAGGAGCATCGTTGCCGTCGCCCCCGCCGCTGCTTGCCGGGCTCATCTGTAAATTCTCGTTTTCTGACATGTTCACTCCTTCGTCTCGGAATAAAAAAACAACCACCACTGGATCTGAGGGCCACGATGGTCTCCGCAATATTATAATCCCAGCAAGCGAAAGTTGTAACGTATTTTCGCAAGATTGTTTCCGCCAACCCCGACGACGGGTCGCCGCGGGA
Organism: Candidatus Sulfopaludibacter sp. SbA3; assembly: GCA_945893365.1. Classification (GTDB taxonomy): domain Bacteria; phylum Acidobacteriota; class Terriglobia; order Bryobacterales; family Bryobacteraceae; genus SYKU01. The sequence goes on along the minus strand of CAMDED010000056.1, from coordinate 32,282 downwards.
CAAGGTGGACTCGTTACCTCCCTCGACGGGCCGATACGAAACCATCCGGCTTGCCGGCCGTTCTCTCAAGGTAACCGGGCGAGACGCGGGAGAAGCGGCGATACGCGAGAGACGATCGCGCCGCCGCATGCGCAACATGGAAGCGCGCCCGGCGCCCGCCGCGCATGCCGTTGGCTGAAGAAAATGCCCCGGCATATCGGTAGACGCCGCACCGCGACGGTACAATATGGGGATGAACCATATTTTCCTTAAACCGCTTGCTGTCCTCGCACTCTGCGCGCTGCCGTCTCTTGCCGCGAAGCCGGACTGGAAAGTTTCCATTGCCCCGGTTGGCGGCGTGAAAGTGAACTTCTCGTCAACCTTCAATGTGACGATTAAGGACGCCAAAGGCGCGCCAGTGGAGGGCGCCGACGTCGTGGTCGTGCTGACGATGGTCGAGATGGATCATGGCGAGTTCAAGAGTCCTGCAAAGGCCGTGAAGGCGGGAGTGTACCAGGCGAAGCCGATGTTCTTCATGGTGGGAAAGTGGAACATGGAAGTGCGCGCAACGAAGGGCGCGGACACGCTGACCCAGAAGTTCCCCTACGAGGTCAAGGAGTAGACGTCTGCGGCCGGGTGCAACGGGAGACCGCCGGTTTGCATCCAACGGACTGGGGGACAGGCTGCGTGGCGATGAAAACCTACTCAGGTGCGCTGTGCCTTCTTCTGGCTGGACATTTTCCGGCCGGGCGGGCCGCCTATGCCGCCCAGACCCACTGCGCACGATACGAGAAGGCCGAGGGGCTTTTCGAGAAGACGGAGTTTTCGGCTTCGCTCGCGATCATGGAGGCGCTTCCCGCCAAGGACGCGCATGCCTGGGATTTGATCGGACGGGCGCAATATATGCTTGGTGAGTTCAAGCGGGCAAGCGATGCCTTCGAGAAGGCCGTGGAGATGGAGCCCTCAAATTCGAGCTATGCCGACTGGCTAGGCAAATCTTACGGACGGCGCGCGGAACACGCCAGCCCGTTCACGGCCCCCGGCTACGCTTCAAAGGCACGGCACGCCTTCGAAAGGGCGGTTCGCCTCGATCCGTCTAATAGGGAAGCAACGAACGACCTGTTCGAATACTACTTACAAGCGCCGGGATTCCTCGGCGGAGGTCTCGACAAGGCGGAGGCTCTCGGTTTGAAGATCGCCGAGCGCGATCCGGTGGAGGGGCACTGGGCGAAGGCGCGGCTTGCCGAGCGCCGCAAGGAATTCGGAGCCGCCGAAGAGCACCTCAGAAGAGCTCTCGACTTGGCTCCTACCCAAGTGGGCCGCGCGATCGACCTCGCCAAGTTCCTGGCGCAGCGAGGGCGGCACGAGGAGAGCGATCGGGTTTTCCTCCGGGCCGAGGCGCTTGCGCCCCAGTCCCCGAAAGTATTGTTCGAGCGTGCGGAGACCTATGTGAGCGCCAACCGCCACATGGAGCGGGCGCGCAGCTACCTGAAGCGGTACCTGTCGGCTGAGCTTACGCCGAACGACCCTCCGCGGGCCGACGCGGAAAAGTTGCTGCGCAAAGCAAACGGCATTTAGCGACGACTCTCCCGATGTGCAACCGGCCGCCCCTAAGAACGCGTGAAATAACCGGTGCGGCCAGGTGTTGCTTACTCGCCCCGCGTAATTTTCCATCCGAGTCCCGCGCGCCGCGCGGATTTCCGCAAGCATCCACCAACCGCTAATGTTTATCACTGAAGCCTTGCGGTTCAGCATTCTCGCTCTCCGCGCAAACCCGGTGAGGTCCTTGCTTACCGCGCTAGGCATGCTGATAGGCAATGCGTCCGTCATTCTGGTGGTCACGATTTCACTCACCGGACGCGACTACATCCTGGAACAGATTCAGGGCATCGGCTCCAACATGATCTTCGCCTACTATGACGTGGGCGGCGGAACCAGCGTCCGGTCGGAAGCGGATTTCATCAAGGGCGACGACGTCAAGGCGGTTCGCGAACAACTCGCGGGACGCATTCTCGCCGCCACCGGCATCATGACCAACTACGACCGCATGGTGATCGGGGGCAGGGAAGAGGATGTCGCGGTCATCGGGTCCGACGAATACTACCGCACGGTTCGCAATCTGGTGATGCTGAGCGGCTCTTTCCTTGACGCGAACGATGTTCAATTGCGGCAGAAAGTCGCGCTTCTCACGGAGAAACTGGCGAAACGCCTATACGGAAATCCGCGGGATGCGATCGGGCAGACGATTAAAGTGCATAGCCTTCAGTTCACGGTGACGGGCGTCTTCAAGGAGCGGGTTGAAAGCTTCGGTCAAACCGAGCTGAACGCGGAGACGATATTGATTCCGATCTCGGTGCTGCGCTATTTCACGACGGTGGAGAAGATCGACCCGATGTACGTGCAGGTGCGCTCGCCGCGGGAAGTGGAGCCAGTGACGCAATCGGTGCGGCGGATTCTCGAATCGCGGCACCGCCAAGGCGCAAGATACAGGGTGGAGAATCTGACGGCCATTTTGGACGCCGCGGAAAATGTGGCTCTGATCCTGCGGCTGGTCCTCATCCTCGTTTCCGCGATTGCGTTGATCATCTCCGGTATCGGGATCATGAACATCATGCTCGTGACGGTAACCGAACGAACCCGCGAGATCGGCGTTCGCATGGCGGTCGGAGCGTCCCGCCACGAAATTCTGGCGCAGTTTCTCACCGAGGCGGTCGTCATCAGCCTGGCTGGAGGACTGCTCGGTATCCTGGTTGGGATCGCCGTCCCTTTGAGCGTCTCCTATTTCGTGGAAAACATCAGGATTCCGGTTTCGCGCGAGGCGGTGGCAGTGGCATTTACCATTTCTCTACTCGTCGGCGTCGTGTTCGGAATGCTGCCCGCCAGCCGTGCTTCGAAGCTTAACCCCACTGAAGCCTTGCGCTACGAATGAAGGAACCATGAAATTGTCAGCCAACGGAAGATGTCCAATCCCGCAATTTGGAAATGTCAGCCGCGTTGCGCCGGCAGCGTGTCGTATCCCCTCTCCCTGAATCGCATTGCATCGCGGCCGGCCCGTTCGGAAGAGCGCTTTCTTTCCGCGCGGATCGGCCGCCGTTTGCCGCGGCCGATTGCAGCGGTCTCGCGAGGCGCGCCCTCTTCGCGATCCCATTGAATCCAAACCACCGGCAGAGTGGTGGTTCCTCAAAAGGAAGGATGTTGCCCATTGCCTGCGATACCGCTGCGTTGAACGGCTCCCGGCCCTGCGCCGTCCACTTCTATCGCAGCGACGTTCAATTCGATTTCTTCCCGCCGCTCTGCTTCTTTCGTTCTTCAAACTCCTGGCGGGCCGCCTGAGCCTCCGGGGCTTTGCCAAGGCGGCGGTAGAGCAGCCACATGCGGTAATACGGAGTTGGGTCCCGCGGTGAGATTGCGGCGGCCTTCTTCAGATGCAACAACGCCTTTGGGTAGTTTGTATTTGCGCTGGCGATCCGCTCGACGGCGAGATGGGCTTCCTGCATGGCGGGCGAAAACCGGATCGCCTCTTCAAAGTGCCTCTCAGCCAAGGCCGTCTCGCCCTTCGAGAACAGAATGTCGCCCAACTCATAGTGTGCCTGCGCATGGCGGGGATTGAGTTTGAGCTCGGCTTCGAGTTCCGTACGCGCTTCCTCGAACCGTTCTTTCCGCCAGTATAGGTTTCCGATCGCGAAGTGAATGGTGCGCAAATCAGGTCTGCGGCCCAGCACTTCCCGGTACTCAGCGACCGCTTCGTCCAGACGTCCCGCAGCTTCAAACGACTGCGCTCGCAATTGATGGGCGCGGTAAGAATCGGGATCGGTCTCGAACACCCACAGCGACGACAGAAAGGATAGAGCCTGGTATCCTTCGGCGAGCCGATAGAGCGACTGCCGGGTTGCGGGTTCGGTCCTGATCGCGTCCCCGAGCAGGCTCCTCTCGACGGCAACCGCCGCCAGAATGCCCTTTCCGGACGGTGGAGAATACAGGTACTGCGTGGAGCCATCCTCCGCACCGGCGGCTCCCTCCGGTGGGTCGGGCGTCTCGCCGGCCGCACTCCGCTCCAACCATTCCATCCGGCGCCGCAGGCGCTCGCTCCCCGGCTTTTGAACAAGGGCGCGCGCTAGTTCGGTGTGCGCTTCCGACCAGTTGCCGGAGGATTCAAAGAAATGACTTCGGGCCAGGTGTGTCTCGAAGGCATCGGCATGTTGATTCTGTAAAAGTTCGAAGTGCCGCTTCGAGATCTGTCCATACACCAGGCTCAAGTGATACCAGGCATCGGGGTTCCGGTCGTCCCGCTCCGCGGCTTTCTCGAGAAACTCCGCCGATTCGGCGTATCGGGCGAGCGCGTAGTAAGTGTACCCAAGATACAATTCGCCCATTGCGCTCGATGGATCCAGTTGGAGGGCCGCCGTCAGTTGGGGCGCGGCCCGGTCGAAATCGCCGGCATTGAAGTAAAGAACACCGAGCAACAGGTGTGGTGCGGAGAGGCCTGGCTTGAGGCGGAGAGCTTTCTTAAACGAGGCCTCCGCACGATCCATGCGGCCTTGCACATAGTAGAGATTTCCAAGATTGGCGTGCGCCTCGGCCATATCCGGCCGCAATTCGAGGATGCGCTCGTATCGTTGGGTGGCCGTCCGGTAGTCGCTCGCGGCCTCTGCCGAGCGGGCCTCGGAATACAGCTTCACCAGCTCTTCGGGTTGGGCGCCTAGGGACGGTAGCAACAGCACAAGCGCCGCGGCAACTTCGGGCAGCCTCGCACGGCGTGTTCCAAACCTTGTCAAACTTGTCGTGCTCATGCTACGTTCTGATCATATTGCGATGAGGTACTTGCGTCAAGGCGCGTCCTGCGCGGCGCTGTTGCTGGCGCTCGCGGAACTCATGGAATTCGCGAGGGCCGAAGACGCCGTCCCACCCGGTAGCCTGCAGCCGGCGATCGTCTTCATTCGGCAGCGTGATTGGAAGCGCGCCGGACAGGCGCTCGATCGGGCAATGGAGCAGTCTCCGGAAAACCTCCAGGCGTTGTACTGGAAGTCATACGTCCTGTTCCAGACGGGGAACTACCAGGCGTCTTCCGCATTCGCATCCCGATACTTGGAGCGTAACCCGGCTAGCGGCGAAGCGCGCAAGATTCTTGGACTCGACTACTTCATGCTCGGGAGATCGGCGCTGGCTGAGGCGGAACTGCTTCAAGCCGGTAACCTCTCGCCCGCGGACTCCGATGTGCGTTACTATCTGGGCAGGATCCAATTCGAGCGGCACAACCTTCCGGCGGCTCTCCAGTCCTTCCAGAGCGCCATCGCTCTTGACCCCAAGAGCGTGAGAGGGTTCAACCATCTCGGGCAGACTTATGAAGGACTAGCGCGATTCGAGGACGCCGGGGCGGCTTACAGGAAGGCGATCGAACTCGACCGGCAGCAAACGAAGCGGTCGGAGTGGCCTTACTTCAACCTGGGAGTGCTCTCGCTGAAAGAGGGGCGGGCTGAGGATGCCGCCAACTGGCTGCGGGAGGCGCTCGAGCGGAGGCCATCGTGGTCCGAAGCCACTGTCCAACTGGCCGCCGCTTTGGGATCGGCGAATCAATTCAAAGAGGCCAGACAGTTGCTTGATGACCTCTTGACTGCGGATCCGAAGAACGCCCAGGCGCACTATCAATTGGCGAGGCTTCTGGTGAGGATGCAGTTCCCGGATGAGGCCCGCCGGCATTTCCTGCGGTTTGCCGAGTTGAAGCAACCGTGAGGCGCCGCACTCCGCTCTTCGCGGGTTTGGTCCTCGCCTGCGCCGTCATTTCAAACGGAGACCCGTCCGGCGTTCTGCGATTCATCGACACCGCCAAAGAGGCAGGCCTGCGCGCGGAAATGATCTGCGGCGGATCGGAAAAACATTGGATCATGGAAGCCAACGGCAGCGGGGTTGCCGTGCTCGACTATGACAACGACGGGCTGCTCGACATCCTGATCGTCAATGGATCCACGGTTCCTCGTCTGATCCGGATTCTGGCCGGTGCGACGCCCTCTCCCGCCGCGAACGGGCTCTATCTTTTTCACAATCTGGGGCACGGACGGTTTTCAGACGTGACGGCCAAAGCCGGTCTGTCGAATTCCTACTGGGGCACGGGAGCCAATACCGCCGATTTCAACAATGACGGCTTCGTGGATATCCTTGTCACCAACATCGGGATCGACCTGCTTTTTCGTAACAACGGCGATGGCACGTTCGCGGAAATCGGCAAATCCGCCGGATTAAGCCGCGAGATTCACTGGCATACCGGCAGCGCGTTCGGCGATTACGACAACGATGGCAACCCCGATCTGTATATAGCCGGGTACGTCGATATCCGGTCCATAAACTTCGGCGCCGCCCCGGGCGTCTGTGACTACCGCGGCATTTCCGGCTTTTGCGGGCCTCTGAATCTGAAGGGTGAGCGTGACGTTCTTCTCCGCAACAATGGCGACGGCACATTTTCCGACGTGACCGAGCGCGCCAAGGTCGTGGACGTCGACGCGCGCTACGGGTTCACCGCTGTGTTCGAAGACTGGAACCAGGACGGGCGGCCCGATATCTTTGTGGCCAACGATTCCGGCGCGAACTATCTCTATCTGAATTTCGGCGACGGTACGTTCCGGGAATCGGCCCTCGTCAGTGGCGTGGCCTTCAACGGAGACGGCCGGTCGCAAGCCAATATGGGTGTCGCGGTCGGCGACTACGACCACGATGGCAAACTTGACCTGCTCACAACCACCTTCTCGGAAGACTACTTTCCGCTCTTCCGGCAGATCTCGCCCGGGTACTTTGAGGACGTATCGGCTGCGGCGGGATTAGTCGCCGCGACCACCCCGTACCTTGGTTGGGGGACCGGATTCGCCGATTTCGACAACGACGGCGAACTTGATTTATGGGTAGCCAACGGTCATGTTTATCCCACCGTGGGCAAGCTCGGAAGCACCACGTACCTGCAGCCGTTCTCAGTGTTCAAGAATAGACGCGGCCGTTTTTCGGAGGCGCCGCTCGGATTGCCGAAGAACTCCTACCGCGGCGCGGCGACGGCTGACTTCGACAATGATGGACGCATGGACATCGCCGTACTGCCGATCGGCGGCGCGCCCATGCTACTCTCCAATCGGACTGAGAATCGCAATTCCTGGATCGGCTTCTCGCTCGGCGGGACACGCAGCAACCGGGATGCCCTCGGGGCGCGAGTGCAAATCGAAGGATGCAATCGGAAATGGTTCGACACCGTGCGCAACGGCGCAGGCTACCTCTCCCGCAGCGATCCGCGGCTCCATTTCGGCTTAGGTTCGTGCGGCGTCGTAGAGCAGGCCTCCATTTTTTGGCCGTCGGGAAAGCGGCAAGTTCTCAAGAACCCCGCCATCGACAGGTACATCACCGTGCGAGAACCGTAGCCGGACCCGCTGGGATACACTGGCTTCAATGACCGGATTGTGGCTCGCGCGCTGGCCCGTGGTATTACTCGCCGCCTGGCCGATTCTTGCCGGTCAAGCCGCGGGCCGCGCGGCCAATTGCGCGGCCTGCCATCCAAAACAAGTGAGCGGCTACCAACGCACGGGGATGGCGAATTCGCTTTTCCGTCCGCACAAACAGCCGTCAGGCCGATTCAACCACGCGCTCTCGGATACTCGCTTCCGAATCGAATCGACGGCGGCGGGCATGCGCCAGCACATCGAGCGTAACGGTCTCGACGCGGAATACCCTGTCGCCTACGTGATCGGCTCCGGCAACAACGCGTTTGGCTACCTGATCGAAATCGGCAGCTACCTGTTCCAGTCCCCGATCTCGTATTACTCAAAGCGAGCCATCTGGGATATGGCGCCGGGCTACGAGCGCGACCGTGAGCCGGATTTCACCCGTCCCGTTACGATCGAGTGCCTGCTGTGCCACTCCGGGCAACCCCGGCCCGTCCTCGCCACTCTGAACCGATACCAGCCGGAGCCGTTCGGGGAAGCCGCCATCTCCTGCGACCGGTGTCACGGGCCGACCGACGCACACTTGGCCAAGCCGTCGGCGGGGAATATTGTCAATCCGTCCAAGCTGCCGGTGCGGGCGCGCGATAGCGTGTGTGATCAATGTCACCTCGCCGGAGAAGCGCGGATACCGAATCCGGGGCGGCGGATCGCCGAGTTCCGGCCCGGTCGGGAGTTGGAGGAGGTCTTCTCCGTTTACGTGTTCGAGACGCCCGCAGACAACGCGGGCAGCGGAGGCCTGAAAGTAGTCAGCCATGTGGAGCAGTTGGCGCTGAGCGTCTGCGCGCGGCAAAGTTCCGGAAAGCTGTGGTGCGGCTCTTGCCACGATCCACACGACAAGCCGGTGAACTCCGAGCGTTACTACAGCGCGAAATGTCTCGGGTGCCATTCTGCCCCGCGGGCGAAATCGCACCCGGCCACGGCAACCGCCAACTGCATCGGTTGCCACATGCCGCGCCGGCAGACAAGAGATGGAGGACATACCGCCTTCACAGATCACCGCATTGCCCGCGTTCCTGCGACGGGCTCATCTGCCCTCCAACGCAAGCTGGTGGCTTGGCGGGAACCGGCGGCAGCCGTCGCCGACAGAAACCTCGGGCTGGCCAACGTTCTCGTCGGAGAACGCGACGAGTCTGCGTTCCATATGGATGCCGGTTTCCGGCGGTTGACCGAAGTCTACGAATCCCGGCCGGACGATCCGGCTGTGCTCACCAGTCTCGGCCTCGTGATCCTGCGTAAAGGCGGAGCCACCGAGGCCGCGCGTCTCTATGAGCGCGCGATCGCCTTGGAACCCGCCTACGCTCCCTACCATATCAATGCGGCTACCGCTTGGATGACGGCTGGCGATTTGGTGAAGGCAACCAGCCATCTGGAGCGGGCCATTCAAATGGATCCCTCGCTGGAGCGCGCCTATCGCAAGCTGGGCGAAATCTATACGCGGACGAAGCAGCCGGAAAAGGCTCGCCAAGTGTTCGAACGTTACCTGAAGTTCATGCCGAACAATGTGACGGCCCGCGGCGCGATGGATGTCCAGTGACTCTGAATTGAATCGCGTGCCCGGCCAAGGAAAGGAGCGGACCGGCGACTAAGGTGTTCACCACAAACCAAACCACGAAAGCGCTCCCGCGGATGCTTGCGGGCCATTTGTATCCCGCCTACGTGCATCTACGTCCATGGCGATCATTGACATACTCACCCGCATTTGAGATAAAATCATCGGTCGAGGAGTGCAAATGCAAAAGCTTTTCAGGACAATGTTGGTTCTCGCTGCTTTCCCCTTGTTGGGTCCGGCGCAGACGGACCGCGGCACCATCCGCGGCACCGTCCTGGATACAACCGGCGCCTATGTTCACGGCGCTACGGTCACCGCAACCAGCGTCGACACGGGCGTTCGAAGTACCTCCACATCGGGTGAAGCCGGCACCTACAACATCACCAGCCTCAGGCCCGGCATGTACACCGTCACTGCCGAGATTCCCGGATTCAAGAGGTTGATCCGCGAGAATATTCGCGTTGAAGTCGCCGGCACGGTCGGCCTCGAACTTCAAATGGCAGTGGGCGAGGTGACCGAAAGCGTCACCGTCTCAGACGTCGCGCCCCAATTGAAAAGCGAATCGAGTAGCGTGAGTACGGGCGTCAACCCGAAAAGCTTTGTCGACCTGCCCTTGAGCGCCAACGGCGGCAACCGTTCCGCGGAGAGCTTTATCTTCCTTGCGCCGGGAACCACGGGCAACACCTTCGATGCGCACATCAACGGCAGTCAGACGCTCTCCAAGGAAATTCAAATCGACGGTCTCAGCGCCACCACCGCGGAGGTGGGTGGCGATCCTCGTGTCCTCACTCTGCCTCCCGAAGCGATCCAGGAGTTCGCGCTGGTCACCTCGAATTTTTCAGCGGAGTTCGGCAACACCGGCGGCGGCGTGGAGCAGTTCACCATCCGCTCGGGCACCAACCAGTTCCACGGTGTAGCGTACGAGTTCCTGCGCAACGACAAACTGGACTCGCGCGGCTTCTTCAACGCCAGCCGGTCGGTGAACCGGCAGAACGAGTACGGCGGTAGCATCGGCGGGCCCATCCTGATCCCCAAAGTTTACAACGGAACCAACAGGAGCTTCTTCTTCTTCAATGTTAACTATTTTAAGTTCCGCTCCGGGCCGGTGAATCAAATCGCGTCGGTGCCGACGGCGGCCTTCCGCGGCGGCGATTTGTCCCTGTTGCGAGACGCTAGCGGATTGGTCCAACTCTACGATCCGGCCTCCACGCGGCCGGACGGTCAAGGTGGGTTCACTCGCGATCCTTTCGTCAACAACCAGATTCCGTCCTCGCGCATCAGCCCGATTTCCCAGAAAGTTTTGGCGCTAGTCCCGGGACCGACCCTCGGCGGGATCCTGAACAACTATCCCGCTACAGGCAACAACCGCACCGACAATCGAAACTACACGATGAAGTTCGACCATTTGTTCTCGAGCGCCCACCGCATCAGCGGGAGCTGGAACAACGGCCACAATACGGATTCCGGTCCGTTTGCTCCCCTCCCGCGCCCCGTCGCCAACAACCGCTTCGGGTTGCTAGGTCCAGGGCAGGACACCATACGTCTGTCGGAGGACTGGGTGATCGGCCCGACTCTACTCAATCACTTTTCCGCCGGCCTGACGCGACAGCATCAGCTCTTGGCGGCGCCGGAGCAAGGCCAGAACTGGGGCGAGAAGCTTGGCCTCAGAGGGGTTAACAATGGACCGTTCCCTATAATCTTCACCGATCCGTTTACGCCGTGGGGCCAGAACCAGGATCTCCTGCGGACGATTTCGGCGACATATCTTTTCTCCGATAGCCTGACCTGGGCGAAGGGCAAGCACAATTTCAAGTTTGGTATGGACTTCCGGAAACTGCAGAACAACCTGCTGCAGGGCGCCTCGAGCGGCTCGTTCACTTTCAGCCGCAATGAGACCGCCTTTCCCTCCGGCGGACTGCGCGGAACAACCGGCAACGCGTTTGCCAGTTTCCTGCTGGGAGAAGTGGACAGCGGTAGCATGCCGATCAACGACGTCACGCGAGGCATGCGCCTCACCTACTTCGCCGGTTACGTGCAGGACGACTACAAGGTGAGCTCGAAGCTCACTCTGAACCTCGGCCTGCGATGGGACCTGTTCACGCCGATGCGGGAGGTGAACAACGTCTATTCCATCATGGACCCGAAACTTCCGAATCCCGCCGCCAACGGCTACCCCGGCGCAATCGTCTTTGCCGGCACGGGTTCGGGCCGGTCCGGAAAGGAGCGGCTGACCGACGGCACCGCCTATAAGAATTTTGGCCCGCGGCTCGGCCTCGCCTGGTCGGTGTCGAGGAAGCTTGTCATCCGTACGGCGTATGGCATCAGCTACTATCCGACGGGCGCGCAAGGGGGCGGAAATGCCAAGCCTCCGGCGACCGGCTTTACCGCCAATCCGGCGTTCTTCTCCCAGGACCAGGGCCTCACCTCCGGGTTTAATTGGAACGGCGGGTTCCCGCAGAATTTCACAAGGCCTCCATTTATCGACGCGGGATTTGGCGTGTTATCGGGAACGGCTCCCGGCGCGAACATGTGGCTCGATAACGCGAAGTTGCCGCTCTACACTCAGTCCTTCAATTTCGGGACGCAGTGGCAACTTCGATCGAACTGGTTGTTGGACGTCGGATGGGTAGGTCAGAAGTCCACCCGGCTTTCCACCGGTGTCTACAACATTAACCAGGTCAACCCGGCCTTCCTGAGGTTTGGAGATCTGCTTACCAGACAGATCGATGATCCCGCCGTGGTGGCGGCGGGCTTTTCGCGGCCCTACAGCAGCTTCCGTGGAAGCCTGGCTCAGTCTTTGCGGCCGTTCCCGCAGTATGGCGGCGTCGGCTTCATCAACTCAGCCAACGTCGGCAACTCCACCTATCATTCGTTGCAGACAAAGATAGAGAAGCAGTACTCGAACGGCTTGTTTCTGCTCTCGTCCTATACTTGGGCCAAGTCGCTCACCGATGCCTCCTCCGCACTGTCCGGCTTTTTCTCCACCAGCGCCCGCGATCAGTTTAACCGCGGCCTGGAGAAAGCCATCGCTCAATACGACATCCCGCACCGCGCGGTGATGGCGTTCAACTATGAACTGCCGATCGGCCCCGGCAAGAAGGCGCTCAACTCCAAAGGCGCGCTGGGTAAAATAGTCGGCGGCTGGCAAGTGAACGCCATTATGTCTTACCAGGCAGGTGAGCCGATCGGTGTCGGTATCAACAACACCCTCCCGTTGTTCAATAGCCGGAATCTTCCGAACGTCGTCCAAGGCGTGAATCCGAACTTGCGCAAAGACAACTTCGATCCGGCCAAAGACCTGCTTCTGGAGCGCAGCGCCTTCCAGGCTCCAGCGCCTTTTACCTTCGGCAACGCGGCGTCGATTCTGCCCACTTCGAGAACCTTTAAGAATTTCAACGAAGATTTCGGAATCATGAAGCGCACCACCATTAAGGAGAACATGCACCTGGAGTTCCGCTTCGAGATGTTCAACGCGTTCAACCGCGTTCGCTTTGGCGGCCCCGCGACTAATTTCAGCGACGCGTTTAATTTCGGCAAAGTCACTTCGCAGGCCAACGGGCCTAGAATCGGCCAGTTCGCTATGAAGTTTGCCTTTTGAATAGGGGGCGGGCCGAAAGCGGATGTGTTGCCGCCTCCGGAGGACCGGCCGGTAGTCTTCCGGAGCGTTGCCTGATTTGACCAGTGAGCGTGGGCGAAGAGTCCGGCCTAACATGTGGGGAGCGACAGCCGCGCGCGCAGTCCACCCAAAGGGGAGTCGTCAAGCGAGATGGAACCTCCGTAGATCTCGGCCAGGTCGCGGACGATCGCTAAACCGAGGCCGGAGCCGGGAGCGGCTTCATCGATTCGCACGCCCCGCTCCAGGGCTACGCCCCGGAGATTGGGAGCGAGGCCTGGGCCGTCGTCATCCAGTTTGAGTACGAGCAGGCTTCCAGTTTGAGATGCCTCCAGCGCTATTCTGGAGTTCGCCCACTTGCAGGCGTTGTCGAGCAGGTTGCCGATCATCTCCTCGAGATCCTCAGGTTGGACCCGGGCGAAAAGTTCCGGGCCTATGGTTGACGAGATTTCAAGCGTCTTGCCGGCATGGAGCTTCAGAAGCGTGCGCACCAGAGCCTCGACACAAGGAGCTACGAGGCACGGAGCCGCACCGGCGGCTCCGGATGCGGCTGCACGAGCGCGGGCCAAATGAAAGTCCACATGGCGAGACATGCGCTCTACGTGGAGGTTAATCGTCGCTGCCCATTCGGGGTTTCCCGAGGCGCCGGCGCGATCGGCCTCTTGCGCCAGCAATGTTAGCGGAGTTTTGAGACCGTGCGCTAGGTCCCCGGCGGTTGCGAAAGCGCGTTTGACGGCTTTCTCGCGATCTTCTAGGAGGGCGTTCAGGTCGTCAATCAGGGGCTGAACTTCGTTAGGGTACACTCCTTCGACCCTGCGGCGCTCGCCCCTGCGAACAGCCATCAGGCGTTCCCGCAAATGACGGAAGGGAGTCAGGCCCTGCCGCACTCCAACGAAGCCCGCCGCCATGAGAACCAGACCGAAAATGATGGGGCCGACGGAATGGATTCCTCGGAAGCGTGGAAAGGCGTGGATCACCATCAGCGAAGCCATGTGCATCAGCGCCAGCAATCCACCCGTCCATAACAGCGAGGCGAGGATCAATCGGGACCGCAGGGACCGCAGCATGACTAGGGAAGATCTCCTGCGGCAGGCTTCCAGATGCGATAGCCCAGTCCGCGCACCGTCTCGATGAAAGACGCGCCGAGTTTGCGGCGTAGACGCGCGATGAAGACCTCGACGGTATTGGAATCCCGATCGAAGTCCTGCGCGTAGATGTGCTCGATGAGCTCGGCGCGCGACACGACTCGTCCGGAGTGATGCATCAGGTAAGAGAGGACGCGGAATTCATGGCTCGTCAACTTCACTGGATCGCCGCCGACGGACACGCGAGCGGTTCGCACGTCCAAGGCAAGTGCGCCGCACCGCAGTTCGGCGCTCGCGATCCCTATGGAGCGGCGGATCAAGGCCCGAATGCGGGCAAGCACCTCTTCGATGCGGAAGGGCTTAGCGACATAGTCGTCCGCCCCGCCGTCAATCCCTTGTACTTTCTCATGCCAACTCCCACGCGCCGTCAGAATGAGCACGGGAGCGAAAATGCAGGCTTCCCTCCAGCGGCGAAGCAACGTGAGTCCATCGAGTCTCGGAAGTCCCAGGTCGAGAACCACTGCATCATAGTTCTGGGTCCGGGCGAGAAAATCGGCTTGCTCCCCGTCGGCTGCGCAGTCCACGGCATATCCAGCCACCGTGAGCGCTTTCGCCAACTGCCGGGAGAGAAGTATTTCGTCTTCTACGATTAGAACGCGCAACTTAACATATATAGCCTAGTCCGATGAACGGCACATGAACGCGTCGTTCAGCAACGGTTCAAGAGGTATGGTTTAGAATACTCGGCAGATTGGAGATTGACTGATTGCCCACATCCGCAAGCACTCTCGATTTTGGCTATCCATGGTGGCTCAGCTATGGTCACGTGGTCGTCCTCGCCCCCGCTCTCGCAGGATTGCTCTTCGGATATTTCCGCAAGTGGTCCAAGTGGCCGATGATTTTCTTTGGCGTCCTGGCGTTCTGGTCGGGCGCTGCGTTTCTACTGGTGCGCTTGGGCCTCGACATCAACGGACGCGCCGACTTGCCGACCGAGAGCTTTCTTCGCTCCGGTACCGGGCGGGTTCTCGATCTGGGGGCGGGCACGGGTAGATCTTCCATCATGGTCCTCGCTGCGCGTCCTCACGCAACCATGGTCGCTTTGGATCTCTTCGGCGAGTCGTTCGAGCGGCACTTCGGACCCGGAGAGAGTCCGCGGCAGCGGTTGCTGCGAAATCTAAAGGCCGCAGGTGTGGAGCGGCGCGTCACGATTGAAACGAGCGACATGCGCAAACTCCCGTTCGAGGCTGCCAGCTTCGACGCAATCGTCAGTTCCTATGCGGTCGATCATTTGAATCGCGAGGGGATCAACCAAACGCTCGCCGAAGCCGCCCGTGTAGTGAAGCCTGGAGGAGAATTCCTGCTGATCCTCATCGCCAACGACAAGTGGGCTAGATTTCTCTTCGGCCCACTGCTCTCCCATGGCGGCACTCGCGGTTCGGCCTGGTGGAACACGCGCGTCAAAGAAGCCGGCTTTCAGGTTGTCGAGGAAGGAACGGCTCCGATCACTCTATACCTTCTCCTGCGGAGACCGTAGACGATGTTGGCAGTTCCCGTCCGAGTAGGGAATCGGTCCAGTGAAAAGCTCGATCATCGCTCATTCGCGCTCGCGGCGAATCACGGAAGGCGGATTGCGCCCGGCCGGCGATCCGGGTTTGGCGCATATTGTGTATGCGGCCTGAACGGGTTCGTGAGATGCACGCGCTTCCTTGCGCAGAGGAATGCGGAACCTGATCGCCATGGTGTGCCAGCGGCCGGCCGGGCGGTTCACGTCCAGCAACGCGCGCCGCTCTTCCCACCGGCGCGCCAAGGAAGCGCTTGGCGGCGAGTACAGTCACGGAGTGCCACATCGGGGCGAGGTTGAGCGAGCGCCGTTCGCTGTTTCTGAGCAAGTTCTCGGGCCACCGCGGGGTTCATTCACGGATTCCGCTACTGCGTACGCGCGCTTCTTCGTTCGTTCTTGAGGCTCCGCCTGATCGCGGCGTAGCCGATGGTGCGATCATATCTCTATGCCTGCTCACCGTGTTCTCACAGCGGCTATACGTCTCGCCGTTGGAATCGTTCTGTGCCGGATTCCAGGATGGACACAACAATCGGAGAAGGACGCTGAGTACTTCGAGGTGAAAGTCCGTCCGGTGCTGGTGGAGAACTGCTATCAGTGCCATGGACCCGCGGCAAAGACTGCGTTCGGCAATCTGCGCATGACAGGCCTTGAAGCCTTTCTAAAAGGCGGCGATTCCGGTCCGGCAGTCGTCCCGGGGCGACCCGATGACAGCCTTCTGATTCGGGCGGTTCGTCACGATGGCCCGGTTAAGATGCCGCCCAGTGGCAAGTTGAAAGCAGGGGATGTGTACGCGCTGATCGAGTGGGTGAAGCGGGGCGCTGTTTGGCCGGCGGAAGCGGCTACCCGGTCACCGCAGGCGCTGCCGGCGGCAGCTAAGAGTGTGGAGGAGAGGCGCAAGGACCATTGGGCTTGGCAGGCAATCCGGAAATCGAACCCGCCGCCGGTTAAGAATACGGCTTGGGCCCAGGGCGCGGTGGACCGTTTCATCCTCGCGAAACTCGAGCAGTCCAAGCTGGCGCCGGCCCCGGACGCCGATCCCTACACCTTGATCCGCCGAGTCTACTTCACCATCTCGGGGCTGCCCCCGAAGCCGGACGAACTGGAGGCCTTCGCAAAGGACCCCTCAGGGCAAGCGTTGGAGGCTGTGGTTGACCGGTTGATTCGATCGCCGCAGTTCGGTGAGAAATGGGGCCGCCAGTGGCTGGACTCAACGTACTTTGCCGACACGATCGATGTGGGCCGCCGCATTCCCGCCCCGCATGCCTGGCGTTACCGCGACTACGTCATCGACTCCTTCAATCGGGATAAGCCGTTCAACCGGTTCATCGTGGAACAGGTGGCTGGCGATCTGCTTCCGTATGAGACGCCGGTAGAGCGGCGGCGGCAACTGATCGCCACCGGTCTTCTCAGTCTCGGCCCGTGGGCGCTCGTGAACGCCGACAAAGATCAACTAAAGATGGACGTGGTGGACCTGCAAATCGACCTGATCGGGAAGTCGTTCCTCGGTCTAACCATCGCTTGCAGCCGCTGTCACGACCACAAGTTCGACCCCATCCCGCAGAAGAACTACTATGCCGTCGCCGGAATCCTGGCCAGCACGCAAACGCTGAAAGGCATCATGACCGATGTGTTCAGCGACCTGAACCGCGCGCGCCTGCCGGAAACCGTGGACGAAGCCGCCGCCTATGAACGAGAGACCGCCAAATATCAGGCCCAGCTTGGCGACATGAAGAGCCGGGAGGATTCGCTGGATCGCCAGAAGCGGGAACTGGACACTAAGCTCGCGGCGTTTCGAAGTGCGAATCCGGAGCGCATTGATGCCGAAGCAGCCGAAGCAAAGGCGGACGAGCAGCGGCTGACCAAGGAGCGTGACGAAGTCGAGTCCCGGCTGAACCAGTTGCGCGGCCGCATGAAACTGCTCGAGTACATGAAGCCGACTCTGCCGCTGGCGTTTGCTGTCGAAGACGCCGAGACGCCGTCCCATTGCCGCATCAATATTCGCGGCAACGCCCATATGCTCGGCGACGAGGCGCCGCGCGGGTTCGTCGAGATTGCGACGCTAGGCCAGCCTCCCGGCATCGGAAAAGGCAGCGGGCGGCTGGAATTGGCTCAATGGCTGTCCAGTGCGGTAAACCCGTTGACTCCCCGCGTTTTTGTGAATCGCGTGTGGCATGGCGTTTTCGGCGCGGGCATTGTCCGGAGCCTGGATAATTTCGGGCTGCGTGGTGAAACGCCCACCCATCCGGAACTGCTGGATTACCTGGCCGCCCGCTTTATGGAAGAGGGCTGGTCGGTGAAGAAGCTGGTGCGGGAGCTCGTGCTTCCCCGGACCTTTCGCATGGCGAGCGGCCCGAATCCTGGGGCTCAGGAAGCTGATCCGGAGAACCGGCTGTTGTGGCGTATGAATCGCCAACGGCTTTCGGGAGAAGAGATTCGCGATGCCATGCTGGCCATCAGCGGGCAGTTGGATGAGGGCCGCGGCGGGCCGTCACTGGGGTTGGAACTTCCGGGCAATCTGAAGGCGTTCGAGCCGACGTTCATCGACGAGAAGTTGCGGCTGAGCGACGACGTGAAGAATCGCCGCACGGTCTATCTGCCGGTGTTGCGCAAGAGTCAGATGGATTCGCTGGACATGCTGAACCTGTTCGGATTCCCGGATGCGAACCAGCTCAACAGCCAGCGCAGCAGCACCAACGTGCCTACCCAGGCTTTGTACCTCATGAACTCGCCCTTCTATCACGAACAGTCGAGGGCGCTGGCGCGCCTGACTGAGCTCCGCGAGGGCCTCTATGAGCGGTCTCGCGTGGCCGATTCGATCTGGCGCGTATACAACCGGCGGGCGACCGAGGACGAGACTCGCGAAGGCCTGGACTTCGTTTATGAATTGGAGCGGGAGCTGCGCCGCCAGCCAAAGCCTCCCGCCAACCCGGTTGACGAGGTCTGGACGCGCTATTGCCAAACCCTGTTCGCGTCGAGCGAATTCCTGTTCAAGAACTGAGGAGCGAAATTGACCCCATGACTACGCGAGCCAAGTTCCCACTGTCACGCCGGGAGATGCTTAGCAAAGCTGCTTGCGGCTTTGGTTCCCTCGCCCTAACCGCAATGTGCGCGGAGCCGGGCGGGGCCGCTACTGCGAACCCCTTAGCGGCCAAAGTTCCGCACTTCCCTCCTCGAGCGCGTCGGGTCATCTTTCTGTGGATGCAGGGCGGTCCTTCCCACGTCGATTTGTTCGAGCACAAACCTCGGCTGCGCAAGCAGAGCGGCGACCCACTGCCGTTCGAATTGCCGAAAACGCGAGTGCTCACCGACAGCGTGAAGAACACCCAGCTGATGGGCCCTTTGTCGGATCTGGTGCAGCGCGGCCAGAGCGGGCTTTACGTTTCGGACTGGCTCCCACACCTTGCCGCGAAAGCGGATGAGCTGTGCCTGCTAAGCGGAATGCACACCGACAGCGAGGCCCACGCGCCTGCGGTTCGCACCCTGCACACGGGTTCGAGCGTGTTGGTCCGCCCGTCGATGGGGGCGTGGGCTACGTACGGGCTGGGCACGGAGAACCAAAATCTCCCGGGCTTTATCACGATTCGCCCCGACCTGTTCGGCGACGGCGGCAACCCGCAGCTTTACGGCAGCGCTTTTCTGCCGGCGGCCTTCCAAGGTACGCCGCTCGGCGAGGCGCTGCGCGGCCCATCGGCGCTCGCGCCTCCCAATCCGGACATACGGTACCTGGAAGACCCGTCGATTGCGCCCGGCGCGCAACGGCGGCAGATCGATTTCCTGCAGGCGTTGAACCGCCGGCACCTGGAAAAGCTCGGCGGCGACCGGGAAATCGAGGGGCTGATCCAGTCTTTCGAGCTCGCCTTCCGCATGCAGGCGGAAGCGCCGGGCGTCCTCGACATGTCGAAGGAGACCAAGACGACCCTCGATCTCTACGGCATCGGCGAAAAGGAAACCAACGAATTCGGCCAGCAATGCCTGATGGCGCGCCGTCTCGTGGAATCGGGTGTCCGTTTTGTCCAGGTCACTTCGGTCGACTGGGACCATCATGCCGCCATCAAGAAGGGTCTGATGTCGAAATGCAAATCGGTGGATAAGCCGATCGCCGGTTTGCTGTCCGACTTGAAGGCCCGCGGCCTGCTAAAGGACACGCTGATCCTGTGGTCGGGCGAGTTCGGCCGCACGCCCTACCGCGAGTTGAACCCGAGGGCCAAACAGGAGGAAGGCATGGAAGGCCGGGAGCACAATCCGTACGGGTTCACCTGCTTCATGGCGGGGGCCGGCGTAAAGGGAGGCATGCAGCACGGGGCAACCGATGAATTCGGCTACCGCGCGGTCGATGGCTTGGTTGACATCCACGATCTTCACGCGACAATGCTGCACATTCTCGGCATCGATCACGAGCGGCTTACGTTCCGGCATAGCGGCCGCGATTTCCGCCTAACCGACGTTTACGGGAACGTTGTGAAGGCAATTCTCAGTTGAGCGCGCCGGCGAGGCGCCGGACTTTCAGCCGGGCATGCACGTGAATTGCCTACGATAGGCTTTCCCTTCCGAAGGCGGGTGGCGGCGCGCCATCCTCGCCGGCTTAGCGCGAGCCGGGGAACAGCGGCTGGACCCAGGCGTCGTCGCCAGTCGAGGCCTGCACCTTCGCGCGTACGTATTTTTCTCCACCCTGGATACGGTACTCGGGATTATTGCCTTCGGCGCGTTTGAGAACCTTACCGCCCTCGCCAATGAAGAAGGTGGAGTAGCGGGTCGCGCTGTCGGCTTGGATCTCAATCCGCAGCGCTCCACCGCCGGCTTGCACGTCTTTGAGAATTACGCCGGAGGAGGCGTAAAAATCGCCCGCTTCTATGGCGGCGCGGATGTCGGCGTCGGCAAGCCGGGCGGCGCGCACCATGATCCAGCCGCGCCCCGGATTGGACAGGTTCTTGCCGATCACCTTGAAATTATGGGCGTCGTCCACGGCGATTCCGTGGATGCGCTTCCCTCCGGTAAGCAGGGCGTCCCACATTTCGTCGAGCGACTCCGCGCCGCCGCCGCCGCGATTGTTGACCATCGGGTGCCCGTTGTAGACCTCGAACAAGTTGAGATTCGACACCTGCATCAGGTCCTTCGAGGTGACCGCCCAGCCGAAATTCGGATGGTTCAAAGAGGGCAGGGCGCGCGCCCCGCGGATGCCATTGACGTTGGCCTGAATGGTCGAGGCCACCGAATCCGCCTGCACCGGATTTACAAGCGAGCCGAGGTGATAGGCATTGATATGGACGGGCTTGCCGCCGGAGGAGGTGGTGACTTCCTCGCCCTGAATGAGCAGGAATTTTTCCGGCGAGGCAAAGACCGTGTTGAGGCCCGCGGTTTCCGTCAGGTAGTTGTGATCGCTTAACACCAGAAACTGGTAGCGGTGGTCCTTGTACCAGGCGGCGACCTCGTTGGGGGTGGAGTCGCCGTCGCTGTGCACGGTGTGCGTGTGCAGATTGCCTTTATACCATTTCTTTCCGCTTGACGCGTCCGGCGTCGCCCCTCCACGGGTCGCGATCAGAAAGAGCGCCGCCGCGGTCAGCGCCAGCGCGCCTCGGACGATGATTGCCTTCTTCATGGTCGTACGTTTCATAAAAAGTCCCTTTCTACGAGATGTCACCCGCCGGTTTTCCGCGCAGGAGCTCGAGGAAGCTTCGAGCGGCGCGGGTAAATTTCTTGCGTTTGCGATGCACAATTCCAACCGGCCGCACGAGGACGGGATCCTGCAGTGGGATCGAGACAAGCCGCCCCTGCTCGATCTCGGCAAGGAACGTGCATTCGGGGAGAATGCTGACGCCTTGCCCGAGAGCGACTGCTTCCTTAACGGACTGGATGTTGTCGAACTGAGCGGCTATCGAGATTTCGACCGACTGCTCGCGGAAGTAACGATCCAACTCGCGCCTGATCGTGAGCTCCTCGTCGAAACTCACGAAGTCCAGCCCTCGCAGATCGGCGGGGCGCAGAAGCGGTCTCCCGGCGAGCGGATGGGTTGGGCACGCGGCGACTGCCATCACCTCGTTCCGCCACTCGAGAACGGAGAGATTCTTCGTAGCTTCCGGATAGCTGACCAGGCCGAGATCGGCGCGATCCTCAAGCAGCGCTTCGTAGAGCTTGTCGGGCCGCAGAAAATCGACGTGAAGCTGCGTGGTGGGAAAGCCGGCCTCGAATTCACGCCGAAGGCGGGGCATTTCCGAAAGACCGACCGAATAGATGGAAGCGACGCGAACGACGCCTTCGCCGCCGCCGCGTTCGCTGTCGAGGAGGGCGTTGAACTCCTCCTCGCGGCGCAGGACGTCCCGGCAGAGATCGGCATAGAGCCTGCCCGCGGGGGTGAGGGCCAGGGGACGGGTGCTGCGGTCGAGTAAAGAGACTTTCAGTTTCCGTTCGAGCTCCTGGATGTGCTGGCTTGCGGCGGATTGGCTTACCTGGTTACTGGCCGCGCCGCGGCTGATGCTGCGGGTTTGCGCGATGTCGCGAAAGAGACGAATGT
This sequence comes from Candidatus Sulfopaludibacter sp. SbA3, assembly GCA_945893365.1. Classification (GTDB taxonomy): domain Bacteria; phylum Acidobacteriota; class Terriglobia; order Bryobacterales; family Bryobacteraceae; genus SYKU01. Next base: position 10,512 of record CAMDED010000056.1, on the reverse strand, counting down.
TGTCGAAGAGCACCTCGCATAGCATATCATAAGATGAGCTAATGTCAATGCCCGGTAGAGTTCTGGGAACTAATACTACCGCTCAAGGGTCTGTCACGGAATAGCCGCTGAATTGTTAAGGTGGGGCAAGCGATCGTCGTCGTCGCAGGCCACTAACGACGATGGCCCGTCCCACCCTCACCACAGTCGACTCCCAAGCCGCGGCGTCCTGTCGGGAAGACTATTTCGGGTCGGGAGAGATCAGGTTGCCAAGCTCACGCACCATCTTCCGTTCCGATGCGCTGAACCGGCTCCGGAAGTCTTCGCTTTCGAGGCGGGCGTTACGCTCGGACTCCGGCAGGGCGCGCAGCCTTTCGACTTCACGGCGAAGCGTCCGGCGGCGGTCGGGCGAGAGCTCCGTAAGTTCTTTGAAGATTTCGCGAGCCCGTGCCTGCTTCTGCGGCGGCATGAGCCGGAATTGATCGTAGCGGCGGCGAAGACGATCGCGCTCTTCGGGCGGCAGGTTATTAAAGCGGTCCATCTGCGCCCGCAAACGCTCGCGGCGCTCGGGCGTCAGCCTCTGCAAAGCCCGCTCGCGATCTTCAGGCGACATCCGGTTCCACCGGTCGACGGCCGTTTTCTTCTGTGCTTGTGCGTACTTCCGTCCTTCCGATGGCTGCGCAAAGCAGGAGATTGCCGCGGCCAGCAGCACGAAAAAGAAGCGGGCTCGCATTGCTACGACCTCGCCTCGGGCATTGCTTCGAAGGGGGTGTAGCGCGATGCGGCGCCGGTGGCATCGCGGGGTTGCCACCTAAGTTGCGACAGCATGTCGAAGTCCTCGAGCACGGTTTCCACTTGCTCCGCCTCGACGGCGTCCCTGGGAGCGCCGGCGACTGCGCCGTCGGGGCGGTCGTTCACCAGTAAGCCCGCCAAAACGATGACACAGGCTAGAGCGAGCGGGACCGCCGGCTGCAGGAATGCGGGTCCGGACAGGGGCGACCCAAAGAACCGGGACCACCAACTGGTGCGAGGCCCGTCGCCGTGTGGGCCATGAAGCCGGCCGTAGAGCCGACGGTCGAAACCGGCACTCACGGGCATTGACTCCCACGCGTCGAGCGACCGCCATAACGCCATCTGGCCGTCGCGAAAAGCCTGACACCGGGCGCACGACCCCATGTGCCGCTCAAGCATGGCAGTCGTGTCCGGAGCCAGCTTGCGTCCGCAATAGTCGAGAAGCAATCCCGCGCTCTCGGGGTGTTCGATCGGACAATTCATCTTGCCCCCTTCATCATGCCATATGCGCCAAGCGGCCGCGCAGACATTCATAAGCTCGGAACAGGAGCGATTTCACGGCGGGCTCGGAGCAGCCCAGGACTTTCGCAATCTGCGAATACTCCATCTCTTCGTACTTATGCATCAACACGGCGGCGCGCTGCTTTTCGGGAAGCTGCGCGATCGCCTGGCGAACCTCTTCCAACTTCACACGATATACCAGGACCTGCTCCGCGGTCGGCCGGCGGTCCGGTACTTGCAGCCCGGCGCCGCCGCCGGCAGGTCCATCGAGCTGTTCCTGGTTTTTTTCGGCCTTGCCGTCGCGCAGAGAGTTGATCGCCAGATTCGTGGCGATGCGGAACAGCCAGGTTGTGAACTTCGCCGACGGCTCATAGTTCCCTCGTCCGCGAAATACCCGTAAGAAAACCTCCTGAGCCAGTTCTTCGGCAACGGACTGATTCTGCACCATCCGGTAAAGAAAATGAATGACCGGTCCCCGGTACTTGTTGAGGAGAAGCGCATAACTTCCGCTATCTCCATCCTTGACGAGGAGCATGAGCCGGGCATCGTAGTCGAGGGCCGCCGTCACGCCCATATCTTGCTCAACACGAGCCGCCATGGAAGGTTACGGCTGACTCTACCGTATTTGCGAGTGGAACGACAGCACGTTCTCCGTGCCGCTGTGAATGCGCTCGAGGTTGTCCCGGTGGCGGTAAACGATGAAAGCCGCCACTACTACGGAGGCCGCCAGAACGGGCCACGGAGGATGAGCGACAATCCACGCGGCCAGCGGGAAGGTGCCCGCCGCGACCACGGAGCCCGCCGATACGTGCCGCGTCCAGGCGGCGATCGCCACGAACACGACCAACGACGCGGCCAAAGCCAGGGGCGAAAGGCAAAGGAAAGCGCCGGCGGAGCTCGCCACCGCCTTGCCTCCCCGGAATTTCAGGAAGACGGGGTAAGCGTGGCCCGCCATGACCGCCAGCGCAGCCGCCGGCATCGCCAGGACATCGCCGGGGTTGAGCCGTCCGGCAAGCCAGACCGCGAGGTAGCCCTTCCCGATATCGAGGATCATGGTCGCGACGCCCGCCCACATGCCGCCGGTGCGAAATACATTCGTTGCGCCGGTATTGCCGCTTCCCGAGGCGCGAATGTCGCCGCCGGTTTTCCATTTCACCAGCAGGAAGCCGAACGGAATCGCCCCCAGAAGGTATGCGCCGAGCAATGCGAGGATAAGGTTCACAATGGCCTCAGGTCCCAATATTTGAGACGATTTTCGCCCGTAAGCTCTGCCTTTTCGCCGTCGCTCGACTCGCATTTCACAATACGGTGAGGACTTGCTTTTTCGACGAAGAACGTGCATGCGGGACCGTCCTTAGTGGCGGCGGTCCATACTTCGGTTTCGAAGCGTCCGGCGGGAGCGGCGGTTTCGCGCAGGGCAGTCTCGCGCCGCGGCGTGGGCGGCTTTCGGAGCGGGCGAGCAGGCGAGCGGCGCAGGGGCCGCGGCTGGAACCGGAGACGGATGTTCATCGGAAGATCGACCTTCACTCTTCAACGGTACAACTTTTCGCGATTGCCGGTCTGCGGCGCGAAGAGGAGTTGAACCGAATTCCGGGCTCGGCGCATGGAACTGACGCGGAAATCTCTGCGCTCCGGCTGAACGACGCTATGTAATTTCGATCGGGCGGTCGAAACATGCGCGTCGGAACAAGACAGCCTGTGTCGGAACCGCCAGCCTGTCCGGCGTCCCGCGAACCGCGGACCCCTCGCGTTGGTCGAGACGGGAGGTTCGCCGTTCCAGTCGCCGCATTACAACAACGCCTCACCGCTTCCGGGGTTGGGCGGCATCCCACGGACTGTCCGGTGGTGGACTCGCGATTCAACTCGACTGTCCCGTCACAACCGCCCTTCTCCCGGTCAAGCGGTCCAGGGGGAGAGTTATCCGCGGGGATTTCAACGGCCCGGCTTTGGCCCACGTTCTACTTGGATCGCCAGGCCTTGTCGCCGCGGCCGACCTCCCCTTTTGGGCTTCGCCGATCCGCCGCTTATCTCATCGTCTGGGGACCAGGCCTTCGCCGGAGCGATACACCCCGATCCAATGATTGCGAAAGCGTAATTGCGAATTGGCGGCGACGGCGGGCATGTGACAGCCGATACAGTCGGGCTGGCTCCCGGTCATCAAGCAGGCGGGCGCGGGCCGAGGGCGCTGCCGGCCGCTGGCGTGGCAGCGTAGGCACTGGGCGCGATAGAAGGCCGTATCGTTGCGGCGGAGGGGCTCGTGGGGCGCATGACAGGTGAAGCAGGACAGTTCACCGGCGCTTCCGCGGAAGCACTTGCTTTGCTCGAGATAAGGCGGCTGGTGCCGAACGTTCCACGGATTGGCGAAGTCGTTCGTCGCTTCCCGCCCATCCGCGGGCCGGTGGCATGTACCGCAGAAGTCCAGGATTCCTTCGGCCGGCATCGATTTAGGATTTCGGATCGATTGACGCGCCGGCGACTCGATGTGACCGCTGCCGGGCCCGTGGCACGCTTCGCAACGCACCCCGGGTTCGGCGACGACGATCTCCTGCCGAGGCGATACGGTGGCGGGACCGGTGGAATGGCATTGGAAACAGCCGCGGATTGGGGAACCGGGACCGCGCAGTGGGAAGGTCTGCCCCGCGGCTTCCATCGGCGTTCGCGAGGGGAGGCGCTCATGGCCGGGAGTAAGGTCGAAGGCGTTCGCCCGGGTATAGAAGGTGAAGGCATGTTCGAGGTATGCCGCCGGTCCCATGCGGCTGACGAAGGTGACGCCGTGGGCCCCCGAACCGAATGCCCAGTCGAGCGGGATTTCGATTTCCGACCCTCCGGCAGCCCGGCCGCCGATCTTGACGCGAAATTCCTGATCGGCGCGCTCGAACGAGAATTGAAACCCCGGTGGCCTAAGTAACCCATCCACGGGTGCGAATCGGCTTGCCAGGGGATGCAGTGCGACGCGGTGCAGCGTGCGCGCGTGTCCGCTCGCGGATTGCGCCGCGTATTGCTTTTCATGACACGGGCGGCAGGATTGCGCTCCGGCGAAGTCCTCCGCCACGGCGGCCGCGCATAGCGACGCCAATAGCGGCAACCGCGCCGTCAATACTGTAGGCGCAATCCGAATTGAACGGAGCGCGGCAAGGACTGGCCGGTGGACCTGCCGAATAAACCGCTTGCGAGGTCGCCGTTCGGCTGGGTGAGATTCACGCGGTTGAGCACGTTGAAGATCTCGGCGCGGATCTCGAACTTGGCCCCTTCGGATGTGAACCACGGAATTTTCGTGCCTTTGATCATACCCAGGTTCACGTTCGCCAGGCCGGGACCGTCGAACGTATTGCGACCGAGGTTTCCCTGAGTGCCCGGCGCCGGCCGGGGGAATGCAGACGCCGGGAAGAGCCCGCCGATAAAGTTCGAGCGCTCGGCGGATATGGAATTCCCGAACGCCGGCGTGTTCGGCGGATCGTAGTTGAATCCGTCGGCGTTGTAGTCGCCCGCGGGGTAGGGCGCGGTAGTAACTACGGAAAACGGGCGGCCGCTCTGCAGGATGACGATGGGGGCGATATTCCAGCCGCCGAGAACTTTCGATTTCCACCCGGCTTTCCAGGGATCGGGCGACTCCCAAACGGCATCGATGGCGAGCCGCCGGCCGACATGGTAGTCCGAGAGCCCGCGCTGACCCGGGATGTCCTGCGCGTCAAATACGTTTTGACCGCCGCCGACGCCGTTGTCGTTGCTGCTGGTGTAGTCGAGCGCCTTGCCGATCGTGTAGATACTTCGTATCGACCAACTCCGGCTGAAACGGCGCGCTAGCATGAAGCTACCGACGTGACCGTCGGATTTTCCGGAAAGGCTGCCGAAGATGATGGGGCCGAAACTTCGGTTGACTCGCGTGATCCTTCCGCTATTAACCAACAGATCGCCGGGGAACCGATTGACGTTGGTTTGCGTGTAGAGATTCGCGCTGTGAGTGCCCAGATAGTCGGCCTCAACCGTAAAGTTGCCGAATAGGCGGCGCTGGACGCTGAACGACCAGTTGTGCGTAAGCGGCTGATCGGGCCGCAGGTCCATGCCGCCGACGGAGGCGGGAATGCCTACCACGCCGCCGTTTGAGTCGGTCTGAAGTCTCAGGTCCGGCGGAATGGGGAAGCTCCTGCCATCCTCGCCGCCGAGCCCGTATGCGAAACGGGAGCCGTCCTGCACGCTCAACGACGGCAGCGCGAAAACGGGCGGATTCTCGCCGGTGAAGCTCACATAGGATAGGTTCGCGACGCGATTGTAGTAAATGCCGTAGCCGCCGCGAACGGCGGTGGAGCCGTCGCCGAAGACATCCCACGCTAAACCGAATCGGGGAGCGAAACCGTTCGGCCGGTTCGCGGTCACATATCCCTTGTCGATCGCCTGCATCTTGCCGGCGGCGATCTGGTCGCGGAACGTGGCGCCGGAGCCGAGGCGAAAATACGGGAACGGAATGTTCCCGTTCTCCGTAGTCGCCCAGTGGCCGAAGTAGTCCCATCGCATGCCCAGGTTAAGTGTGACGCGCCGGGCGACCTTCCAGTCGTCCTGAATGAAGCCGCCGGCGTAGAGCATGCGCGCGCGGCGATAGGTCTCGACGGCAGCGCGGCCGGTCTGGAGATTCACGGCCGGACCGCTTTGGCTGAAGGGCAGATCCTGAGCGAAATCGAGGGCATTGGCGAAAGTGAAGTTTGGGCGGGTAATGCTCAACGAGCGATTCTGTTCACCGCGCTGTCTGTCGATGTCCACGCCGAATCGGATGTTGTGGCCGCCGCGAATCCAGGAAAGCACGTCGCGCCAGGCGAAGTTGTTGTGAGCCCAGCCGAGCGGACCCTGGCTGAATCCCGCTCCGATTCCGGTGATGGAAGCGTTCGGAAGTTCCTGATCTTCGGCTGTGCCGGGGTTTCCGCCCGCGGCGCGCGTGTAGGCCATCGAGGCCTCATTGACGACGTTCGGCGAGATGGTTCGCGTCCAGTTCAGTTTCGCGAAGACGCCCGTGTTGGGAGTTACCACTCGATAGATGGGACGGACATTGGGCTGTTGACCCTCGGGCGTGGTGCGAAGAAAGTTGCCGTAGATTCGGTCTTTATAGCCGGAGAAATTGTGATCCACTCGAAGATTCCACTGCTTCGCGGGCCGCCCCGGGCTCTGATCGACGTACGCTGTGCCGACGGCAGGCATATCGTCCGGAAAGAGAGTCGAGGGGAATCGGCCCGGGTTAGCCGTTCGGACCCGCGACACGGTCCAGATGTCGGCCACCGGATCGGCCGCCGATGGGGCGCGGGAGAAGAAACGGTTCGCCATCGAATTGGGGAAGGTCCGTTGGACGAAGCTGCGGAATTCGGGCGTCTCTACGCGGACGACATCGGTGCGGCCTTCGGAAGAGCGCAGGATGTAAAGCCCCCCGAAAATGAAAGTCCTGTCGCGGACGATCGGTCCGCCGGCGGTGAAGCCGAACTCGTTGCGGCGGAAGACCGGGATCCGGTTCTGGAACACCGTGCGCGCGGTCAGGCGATTGTTGCTGTGGAACTCGGAGAACGTGCCGTGAAACTGGTTCGTTCCGCTCTTTGTATAGACCTCGATCAGCGCGCCGCTATTGCGGCCTTTCTCCGCCGAAAAGGTGTTGGCCGAAACGCGAACCTCACCGACGGTGTCCGGCTCCGGTGTGATGTTTACGATTCCGTCCCGCGAGTTTCCGTTGGCGCTGGCGCCGTCGATCTGATACTCGTTCGCCTCCTGACGCTGGCCTCCGGCGTTAATTTGAAAACCGGGCTCGGTTTGAAAGCTGTCCTGATTCAACGAACCGGAGCCGGAAGCGCCCCCGAACAACATTCCCGAACCGGTGATTCCGGGCGCGAGCGCCGCGACGCTGCCATAGATGTTACGTCCAACCATAGGCGCGGATTCAATGGTCTTGCTCTCGATGCTGCGCGAGACTTTGCTCACGCCCGTTTCAACGGCGGCCAGGGCGGCCGTCACCTCCACGGTCTGCACTTGTTCGCCCACTCGAAGCGCCGGGTAAATGGTGCGAACCTCGCTGCCCTCCAGTTGGAGTCCGTTCTGAACCCACGTTTGGAAACCGGACTGCCGCACCTCGACGCGGTATGCGCCGGGAGCCAGTTGGGTGACCCGGAACAAGCCGGTTTCATTGCTGTGTACGCGAACCGTGACGCGGGTTTCTTCGTTGACGACGACGATCTCGGCGTTCTGAATGGCTGCCTGCGCCGGGTCGCGAACGGTCCCTTCGATGCCGCTCGTGAACTGTGCGAAGGCGGCATGCGAAAACAAGGTGACGAACAGGGTCGTTTTTAGGGCTAAGCGCATCGGGGACAGCCTCTCACTCGGATCCGTTCACGCGCGGCGCTAACGGATGTCATTCATATTGGAATAGCCGCCCGTTGTTGTCAAGCGGAATTATCCGGGCTCCGGGGCGGTACCACGGATACACCGGAATGTTGAAATCCGGCCGCGAACTCGCGCGTTCCACCGGGTCGGCGGCGTCGGGCTTCCCAGCATCGAATTTCGTCTCGATCATGCTCGCCACTTCTCCTCCAGCCGAAAAACCCGCGAAACCGATACGCGCCGGGTCCACCCCCCACTCTTTCGCCCGGCTTCGCACCAGGGTCATGGCGCGCGCCGCGTCCGCATAGACATGTTCCGGCAGCGTATATTTCGAGCCTTCGGCTTTCGCCAGCGGGTACTTCAAGACGAAGGCGGCGGTTCCGTTCGAATTCAACCAGTCCGCAGCCTCCCAGCCTTCTTTCTCGATGACGAGTTGCCTGTGCCCGCCGCCCGGAGCCACGACGACGGCCGCGCCGGTCACCTTCTTCCGCGGCGGGACGAAAACGTAGATCGACGGACAGTGCGTCACCGTGAAGTTCGCCGCCCATCCGCTGTACTTCGGATTGGTCGACGGCTTCGAGACCTCGGCCGCGGTGACCCCCTCGGAACCCGGAGCCGTTCGGCCAGAGCCGGATCTCCTCTCCGCGCTCCGAGGCGAGAGCGAACAGGGCGAATCCAAGGCCCGCGTGACGCGATTTTAGAAGCATCAAGTAGGACGCACTCGATCAGGTTCAACGCGCCGCGCAGACCGGTCTTTCCCGCACGCCCGGCGCTCGCCTCCGCTGCCTGTCAACCTCCCTCGAAAGCTGATAGGATGTAACCGGCGAGAGGTGAAGTCATGCCGAACGAACCGCAGTCCGCTCCTGATGAAACCGTTGAATCCGTCGAGACCCCGGCTCCGGAAACGCCCGCAGCCTTGACCGAAGACGCGGTTGCGGATTTCATCACACGTAATGTCCTTGAGAAGGACGCCGCCTTCTTCGAAGGTTAGGATCCGCGGAGCCGGGATTCAGCCCGGCTGTCGCACTTTTGAGGGGATAGATCAGCCCCTAGGAGGCTGTAAAATCTTCCGTGCGCTGGTTTCGATTCCAAATGCGTGCGAGTGTGGCTGGATGAAGGAAGGAACATCTTCGAACGTGAGGTGGGAGGTCGGCAAACTCGTATCGCTTCCCAGTCGGTGTGGGATCCCGCCAAGCAGTGACCGTCCGCACGACAGGCCGTGTTGGGCTCGGCAGATCCGGCCCCGGTTGCCGACTTGGGTTTGACGTGTACGATTGGGACGTGACTGGTCGGCGACATGGGCGCGCCGTCGCACGATATCATCTGAGGATAGTCGGGTTTCAATCGGGATTACCGTTATGCCCAGTCGGATCGCCAGAAGAGAGATTCTCGCCTCCTGTGCCGGAGCGCTGTACGCCGCCCGGTCCGCTCGCGCGGCCGTGCCGAAAGATGGGTTCCGTCTGGCGTTTTTCAACGCCGACATTACTCCACCCGTGGGAACGCCTATGCTGAGCGGCGTGCGCAGCCGGTCGGTAGCGGATCCCCTGTTTGCGAAAGGTCTCGTTCTTCTTGGAGCCCGCGAGCCCGTCGTCCTGGCGGCTCTCGATTGGTGCGAGGTGCGCAATGAATCGTACGAGCGCTGGAGATCCGTTCTGGCGAAGGCCGCGGGCACCACCAGGCAGCGGGTGCTGGTCTCCTGCGTTCATCAACACGACGCGCCGTATGTCGATATCGTCGCGCAGCGGCTGCTCAAAGCCCACCGCGCGGATGGCGATCTTTGCGATCCGAAATCGAGCGAAAAGGCGCTTCAAAATGTGTCGCGCGCGCTTCGATCGTCGCTCGCCGGCGCGAGGGCCATCACGCAGATCGGGTGTGGAGAAGGCAGAGTGGACGAGGTCGCTTCGAACCGCCGCTACGTAACCGCGGATGGAAAGGTTTCCTTCGGCCGGACGAGCGCTACGCGCGACGCCGCGATTCGCGCAATGCCCGTTGGGTTGGTCGATCCAATGCTGAAGACGCTCAGCTTTTGGGCAGGCGATCGGCCCGTGGCCGCCGTACACTGTTTCGCGACCCACCCCATGAGTTACTACGGCAAGGGCGACTTGTCGGCGGATTTCCCCGGCATCGCGCGCGCCCGGCGGCAGATGGATTTTCCGGACGTGCCGCAGATCTATTTGTCGGGATGCGCCGGCGACATCATGGCGGGCGCGTTCAACGACGGAGATCCGAAGAACCGTCCCATCCTCGCCGACCGTCTTTACAAAGGCATGGCGGCCGCCTGGGAGGCGACGAAAAAACATCCGCTCGAAAGCATCGGGTTCCGTTGCGGCTCGATGAAATTCGCACCGCGCGAGACTCCCGGTTTCTCGCTCGACGAGATGAAAAAACAGATCGCCAGTCCGTCCGAGCCCTTTCGCGTGAAGTACCAGGCGGCGCTGGGCCTAAGTTGGCGCAAGCGCCTGGACGCGGGTCCTGCGATCGACGTACCGTCCATTGACTTCGGCGCGGCGCACCTGGTGCTCATGCCGGCCGAGTCTTTCGTCCAATACCAGCTTTGGGCGCAGCAGATGCGCCCCGACTCTTTCGTCATGACGCCAGCGTACGGCGAATGCGCTCCGGGCTATATCCCAACCGCGGAATCGGCCGCCGAAGGTTACGACGACCACTACTGCTGGGTGGCGTTTCCCGATTGCGAACGGGTGATGCGGGGCGCGCTCGACGCCGCTCTCAGGCCCGCCCGCCAGGGTGCGCGAGATGGAAATGATGAAGGATCGTTAATCAAGCGCGCCGAGCCTCCCAGTAGTCCTCAAAGCGGCCATTGATATGAGAGCAGCGGAGTGTCAGGAGGGCGTTGGCTCCGCGCACCGTCCAGAACATGCCCGACTGCTTGCA
>CAMDED010000055.1 GCA_945893365.1 Candidatus Sulfopaludibacter sp. SbA3 | reverse complement strand
CGCGCTGTGCCAAAGGGAAAGCGCAGAAATGCATCTTTGTCCTCGCGGGTCGCACAAAGCGATTCTGTTCAACCAAGCACGCCGCCAGATCGACGCCTTATGAAAACAAGAAACTTATGTCAGGAATTTTGCGCCGGAAAGTAGCTAGTTTCGCGGCAATCAAATCGCCGCGGGAAATAACAGGCGCTCTGAGGCCGCTCTCGGGGTCGAGCTCAATGTCCGTCCGCCCTTCCCGTGCGCTCTCAAAATCTACGCCTTGGATTGCCGGAAGAATATCCACCATCAGCGGGGGTGAGCCCATGCGGAAAAACGAATCCGGCTCCACAAAATCCTCCGCCTTTAGGCCTTCAAGCGGCGCGCCGAATTCGGCTAACGGCGTAAAGCGCCTTCACGTTGCCGGCGTCCGGGCTGACCAGTCGAGCTTCGTGCTTTCGGCGTTGCCGGAGTTGACCCATGAGGTGTCTGGGTTTTGCAGGTATAGGTTGTACCAGGTGGCGGGGAACGTATCCCACAGATCGTTGCCCAGGTATGCGCCGTCGGCCGCGGTATTCCAGATCGTCATGCCGGTAAAGCTCGTGGCGAAAGCCGATTGCGCCCACATTAGCGAGCCTGCAAGAACAACTACCGCGACAAGTGATATACGAAAGTTGATACGTCTCATTTTCCGAATGGCCTCTCCACTTCATGTTTCGCTTCATATTCTACGCCTGCTTCTTGTCGGTGTTGTAGGCTGGCTGGTCGTACAGGCTCGACCGACATTTGGCTCAAAACGTCCGGCTCCCGCGCCGCCGCGTTGAAGCGATTGATTAGACCCAAAATATGGACTAAACTCAGAGTCGATGACTTTCTCCGTCCATGAAGCCAAGACCCAATTCTCCAAGCTTCTCGATTTGGTCGAGAATGGCGAGGAAGTCCTAATTCTGCGTCACGGTAAGGCGGTGGCGCGGCTCGTGCAGGCGCGCGTGCCCAAGAAACCCCAATTCGGCGCCATGCGCGAGGAACCGCGGTGGCCCGAGGGGTGGGACCGGGCCATGGCCGCCGACGAAGTGGACGCCTTCTGGGAAGGCCGGTAGTGGCGGGTCCTGTCCTCCTGGACACGAACGTCCTATATTGGATCCTGCATAGCCCGGAGCGATTGTCGTCGAAGGCCCGCAAGCTTGTGCGGGAAGGGCCGGTCATCGTCAGCGTGGCGTCGTATTGGGAATTGGTGATAAAGGCGAACAAGGGAAGTCTGCCTGTTGCCGATCCGGTTCTCTGGTGGGACCGAGCCGTATCATTGTCCGGTGCGGCCGTACTTTCGATTCGAGCCAACCATGTCGCCGCCCTGGCTGGTTTGCACCGCCATCACCGGGATCCCTTTGACCGGATTATCGTGGCGCAGGCCGCGGCTGAAGGCTACTCGCTGGTCTCTTCCGATCCACTCCTGAGCCAGTATCCTGTTAAGGTGGTCTGGTGAACCGGCGTAACTTCCTCTCCTCCGCCGCCTGCGCAACCGCTCTACGCGCGGCCCCACCGTCCCGGCCGAACATTCTCTTCCTCCTCACCGACGACCAGCGCTTCAGCACCATCGGCGCGCTGAACAATAGCGCCGTGCGGACCCCAAACATGGACCGCCTCGTCCGCAACGGCGCCGCGTTCACCCATGCTTTCATCATGGGCGGCACTATACCCGCCGTCTGCGTGCCCAGCCGCGCCATGACTATGACGGGGCAGTCGCTTTTCCATGTCCATGACAGCATCGTCGATCCCAAGCCTCAGTCCGCCAAACGTCCGTTCGTCCTCATGCCTGAGGCGCTTCGAAAAGCCGGTTACACCACCTTCGGAACAGGCAAATGGCATAACGGAGAGAAGCTCTTTGCGCGAGCGTTTTCGCACGGCGGCAACGTGTTCTTCGGCGGCATGGCCGACCATCTGAAAACGCCTGTCGCCGATTTCGACCCCGCCGGCGAGTATCCGCGAGACCAACGCCGCACTGGCGAAAAATTCTCCAGCGAACTTTTTAGCGACACCGTAATCCAGTTCCTCGAAAACTACAAGGAAGACCGGCCGTTCTTCGCCTACGCCGCCTACACCGCGCCGCACGATCCGCGCATGGCTCCCAGGGAATACCGCGCCATGTTTCCGCCGGAGAAGATCGAACTACCGCCGAATTTCCTTCCCGAACATCCCTTCGACAACGGCGAAATGAAGGTGCGGGACGAGGCGCTCGCCCCCTGGCCGCGGACTCCCGAAATCGTGCGCGAGCACATCGCCGAGTACTACGCCATGATCGCCCATCTCGACGCTCAGATCGGCCGCGTCCTTCAGGCGCTTGAATCCAGCCGCCACGCCGGCCGCACCATCGTCATCTTCGCGGGCGACAACGGACTCGCCGTCGGCCAGCACGGCTTGCTCGGCAAGCAGAATCTCTACGACCATAGCGTGCGCGTGCCCCTCGTGATCGGCGGTCCCGGCCTGCCCAAGGGCAAGCGCAGCGATGCGCTCGTTTACCTGTTCGATATTTTCCCTACCGTGTGCGATCTCACCGGACTGCCGATTCCGGAATCCGTCGAAGGCAAGAGCTTGCTCCCCCTGATCGACGGGCGCGCGAAGAAGGTCCGCGACTCGGTCTTCTTCGCCTATCGCGATCTCCAGCGCGGTGTGCGCACCGGGCGTTGGAAACTTATCCGTTACGTTGTCAATGGCGCCAAAACCACCCAGCTTTTCGACATCGCGAACGACCCTTGGGAGAAAAACAACCTCGCCGCCGATCCCGGCCACACCGGGCGTGTCGCGGAGATGAACAAGCTGTTATGGAAGTGGCAAAATGACACCGGCGACAAGCTGGAACTTAACTAGAATCGCTTTTGCATGTTGATTAGAACCGTCAAAGTCCGCTATCTTGATAGAGATTGGGGATCAACGACCACACCTCCGCGGCCGAGCTCCTTGCCTGGGCGCATCAGACCTACGGCGACGGTCTTGTCTTGTCGACAAGCTTTCAGTCCGAAGGCATGGTCATTGTGGACATGGCGGCCCGTGTTTCGCCTTCGATCCGCGTCTTCACCATCGACACCGGCCGGCTTCCGCCTGAAACGCATAAGATGATCGCAACCGTCGAGAGCCGCTACGGAATTTCCATCGGCATCGTGGAACCCGATGCGGCCGAAGTGGCGGGTATGGTTTCAAGGCACGGTCGCGATTTGTTTTTAGAAGGCGTGCCGCAGCGGATGCTTTGCTGTGAGCTGCGCAAGGTGCGCCCCCTCGACCGCTACTTGAAGCGGACCGGCGCAACCGCCGTGCTGGTCGGTCTTCGTCGCTCCCAGAGTGAATCGCGAGCCTCGGTGCCGCGCGTCGACGAATCCGGCAGCGTCGCCAAGATCTGCCCGCTCGCCGATTGGAGCAAGGCGCAAGTGGACGACTACATCCGTGAGCATCATGTGCCCGTGCACCCGCTCTACGCCCGCGGATATGCGAGCATCGGGTGCGGCCCCTGCACACGCGCCATCGAGCCCGGCGAATCCGAACGCGCCGGCAGGTGGTGGTGGGAAGAGAACGCCGTAAAGGAATGCGGCATCCATTTCACGCCGGACGGAAAGGCCGCGCGCGCCGTGGACGTTATGCTTGACGCCATCCTCGCCGCTCCCCGCCTCTAGCGCTTCCGGCTATTCTGGATACAGAACATGCAAAAGGGATTCACAATCTGGTTTACCGGTATGTCTGGCGCGGGCAAGTCGACCATCTCCGCGATTATCGAACAGCGTCTCCGAAAGGCCGGCGCGCCCGTCGAGGTGCTCGACGGCGATGAGGTCCGCACGCACCTTTCGAAGGGTCTCGGTTTCAGCAAGGAGGACCGCGATGAGAACATCCGCCGCATCGGATGGGTTGCGGAATTGCTCGTGCGCCACGGCGTCGTAGCCGTCGTAGCCGCGATCTCTCCCTACCGCGCCGTTCGCGAGGAAGTGCGCGCGAAGATCGGCCGTTTCGTCGAAGTTTACGTCGAGTGTCCGCTCGAGGTGCTCGCCGGGCGGGACGTCAAAGGTCTCTACAAAAAAGCGCTGGCGGGCGAGGTTCGCCAATTCACGGGCGTTTCGGATCCCTATGAGCCCCCAACCTATCCCGAAGTCGTCGTGAACTCGTCGCTTGAAACGCCCGAAGAGAGCGCTACGAAAATTTGGGCTACACTGAAAGGTTTAGGCCTGATTTGATCGATCTCCACTCACACACCACCGCCTCCGACGGAAGTTGCATTCCCGAAGACTTGATCCGCCAGGCGGTCGATTTAGGGCTTGAAGCGCTCGCCATCACGGACCACGACACGCTCGACGGTTACGACGAAGCATTGCCGTTCGCGAAGGCGGCCGGGCTCGACTTGGTTTGCGGCATCGAGCTCTCCACCAAGTTCCGCGGCCGAACCGTTCATCTGCTGGGCTATTTTCTACAGCAAATGCCTACGCAGGATTTCCGCGATTGGCTGCGAATCGGACAGGAGTCGCGCCGCGACCGCAACCGCAGGCTGGTCGAGCGCCTGCAATCGCTCGGCGTCGATATTACTTTGGCGGAAGTACAGGCCATCGGCAGAACCCAGACCGGCCGTCCTCATTTCGCTCGAATCATGCTCCAGAAGGGCTACGTGTCTTCCCTTCAGCAAGCTTTCGACGAATTCCTGGATTGCTCCGCGATAGGCTATGTCGAACGTCAGGAGGCGAAGATCGAGGAAGGCATTCAGCGGATTCTCGATGCCGGCGGTCTGCCCTCGCTCGCCCATCCCGTCCGCGTAGCCGAAAACGAAGTACGGGGCAAGCACGAAGAGATGATCACGGCGATGGCCGAGCTTGGTCTCAGGGCGGTGGAGGTTTACCACAGCGACCACGGTCCGCGCGAGGTCGCAAGATATAGAGGAATCGCCCAAAGGCTTCAGCTTGAAATGACCGGCGGCAGCGACTTCCATGGAGACGTGAAGCCGAAAATCCGCCTGGGTCATGGCCGCGACGGCAATCTGAATATTCCCCGCACCGTCCTAGACCGCTTGCGACAGGTCCGGGTTCCGGCCGGAGTGGGACACTCCTTCGGCCTGTCGTGACAGACCGGGAGGTCTGTCACGCCTAACTTCAAGATCCGCCGAGCGTCCAAAGGGAACTAAAACACGCGCGAACGCGTAGGAGTTCTTATGCTCTTGGACACCCTCAGGAACGACCTCCGTTACACCGTCCGCTCCCTGCGGCGCGACATCGCCTTCTTCCTGGCCGCGGTCCTTATCATGGGCGTCGGAATCGGCGCGAATACCGCCATCTTCAGCGTCGTCAATAGCCTGCTTTTCCGCCCTTTGCCGTTCCGCGCCCCCAACCGGCTCGTCTGGATCGCCAACGCCGGCGCTGGCGATGGCGGACTCTCTTCCCTCACTTCGCGCGTCGCAACCTTCATCGATTGGAACCGCATGAACAAGTCGTTCGACGCCATGGCCGCCTACTTCGCGTTCTTCGACTACGGTTCCTACAATATGATCGGCCTGGGCGAGCCTGAGCGGCTCGTGGGAGTAGGCGTTTCGCAAACCTTTCTCGGATTTCTCGGCGTCGAGCCCCAACTCGGCCGCTCGTTTAACGAAGAGGAGTGCAAGTGGAATGGCGCGCCCGCCGTAATTCTCACCCATGCGTTCTGGTCGCGGCGCTTCGCCTCCGATCCCCATATCATCGGCCGGTCCATCACGCTGAACGACAAGGCGGCAAACGTCGTCGGCGTCCTTCCGGCCTCTTTCGATTTTAGCTCCACGTTTTCCCCGGGCTCCCGCGTGGACATCATCACGCCGTTCCCCATCACTCCGGAAACGGACCGATGGGGGAACACGCTCGCCGTCATCGGCCGCCTGAAGCCCGGCGTCGATATTAAGCAGGCGCAAGCCGAGTTCGACGTGATCAACGATCAGATCCGGCGCGAGCATCCGGAGCGGTGGTCGTTCGGAGCGAGGCTCACGCCGCTGCAGGAGCAGCTTACGGGCCGCTTCCGCCGCGGCTTGTTCGTCCTGCTTTGCGCGGTGGGCGCGGTCTTGCTTGTCGCCTGCACGAACCTTTCGAATTTAATGCTGGCGCGTTCCGCCTCGCGCCGGAAGGAGATCGCCATTCGCTCCGCACTCGGAGCCAGCCGCGCCCGTCTCGCCGGCCAGATGCTCACGGAGAGCCTCTTCCTGTCCTTCCTCGGCGCGCTGGCCGGAGTCGGCATGGCATACGCCGGCATACGATATCTCACGACATTGCGGGGAATCGACATTCCCTTGCTGCGCACCGTTACCCTGGATGGAACCACGCTCCTCGTCACGGCGCTCGCCGCGCTCGGAACGGGAATCCTGTTCGGCATCGCTCCGGCGCTCTCGATCTCCGCCTCGAATCAGTCCGAGGCGTTAAAAGACATGGGCCGCGGACTCAGCGAGGGCAGGCGCACCACGTGGACCCGGGGCGCACTCGTCGTCTCCGAAGTCGCTCTCGCCTGCATGCTTCTAGTAGCCGCCGGACTGCTCATCCGAAGCTTCGTCCGTATTCTTCAGGTCGATCCCGGTTTTCAGGCGCAACGCGCCGCCGCCTGGCGCATCGATGCCGGAGAGAAATATTCCACCCCGGAACAGCGGACGCTGTTCTACGACCGCCTGGTCCGCGCCGTGGAAGCCGTGCCCGGCGTGGAATCGGCGGGAATCACCGATGCCCTTCCGCTAAGCCGCGACCGCAGTTGGGGCGGCGGCGCGCGCGGCGTCACCTACCCCAAAGGCCAGTATCCGTCCGTCCATCCTCGCATCGTCGACTGGCGCTATATCGCGACGATGCGGATTCCTCTCATTTCCGGCCGCGGCTTCACCGCCCACGATACCGCGGGAAGCGACAAGGTAATCGTCATCAACGAAAAGATGGCGCGCCGCCTTTGGCCGAACCAGAATGCCGTTGGACAGATTGCGATCGTGGGCGGCGAACGTCGGGTCGTGGGCGTGGTTGGTAACGTCCGGCATCAGGCGCTTGAACAGGAGGGTGGGCTCGAGGTGTACCTGCCCATCACGCAGTCGGGCAGCGGCTCGGTGGAGTTGGTCGTCAGAACCGCGCTCTCGCCGGCGTCTCTCGCACCCAGCGTGCGCGCGGCTCTGAAAACGGTCGAACCGCTTCTACCCACGGTTGAATATCGGGAGTTGGGCGAACTGATAGACCGCGCCGTCTCGCCCCGCCGCTTCATGGTGATCCTTCTCGGCGCGTTCGCCGCGGCCGCTTTGTTTCTCGCTTCCCTCGGGATTTACGGCGTGGTGTCCTACACGGTCGCCCAGCGTACGCCGGAGATCGGCATCCGCATGGCGCTCGGCGCTTCGGCCGGACAGATTCGGCGCCAGGTAATGTCCCGGACGTTGGCCCTCGCCGGAAGCGGCATCCTCATCGGAATTGCGGGATCGTTGCTTCTCGCGCGTCTGATGTCTTCGCTTCTGTTTCGTCTGGAGCCGGGGGACCCGATTACGCTCGCCGCGACAGTCCTCGCGCTCTTAGCCGTCGCCGCATCGGCCGGATACATTCCGGCGCGCCGCGCGTCGAGAGTGGATCCGATGTCCGCGCTTCGCGCCGACTGACGCTCACGATAGCAACGGAACTTCGCCCGACGAAGCCATCCGCACCTTCCCATCCGCGCTATCGCCGCATCGTCCGATCTCACCGGCTCCACCTCGGCGCCGGCGCTTCAATGGGCGGCCACTCTGCGCTCCTGTGGTATCTTGAGGAACTGAAGTGAACATCGTTGAAATCCTGCGCCTCGGCGCGGTTGGCCTCGTGTTTCTTCTGGCGGCCCTGGCGTTTCGGTTGCTGCTGAAAGAACAAGCGCGCGAGCATCCTCGCGAACTGATTCTGCGGTCGGTTCGAACGTTCATGATATTTGCGGTGATACTGGCCTTGATTGGTACGTCACCGGAAGTCCTTCCCCTACTCGTGGGCTCTCGCCAAACGGCGGGCAAGACTGAAAATGCGGCGAAAACCCCCGGCGACGCGGTAAGCCGCCTTTCCGGGGTTTCGGTGATGATCGCCTATCTGCCATCCCGCTTATCCGACGCCGTGAAAGTACAAGACCGCCTTTCGAAGTACGGCGCCCGGGTCACGATGATCGCCCAAACGAATCCGCCCCCAGCGAGCAATCGAGCGATGTACTTTCGCCCCGAAAACCGGCAGGCCGCTTTTGAAGCGCAACGTTTACTTACCGACATCGAACCTCTGATTCCGAGCGAAACCTCCGCCGCAAACCACGACCTGGTTGTGTGGTTGACCTCCAACTAAGCGGCCCCGATTTCGTTAGTTCAACAATTGAAACTTTTTATTCGCTTATTTTTCAGCGAGTTGCGGGCGCACCCGGCGCGGCGCCTCTTTTCCATGGTGTAGACTTCGAATCGAGGGTGGCTCCCGCACCGGAGTCCGCCCCGATGAACAATTCCTGGCCAGGAATCATCGCCTTTTTGCAGTACGGTGTGCTTCCACTCCGGAACCCGTTAACGGTTTGCCTATCCACTTAAATTTGGACGGACGGAGTGACTCAGGCATCGATGCCCGGAAGAGGTTCACGCGTGGGATAAGCGGCGGCGGGTAGCCATTCCCGCCCGGTACGCGACGACCCCATTTTGTTTGGACCGGATACCAATAGCCCGTCCGCGAGTTTCGAGTCGAAACCAGCGGGCGGGCGAAGGCGATCCTTAAGAGCAAGCCCGAATCTCGCGGGACAACTCCGTCCGCGCTCCGCCAACCACGAATCCCCACACTTCGACCCCTGAATTCCACCACTCGCTGCGAAGTTCTCGATCCTCATTCCCAAACCGCCCTAACCTTGATTAAGGATGCAATCGGTCGCAATTTAAGTCCTTGACTCCATTGACCCATTTGCTGTAGGATTGAATCAAGGACCAAAACAGTCTTAGATGCTACGAATGACGAAAAAAGCGGACTACGGGCTGATCGCGCTGAAGCACTTGGCCGTGACGGCTCCGGGTGGCGCTGCCAGCGCCAAGGAAATGGCCGACTACTACGGCATGCCCTTGCCGATGCTGGCCAAGATCCTTCAGAAGCTAACCCGGGCCGGCGTGCTACGGTCTCTGCCCGGAACCAATGGCGGCTATATGCTGGCCCGGAACGCGGCCGATATCAGCGCCCTCGAAGTCATCCGCACGATCGACGGTCCCATTATTTTGGCTTCCTGTTTTACGGCGCACGGCCAGTGCGATCAGTCGGACAGATGCACGGTGCGCGAGCCGCTCAGGAAGGTACACGAAGGAATCGAACATTTGCTGGGTTCCATTCGGATCTCGGATATGGACGCTTCGGAGACCCGCCAGCCGCTGCACATTTTATGAGGAATTCATGAACAACCACGTTGTCTATTTCGATAATCACGCCACCACCCCGATGGACCCGCGCGTGCTCGATGCGATGCTGCCCTATTTCAGCGGGAAGTTCGGTAATGCCGCGAGCCGCAACCATGCCTACGGCTGGGATGCCGAGAAAGCCGTGGAGGATTCGCGCAAGAAAATCGCCAGCCTCATCGGCGCCAATCCCAAGGAAATCATCTTCACCAGCGGCGCGACCGAATCGAACAACCTTGCCATCAAGGGCGTCGCCGAAATGTACGCCGAGCGCGGCAATCACATTATTACGGCCGCGACCGAACACAAGGCCGTTCTCGATACCTGCAAGAAGCTTGAGAAGCACGGCTTCCGCATCACCTACATGCCGGTGCTCGCGAACGGCCTGGTGGATCTCGATCTGCTCCGCTCCTCGATCACGGACAAGACGATCCTGATCACGATCATGTACGCGAATAACGAGATCGGCGTCATCCAGCCCATCGCCGAGATCGGCAAGATCGCGAAAGAACGCGGCGTGCTGTTTCACACGGACGGCGTTCAGGCCGTCGGCAAGATCCCGGTCAACGTCATGGCCGATAACATCGACATCATGTCGATCACCGGCCACAAGATTTACGGGCCGAAGGGCGCGGGCGCGCTTTTCGTCCGCCGCAAGGGGCCGCGCGTGCAGCTCACGGCGCAAATGGATGGCGGCGGGCACGAACGCGGCATGCGCTCGGGAACGCTGAACGTGCCGGGCATCGTCGGACTCGGCGAAGCCTGCGCCATCTGCCAGAAAGAGATGGCCGAAGAGTCGAAGCGCATGGCGCACATGCGCGACAAGTTGCGGGCGAAGCTCGAAAGCGAGCTCGACGAAACGTTTATCAACGGCACCATGGAATCGCGCCTGCCGAACAATCTGAACATGAGCTTCGCGTACGTCGAAGGCGAATCGCTGCTCATGGGCATCAACGACATTGCGGTTTCAAGCGGTTCGGCCTGCACCTCGGCCACGCTCGAGCCGAGCTACGTGCTGAAGGCGCTCGGCGTGGGCGACGATCTCGCGCACACCTCCATCCGATTCGGCCTTGGCCGCTTCAACACGGAAGAGGAAGTGGACTACGTGGCGGATCGCGTCATTCAGGTCGTCAAGAAGCTGCGCGACCTTTCGCCGCTTTACGAGATGGCCAAGGAAGGCATCGATTTAAGCACTGTTCAGTGGGCCGCCGAGGCGCACTAAGAGGAATTCGAGGAGAGAAAAATGGCATATTCGGACAAGGTTCTCGATCACTACAACAATCCCCGCAACGTCGGTTCGCTCGACAGGAACGATCCGAACGTGGGCACCGGCATGGTGGGCGCTCCGGAGTGTGGAGACGTCATGAAACTGCAATTGCGCGTCGACGAGGCGAGCGGCGTCATCGAAGACGCCAAGTTCAAGACGTTCGGCTGCGGCAGCGCGATCGCCAGTTCTTCGCTCGCCACCGAGTGGCTGAAGGGGAAGACGGTCGATGAAGCTCTTGCCATCAAGAACACCGACATCGTGAACGAGCTTAGCCTGCCGCCGGTCAAGATTCACTGTTCCGTGCTCGCCGAGGACGCGATCAAGGCGGCCATTCACGATTACAAGAAGAAGCAGGGGGTGCGATCGCCGGCCGAGGCGGCGCTCGCTTAAGTTTCCATGGACATCCAAGTTACTCAGAAAGCGGTTCAAAAGATCAGGCAGGCGTTTGCGAAGGAAGGCGTCTCGGGCGGTCTGCGGCTCGGCGTCCTTGGCGGCGGGTGCTCGGGGTTGAGCTATCAGTTCAAGTTCGACGCGCGGGAACGGCCCACCGACAAGATCTTCGAGTTCGACGGCGTCAAGGTGCTGGTCGATCCGAAGAGCATGCTCTATCTGAACGGCATGACGCTCGATTACAAGGAGTCGCTCATGCAGTCGGGCTTCGTATTTGAGAACCCGAACGCGCAGAAGAGCTGCGGCTGCGGAACGTCGTTTACGGCCTGATGCCCGTTTGCTGGAATTGCGGCAAACCTCCGCGGGATATTCACTTCTGCGCGGACTGCGGAAGCCTGCAGCCGCCTCCAGCGAATTATTTCGACTTCTTCGAACTGGAGCGGAAACTCGTCCTCGATGCCGCGGAGCTCGACCGCCGGTTCTACGCGCTCAGCCGCCGCCTCCACCCGGACGTGTTCTTCCGCCGCGGCGAGCGGGAGCGGCAATACTCGCTCGATTCCACCGCGATCCTGAACGATGCTTACCGCACGCTCAAAGACCCCGTCAAACGCGCCGAATACCTGCTGAAGGAAAACGGATTCGAGACCGGCGAACAGAAATCCGCAAATGTTCCTCCCGAGTTGCTCGAAGAGGTGTTCGAGTTGAACATGGCGCTTGAGGAATCCGCGAAAGAGGAAATCGCCGCGGCGCTCGCGAAGTTTGCCGCCATGCGCGGCGAATCCGACGTTGAAATGGCGCGCCAGTTTGAGCGCTACGACCAGTCGCGCGAGCGGGGCGTGCTGGCGGAAATACGCGGTCTGCTGAACCGCCGCAAGTACATCCAGAATCTGATCGAAACCGCAAACGGAACCAGATGAACCCGGTATTTCAAATCGATTTCGGCGCGGAAGAGCGCGTGGTGGGCATCGACCTCGGAACCACCAACAGCCTCGTCGCCTACATGGACCTCACGCACCCGAGCGTGATCCCCGGCGAGGACGGCGACAGGCTCGTGCCAAGCGTCGTCTCCCTCGGGCGCGGAGGCGAGATCATCGTCGGCAACCAGGCGCGCAAGCTCCTGATTCACGAATCCTCGCGCACGGTCTATTCCATCAAGCGCCTTATGGGAAAGGGTATTGCCGACGTCGAAGGCGAACTGAAACTGTTCCCGTTTCACGTCGCCGAGGGCAGCGAATCGGTGATCCGCGTCTCGCTCGGAGAGAAGACTTTCACTCCGCCCGAGATCTCCGCCATGATTCTGCGGCAGCTCAAGAAGAATGCCGAAGCCCACCTGGGCGAACCCGTTACCAAGGCCGTCATCACGGTGCCCGCGTACTTCAACGACGCGCAGAGGCAGGCCACCAAAGACGCGGGGCGCATCGCCGGACTTGAGGTGCTGCGTCTGGTGAATGAGCCGACCGCGGCCGCCCTCGCCTATGGACTCGACAAGCGCAAGCAGGGCATCGTTGCGGTTTACGATCTGGGCGGCGGCACTTTCGACATCTCGATCCTCAAACTGCACGACGGCATCTTCGAAGTCCTGGCGACGAACGGCGACACGCATCTGGGCGGCGACGACATCGATAACCTTCTCATCCGCATCGGTCTTGAGGACCTGCTCTCCGAATGGGGTGAAGATCTTTCCCAGGACGGTGAGGCCGTGCAGCTTCTGCGCCGCGCCGTGATTGAAGCGAAGGAGCGGCTCTCCTTCGCGCCCTCGGCGGATATCGTTTTCGAGCTCCGCGGCCGCGCCTTCACTCGCACCATCACACGGGAAGTGTTCGAGAAGCTGATCGTGGACATTGTGAACCGCACGCTTGGCCCCTGCCGCGCCTGCCTTGCGGACGCGGGCGTGACGCCGGAGCGGATCGACGAAGTCGTGCTGGTGGGCGGCTCAACGCGGATTCCGATGGTTCGCGCGGCGGTCGAAACGCTGTTCCGCGCAAAGCCGCACACAGATCTCAACCCCGACGAAGTAGTCGCGCTGGGCGCGGCCGTGCAGGCCGGCATTCTTTCGGGCCACGTCGAGGACCAACTGCTGCTTGATGTGACGCCGCTTTCGCTCGGTATCGAAATCATGGGAGGCGTGGTGTCGCAGCTGATCCACCGCAATTCCGCGATTCCGGCGAGCGCCACCCAGACGTTCACCACGGGTGTCGAGGGGCAGCGAAACGTGCTCATCCACGTGGTTCAAGGCGAGCGGGAACTGGTGAAGGATTGCCGCAGTCTGGCGCGGTTCGACCTGAACGGCATTCCGCCCCTTCCGGCGGGGATGCCGCGCATCGAAGTGCGGTTTCTGATTGACGCGAACGGAATTCTGAGCGTGACGGCGCGCGACGCCCGGACAGGCGTCGAGCAAACGGTCGAGATCAAGCCGAGTTACGGGCTGACGGACGCGCAGGTGGAAGCGATGGTCGAGGAATCGATCGTGAACGCCGAGGCCGATTTCCGCGCCCGGCAGGTAGCCGAGGCGCGCGTCGAGGCGGACGCGATTCTCGCCGCGACGGATAAGGCGAAACAGAGCGACGCCTATCTCGAACTGAGCGACCGGGAGCGGAAGGACATTTCGGCGGCGATCAACATGCTGCTGCTGGCGTATCATTCCGACGACCACCTGATCATTCGAGAGCAGATTGAAAAGCTGAACGCGGCGACCATGGCGCTGGCGGAGAATATGATGAATACGGCTGTGGGCCGCGCGTTGAAGGGAAAGAAAATCTAATGGTTGGACTCACCTGGGACCACACGGAAGACCTTGGGTTGTCTCTTTACGAGAAATTCCCGGACAAGGACCCTTTGCAAATCCGCTACACGGATTTGCATAAATGGGTCACGGAGCTTGAAGAGTTCGACGACGACCCGGCGAAGTCGAGCGAAGGCAAGCTCGAAGCGATCCAAATGGCCTGGTACGAGGAGTGGAAGGAAAATCGGGGGTAGGGGGAACCGTCCGAAAGCAGGAAGAAGCACCGCACGGGCGACGCTAAGAAACGTTCAGATGCGCATCGGTCGCGGTGCGCCCATCGATGGTTTGATGTTCAGCTATCGGCCGCCGACACCTCCATTTTTCTTAAGACCCGCGGATTGAAGGCAGTCGGCGTGCGGTAGCAGGCGTTTCGGAAGGCGGGGGAGGCAGTCGGGATTTCGGGCCGTTGCGCCGCTGGATGAGACGTCGCGGCAGATTCAGTCGATTCCGCGGGTGGAATTTTAAGGGCGCTACGTCCCGCTTCCAATCACGGCTCCGTCACATAAATCGCGAAACTCCTGCTCCGGACGGAATCGAAATAAAAATCGCGCCCCACCACCAAAAATAGCGGACGCGGAGGCACCCGAAAATTGACCTGACTGACGCCTGCTACTTGAAATGGCGCAGGCCCTCCATACTGCGGCTCCACCATCTGAACGAACGACGCGATCGCGCCTCCGCTAGAGAATCCGAGTTTTACCGGCAGCACATTGACAGGCAACGGCAGCCCCACAATTGCGCCATCACTCAGTGAAGGAGTAACCGCGCCGAATCCAGTCGCGAAGATCGACACAATAGAACCTGCAAGGGCGGGATTCGACGCCGAGTTCACGGTTCCATCCTGATTCACTGCCGCGGCGTGACTTCCGTCGATCGTGAACACGCCCGGCGACGCGTTCGACACAGACCGGCTCAAGCAGTTGGTCTTCACGCCGTTGAACTCGACACAGATCTGCGTGGTCCGCCCCGCGGTGAGCGACCAAGGCGCGATCGCGTTGATCTGGCCGTCCTGCACGTAGAGTAACGGGGAGGGAATCTGGTCGAACGTCACCCTCACGCCGCCCAGCACCGTTGGAAACCCGATTGTCACGTCAACTACCGGGTGCATTCCCTGCGCCGGGCCCAAGCCTTCCCCAAACAAGCTTACAATCTCACCGGGCGCCACCGGTCCGGGATCGTAGCTCCCCGCATTACCCACACACGACAGTTTGATCGGCTGCGCCGCCTCGTTCGGAGAGAGACGCGTCAGGAAAAGCCTTCCGCTCGCAACGCCGGTCTCTCGCGATGGAGCATATGCTGCGGCTGCCGTTCCGGTCACGAACACCGTCGAGTTCGGACCCAGAGCCAACGCTGTAAACGACAAGAACGCGCCGGACCCGCCGGCAAGGTAAGTCGTCTGGAGCGGATCTCCGGATGGCCCCAGTACCGTCAGATAGACCGGCTCGCACGGAACCAGGTTGTTCTTCACTGGATAGTTGGCGGCGCTCGTCGTAGCCGTGACGTACGTGTTTCCCGC
The DNA here is from genome assembly GCA_945893365.1 of Candidatus Sulfopaludibacter sp. SbA3. GTDB lineage: Bacteria > Acidobacteriota > Terriglobia > Bryobacterales > Bryobacteraceae > SYKU01. The sequence continues at coordinate 28,964 of CAMDED010000055.1, read as the reverse complement.
GGCATCCATCGCCAAAGCCCTGCCGGAGCGTTTGTCACGGTCACGGCTGGGAAGGCCAACGCCATCCGCCGGCAGCGCCCTAGAGAACGTAACCGCCGTGCCTTGCGGATTGAAATGCAACAGCGCGATGCCGGTGAGGGTCCGGCGAAGCACAGCGGCATTCCCACTCGGATCGACGGCAACCGCCTGGGCTTCGCCGTACGCGTCGCCTGCAAACGTGGAGTAGATCAGCGTCGAACCGTCCGCTGACAGCCGCGTCAGGAACGGCAGCGTGCCTTCGCTCCTGCGATCTGCGATGTACGCGCCGGGCGTGACGGGGAAATCGGTGGACGATGTGGTACCCGCGACAACCGCCGCGCCCGAGGCGTCCACCGCGATTCCCATGGGAACGTCCCAGTCGTTGCCCGCGAGATAGGTCGCATAGTCAAACCCGGTCCCGGTCGTGTTCACTCTCGCGACGAATCCCTTGCTGCGGTTGTCGCTCGGAGCCGTGCGCTGAAACGCATTCGCCGTTGTGGTGAAATTCCCATTGAACGCGCGTCCTGTCACATAGGCGCGCCCGGAACCGTCGACAGCCAGCCCGTCCACGACGACCCCTTCGGCTAAGGCCATGCGATAGACGAAGGCTATACCTGTGGAGTTCAGTTTGGCGATTACGCCGGATCCAGCCACATACGCACTGCCCGATGAATCGACGGCCAGTGAGTCGGCGCGAAAGTCGAGCACCGTGAGGTACACGATCCGGTCCACGGCGGGCGACAGCTTCATGACATAGGATGCCGTTGTTCCGGGCGAACCGAGTACGGCGCCGGCGGGGAGCGTCTTGGGATCGCCGATGTCGAGGAGGTAAAGCGCGCCGGATCCATCAGTTGCCATGATCGGATTCGGCGTTTCGTTTGGAGCGGCAAAGCCAAAACGCTGCGAGTAGTCCACGCCAAGCTTTAATCCGGGCCCGGCGGCAATCGCCATCGTTGAGGTAAGCACCGCTATCCAGAGCCGCAAAGTCTTCAGCATGAATCTTGGAGAGCACGTGTGTGGCCACTCAAGGGGGTCGACGGCAAAGCATCGCGCTTCCGGTTGACCACGGGTTCGGTTTCACCGACGCGATTGCGGTAAACTGAGGTCGTGCCCGCGTTGCTGAGGGTTCGCGGTTACCGGTTCTTCTTCTTCAGCTTGGAGGATCGCGAACCCCCACACATACACGTGGCTCATGCGGGGGATTACGCAAAGTTTTGGCTCGAGCCTGTTGAGCTAGCGAACAGCCGCGGTTTTCGCGGCCACAAGCTCACTGAGATTAGAGAAATCGTCGTTGAAAATAGAGAATTCTTCCTGGAGAGGTGGCATGAGTACTTTAGTGGAAAGCAGTGAAGTCACGGCGGTCGAAGTCTCGTGCAAAGCCGCGTTACTCAAGGTCGTTCTCACCGATGGGCGTGCGGTCTCGGCGCCGCTCGCCTGGTTTCCCAGACTTCTTGCCGCCACTGCGAAACAACGGGCGGAGTGGGAGTTAATCGGCGGAGGCATTGGCATTCACTGGGATGCCATCGACGAAGACATATTGGTCGCCAGCTTGTTGCAGCCTGGTAATTTCATGCGTCTGCCCGACGAGGCGTTGCAGCGGACGGCGCAAACGCGGCGCCGTCGCTGAACAACGAGGCGTAAACCGGCGGTCGCGTGAGAAAAACATGCCTACCTTTATCGGTATCGATCTTGCCTGGCAGAGCGACAAGAACCATAGTGGCGCCGCCGTCCTCCATGGAGACCGGCGGGGCGTAGAAGTGCAAGAGTTCTCATCAGACCTCACCAGGCTATCCGATGTTAAAACATTCATTTACCGCAACACGAGAGCCGAAACGGTGGTAGCGATAGACGCACCGTTGATTGTAAAGAACACCTGCGGACAACGACCCTGTGAGACGGAGATCGGGCGGCGGTTCGGCGCCGCTGACGCCGCCGCCCACACGACCAACCTGAAACGTTACCCTGGCGGTGGCGTGCAGCTAGCGAGAAGTCTCAAGAGTCGTGGCTTCTTACAGTGCCCTCAACCTCGCACATCGCGAGTCAACGGCAAGTGGTTCTTCGAGGTTTATCCGCATCCCGCTCATGTTGTGCTGTTGCGGCTAGCCAAAATCATCAAGTATAAGAAGGGGTCTGTTGCTTCACGCCGATGCGGCCTTGCAGAGTTCAGACAAGGCCTGCGCCAGCACCTTGCTTCCGGAGAACCGCCGCTCAGAAGCAACGCGAAACTGAGGGCGTTCCTGGACCAGAACCTTGACGAACTGCGAGGTCAGGCACTCAAGCATTATGAGGACAAGCTTGACGCGCTTTTCTGCGCCTATTTAGCCGCATACTTTTGGGTGTGGGGCTACGAGCGCAACGAGATGATCGGAGACCTTGACTCCGGCTATATCATCAACCCGAAGGCCCCGGCCGGATAAGCAGGCGCTCCAGGTGCGGCCAAACCGGTCCTGAAAGCGCCCCCGGAAAACTCGCCGTTCGGGCATGCCGTTCATCCGGCCCGCCGCCGATGGTGCATAATCGATTCTGGAGGCCTTGCACGTTTAGGGCAACCTCGGCGTCATCCTGATGTGGGACGCTACGCGATATTGACGGTCGAGATGAGCGAAGCAGTCCAGCCCGCTAGCCGCGCCGGCGAAGACATCGCCCGGCAGAACGAGTTTGTCTCCGAAAACCTCCGCCGCATATTCGTTCAGATTTATCGCATCGTGGGGAACGCCGCCGACGCTCAGGATCTGACGCAGGAAACCTTCATCAAAGCCCTTCAAAAGGGGGAACAGCTCAAAGATCAGCAGCGCGCGGCGCATTGGTTGTCGCGAATCGCAACCAACACAGCGCTCGATTTTCTGCGGCGAAAAGGGCGATACACGCACTGCGAGCTCGATTCCACGCCCGAGGTTTTCGAGCGATCGGCCAGCGAGACGCCGGAACAAATCCTGCTGCGGTCGGAGCACTCAGACTACCTCGAAGCCGGGCTGCGGACCCTGAGCGTGAGGGAACGCGCAGCCTTGATCCTGCGCGACGTGGAGGATCTGCCCGCCGAAGAGGTGGCCAACCGGCTCAATTGCTCGAAAGCTACCGTGCGCTCCCATATCGCGAACGCGCGCACGAAGTTCAGGAAGTATATGGAACGGAAGAAACGGTGACAGCCATGCATCCAACGGAAACCGAACTGGCGCTTTACGCGGGCGGAGAACTCGGATGGATCGGCCGCCGCCGTGTGCGCCGGCATGTGGAGGCGTGTGGGCGTTGCCGTGAGGAAGCCGGAACCTTCGCCGCGCTCCGGGCTTCGGCGGCAAGGGACCTTCGCGAGACGCCGGAAGTTGCATGGAACGGTCTGGCGGCGGAGATGAAGGCGAACATTCGCCTGGGTCTCGAGGCCGGGGCGTGCGTTACGGAAACTCCCGCGCCCTGGGCTTGGCTTGGGTATCTGCGGGAGGTTTCTTGGGGACATGCCTTTTTGGGGCAGGTTCCAGCGCTCGCCGGCATCGCCCTGTTGCTGACGGCGGGGGTTTGGATGGCGCGCCGGGAGACGCCGCCGGCTGGCTTGGTGATGCAGGCGTCAGGCGAGGGAATCGAGATGGTGGATGGCGAGCGCGCGCTGAGTCTGATGAACGGACGCACCGCGGATGTGACCTACTCGGTGAGCGCTCAGGGCGGAGTGAGGGCGCGTTACGTGGATTCCGATACGGGCTACGTAACGATCAATCATGTTTATGCGCAATAGAATCTCAAGTCAGGTGTTGGCGTGCGCGGCTTTTTTCCTGGCGGGCGCGGCGGTAGCTCAGCCGCTCGACCCGGCGAATTCCATCAGCGTCAATTTCCCGGCGGATTCGCCGCTCGCGCTGGTTTCGCGCGACGTGGGCGAGTCGCGGGCGACGCCTCGCGGCGGGGCGATGGCCATTGACCTCCACGTCGCGCTCTCCTTGCGAAACGTGAGCCAGAACCGCGTGCGCGGAGTCACGCTGCTGGTGCTCGCGCAGGATGTCACACCGGGCGGGAAGGCTTCGGTAGCGACGCCAAGCTTGAATGTCGGTCCGGGCGAAACTTTCCCCTTGCGGATCGACCTGCGGTTACTGCGGCCGCTCGCGGCGGGCGCCCAGGGCGCGGCGGCGGGGCCCTTGGTCCGCGTCGATCTCGATGGCGTCCTGTTCCAGGATCTTTCGTTTTACGGCCCCAATCTGCTGAATTCCCGCCGTGCGATGACGGTGTGGGAAGCGGAGGCCGATCGCGACCGGCGTCATTTCAAATCGGTGCTCGCGGCGGCGGGCCCGGAGGGTCTGCAGCGCGAGGTGCTGGACAGTCTGTCAAGACAGGCCTCGCGGCCGAGGCTCGACGTTCAGGTTTCGCGCGGGCGTTCCACGTCGTCGGCGGCGGCGGGACCGGAGCAGGTGGCGCAGTTCTCGTTCCTGCAGTTTCCGGATTCGCCGGTCGAACCCCTGGAGGGCGCGGTGCGAATCGCGGGCAACGAAGCGCGTGCGCCCCGGATTCAGGTTCGGAACCGGTCTTCGAAATCAGTTTCGTATTTCGAGATTGGCTGGATCGTGAAAGATGCGCAGGGCAAGGAGTATCTGGCGGCGTCGGTGCCGGCTTCCGATCCCGATCTGCGGCTTGCACCGGGACGTCAGAGTCAGGCCCTCCAGGACACCTCTCTGCGTTTTTCGCGAAATGGAGGCGGAGCGGTTGCGATCGGCGGAATGACGGGTTTCGTCAGCCAGGTAGAGTACACCGACGGAAAGGTTTGGGTGCCGAACCGCCTGGAGCTGGGAAGCGCGCAGTTGCTGCGCGTGCTCGCGCCGTCGCCGGAAGAGCAGCGGCTCACCGATCTTTACCGCCGCAAGGGCCTTGCGGCCCTCGCGGAAGAGCTGAAGAAATACTAGCCACCCTGCAATAGCAGCGCGGCATGATCGCCCAACGCGGCGAACATGAACTATCATAGGTGCTGATGCAATTTCCAGGACAAGGCAAGCCGCCGGCCGGAGTCATATTCGATTCCGACATGGGTAACAGGATCGATGCGGCCCTGGCGCTCTCGCTGCTTTACGGACTGGATGGCAAGAACGAGACGCGCGTGGTTTCGCTCAGCGTCAGCAAGTCGAATCTCAAGGCAGCGGCATTCTGCGAGGTCATGGGCCGCTTCTATTCCGGAGCCGTCAGCGGCGCGTTCGGAGCGGTCGGCAGAACGCTGCCCACCGGCATGTCGACCGACGGTACGATGCCCGCCGACACGCCGATGATCGCCGTGCCTCTCGCGAAGACGAATTCGGCGGGTGCGCCCGTCTACGCCCATGGTATTCAGCGAATCATCGATACAGCCGAGGTTTCGGCGCTGATCCGCAACGCCTTCACCTCACAGTACGACCAGAATTGCATGGTGGTGGTGGCCGGCCCCGCGACGAACCTTGCCAAAGTGCTGGACCTGCCCGGCGTCAAAGACCTGATTTCCCAGAAAGTCCGGTATCTGGTGATCGCGGGCGGAGCATTTCCGGAGGGGGCTGGCGAATCGAATATCACGGCCGACATCGCGGCCGCGAAACGGCTGTTTGCGGAGTGGCCGACGCCCATTGTCGCCGCCGGGCGCGAGGTTGGCGAACAGCCGCTCTTTCCCGCCGCAAGCATTGAGACGGATTTCGCGTGGTCGGAGGCGCATCCGCTGGTCGATGCCTACCGCGCGTACAAGGCCATGCCTTACGACGCACCCACTTCGGACATGGCTGCGGCGCTGTACGCCGTCCGGCCGCAGGAAAACTACTTCAAGCTTTCGGGCACGGGCAGGATCGAGGTGCTCGACGATGGGCGCACCGGGTTCACGCCGTCATCCGGCGGAAAACATCGCTATCTGATACCCGATCCCGCGCAGCGGGAGCGTCTCGTCAAGACTTATACGGAACTCGCCAGCGCGAAACCAGTCATTCGACAGCCCCGGTTCCGGCAGCAGCTGCAACAGCAGAAGAAGCCCGACCCGCCCAAACCAGCCGAGGTTAAGCCGTAGGCGGGAAGGCCTTGGGTTTGAATTGGCCATACATGAACATGGCAACGAGAATCACCGAAGCAACCGCGCCGGCTCCTCGCAGTAACCCCTCGCCGAAAACGACCACGGCGTTGAAGAACATGAACGCGAAGAACGCGTGGACGGGGATCTCGATCGCGGGTGGCCGCGATTCGTAACCGGCAGGGTCCCGCAGCCACCAGACCGCATCGGCGGCCCATACCACGGCCATCAGGTAGTTCAGATAGATGCCGCTTCCCGAACTCGATCCCGTAAGCTCACCCGTCCGGCGCGCGGTTTCTTTCAAGGCTTCCGCGTGACTCCAAGCATGATGGAAGTGAAACGCGAGGAGAACGTGGACGAGAAAACACAGGCACGCGCCCGCCCAACACGCTCGCGCCGGCCGCGCGAAGCCGGGCTTCTCGCGATTGAGCCACAAGGCCACGGCAGCCACGTACAGAGCGATGGAAAGGCGAATCGCCCACAGCGTCAGCTCCTCACCACTCGTAATCGGGTCTTTACCGCTCATATTCGATGACGCCGACGGAAAGGCGGGCACGGAAGCAATTCTCCGCCCGCATGGGCTGCCCGCCGTACGGCGAAGCGTCGCGATCCGGCCAAAATGCGTAAGCGCGCCGGCCCGGGTCGAACGGATTGTAGCGAAAGCGTGGAACGGACTGCACAAATCCGGCTGTTTTGGAATGCCCGCAATTCGTTCTCGCCGTCTCGCCGTCTCGCTTCACGCGGCGGGTGTGGCGACCCTCGATGACACACCCGCCGGGGACGTTTGGCCGCGGAATGCATGAGGAAGGAAAATCCCTTCGGTTAACCTAACTGAAAAGCGGAGTAATCTCGCCGAAGTCGACAAATGTGGTGCTCGACACCGGTTCGAGATACTCAAAGGCTCGGCCTGAAGGGGTATTGGTGATCTTCTTCGTCCAATCGATTCCGAGAGCGGAATAGATCGAGGCGGTCACGTCCTCCGTGTAAATGGATCGCTTCTTGTTCCAGCCCGGATCGGCAACCTTGCCGCCGGTCTCGTCGGTCGCGCCGATAATTCGCCCACCCTTAACGCCGCCGCCCGCAAAGAGGGCGGTCGAGGCAAACCGGTTATGATCGCGACCCTTGTTAACCGTCAAATCCCCTACCGTGCGCCCGAACTCGCCCATGCAAACGACCATCGTCTTATCGAGAAGGCTCGATCCGTCCTTCGTTCTGGCGCGGCGCAAATCCGTGAGCAGGCCGCTCAATGCCGCGTCCAATTCCCGTGAGACCGTGTAGTGATTGGAAGGTTTACTTTTATCGTAGATGTTGGCGTGAAAATCCCATCCTTCGTGCTGGATGAGCACGTGACGCGTGCCGGCCTCGGCGGAAATCAGATTTCTTGCCAGGATGCAAGCGTCGCCGAGCGACGACGCCCCGTACCCTTTGCGTTCATCCGGGTCGACGGTGAGCACCTTCCCTATACCATCGGCCAGCATCATGGAGTGCGCGCCATGATAGTGCGACTCGTATTCCTCGATCGGACGGGATTTGGCAATACCACCCGACTCCGCGCTTTCCCGCTCCAACTTGCGCAACAGATCCCATCGGCGGTCGAAGCGGGACCGCTCGCTTTCGGTAAGCACGAAATTCAGTTTCGCTTTCGTATCGAGCGTTAGCGGATTCATCTTCGGGTCGAGACAACCGGCTCCGATGATACCCGCGCCGCCGCCCGTTCCGAAGTTCATGGAGACGAACGGTGGGAGAAAGTCCCCGGGCCCGCGCCGGGAATTCATCTCGTGGGCAATCACCGCTCCGATGGACGGCATCTCGTTACGGCGCGCGGGGCTGATAGGATGCGCCACCTGTGTGTAGAACTGGGCCCTCGCATGGCCGGCTTCCCACGCTTCCACGGACCGGACAATCGCCAGATCGTCAAGTTTGCCGGCCAGCCGGGGGAAGAGCCCGTAAGGCAGTTTCATTGGGCCGCCCTTCACCGTCCGAACATCGAAGTCGGGAGGCGTCCATCGGCCTTCCTTGAAATCGAAGGTATCGATTTGGCTCGGGCCGCCGCTCAAGAAGATGAAGATGCATTGTTCGGCGGTTCCACGAAGTTTGAGCGGCGTGGACGCCCGGACATTCCAGGGACGCGCCATGGGCAGCAAATAGAAGCAGGAAACTCCGACGGGTCCGATCTTCAGGAACCCCCGGCGCGATAGCGCTGGAATTGCCGTTCTAATTTGATTCATCTCGCCGCCTAGTTAAAAAGAAATTCCGTCTTATTCAGGAGACTCCAGAGAAGATCCTCCGCTCCCGATTCGCGATACCGCTGCAACTGAGCCAAGGCAAGGGCCTCCTCTTTGGGTTCCGGGAGCCGTCCCAAAGTCGCCAGGAAGAGCTCCGCGACAACGGTCTCGTTGCTGGATGGCGGATCCGCCTTCATCAGAGCGGCCAGGCGCCCTTTGTCGGCGCGCACGCGCTCCTTAATGAAATTGCTATTGAGCAGCGCGGAGGTCTGGACCATGGTGCCGGCCAAACTTTTTTCGCCCTGATCCCGATTGCTCTGGCCGAAAGCGGAGACGAGCGACCTTACGTCCTCCAAGTCCTTGCCCCCGAGATCCGACGGGTCGCGGGTCTGCAGCATGTACTTCACCTTCTCGCCCGCGCCGCTAACCGTAAACTCAATGAAGACATCCGTCGACTGGGCAATCGCATCGTAGAGTTGTTCAGCGGGCAATCGGCGAACGAAGCGCCTTGCAAAATAGGTTGCGTATTCCGGCCGCCACTCTCCGCCGAATCGAGACGAAAGCTGGTAAGCGCTCGACTTTGTAATCACCCGCATCATGTGCCTCAAACTGTAGTTGTTCGCGGCAAAGTCTTTAGCCAGCGCATCGAGCAGCTCCGGGTGGCTCGGCTGGATCGTCCAGGGAGCTGGAGGCGGATTCTTCGGATCCTGCCGGCTGAGATCGAACTCAAAAGGCGGGTCTACGATTCCGACGCCCATGAGCTCGGCCCAGATCATGTTGACCGTGGCGCGGGCAAACTGCGGGTCCGCCGTCAGCATCCGTGCGTATGCTCCGCGGAGACTCTCGCGCGGTTCACCAACCGCCGGCTTCTCTCCCGTCAGAAGAAACGCCGGTGCGACGTCCTTCCGGTAGCGCTGCACTCGTTTCACGCTGGGATATTTGAGATCGAACCGGTGCTCATCCTCTCTGACCGCGAACTCCTGACCGATGCCGAATGCCCGATAGATCCGCACTCCTCCGAAAAAAGAGGCTTGCCGCCAAAACTCATCGCGCTTGCGGCGGCTCAGCCACAAGTTGATCTTTTCCAAATGCCTGGCGCCGTCATGGCAGGCAATGCACTCCAGGTTGATTCCTAAAAAGTATCTGCTGCTGGAGATGGCAATGTCTTCGATCGTGTCTTCGTGGTTGATGGCCAGCCCATCGGCGTCATCCGCATGGTTCCGCGCCAGGAATCCGGAGGGGCCCGACTGCCAGTTGGACCGTGCGCTGGCGGTCAGCATCTCGGTAACGACCTGGTTGTAGGGAATGTCGAGCAGCAGGGCTGTGTGGATATAGTCCGCAAACAGATTGCGCCCTTTAACGCCTATCTCAGCCGCCGCGTTCTTGAACATGTCGCCGAAAAAATAGGTCCATCGATCCAGGAAAGGGGCCGAAGGATGTGGAATCGCGGCAGGGTCGACTCTGGCGTTCGTCAACTCGTCGACCAATGCGTACCGTTTGGCAGGGTCCTTGTCGGCAACGAATGCGCGCACCTGTTCCGGTTGAGGGATGCGGCCAATCAGATCCAATGAGACCCTGCGAAGAAATTCCTCGTCGCTCGAAAGCGGCGCGTGGGGTACGCGATCCTGCTCCATCTTCCCGAAAATGTATCCGTCGATGTAGTTCTTGCGGGCGACGCTTTTCGGTGGAATGGCTTTGCGGTTTGACGCTCCCGCCTTCCCTATGACGCTGCTTGTGAGCCGATCGAGTTCAGTCGCCGTGGACCCTTTGGGAGTGGGGTGGTTGGCTGGCTTGGAAGGGGATTGACCTAAGACGGATTGACCTAAGAGAAGACTGGCGCCCCACAGCACCGTCCTTACCGCGGAAATTCGCATACGATGTTCCTCTAAGGGGCTTCGACCGCCAATTCGTTCAGGTCCGATCATCAGACCTATTATGTGGAATCCATTAGGGAAGGTCAAGGCGGCGTTCCCCTTGACACAGGCCACTCCGACCAAGTCCGACACCTGCTTCCGCACGCCTGAGGCTACAACCCGGCACTATGGCAAACGCCCAGTCCGAATTGCGGAGCGCAACCGCGCATAACGACTCCAAGTCTTTGACGGCGTGCCGCTAATCGCTTGATTGGAAAACACCGCAGCCCTCCAACCCCACACGATATACTGAAATCTTGACCGGGACAAGCGAAAATTCATGACGGAACTGAGCGTACTTTGGCTGCGCACGGCTGCCGCTCTTTACGCGCTCGGCCTGCTGCACGGCATCGTCACGCTGGTCCGCAAACGCGACCATCTCTTCCGGCCGGCGCTCGTCGCCTTTGGCTTCGCCGCGCTGCTGCACCTGGTTTCGATCGTCGAGGAAGGCGCTCTCTCCGGATCTCTGCCCGTCAACAACGTCTACCAATCGCTCTCCCTGTGCGCCATGATCATCGCCGGCTCGTACCTGTTTGTGTATTGGCGCTACAAGATCGAGTCGCTCAGCGTATTCGTTTTTCCCGTCGTGTTCATCATGACCCTGATGGGCACGTTCGGAAACCCTATCGATGTCCAGACCAGCCCCGGGGTTCGAAGCACCTGGCTCGCCATCCACATTGTCCTCGTGCTGCTCGGATACGCGGCGCTGCTGTTCACCGCGGTCGCCTCCGTGCTCTACCTTTTTCAAGAGCGCGAACTTAAGCGGAAGAAGCCCCGGAACTTCTACTACAAACTGCCGCCACTGGGCGACCTGGACGATCTCATCTCCCGGTCAATGGCGTTCGGCTTCGTCTTCATCACGCTCGGAATCGTGGTCGGAAGCACGTGGGCATTCGTCGAGTGGGGCACGGGGTGGATCGGCGAACCGCGAATCGGAATCTCGATCGCCACCTGGGCAATCTACCTGGCGATGGTCTTTCTCCGCGTGAACGCAGGCTGGCGTGGAAGGAAGGCCGCTCTGCTCTCGATCGCCGCGCTTTGCTGCTCCGCCATCACGTGGGCGGCTCATAGCGGGCTGCGGCTGGGCGGCGCGCAATGAAGTTTTCCATCACCGGCGTCAGTCACAAATCCGCGCCCGTCGAGGTGCGCGAGCGGCTGGCGTTCCCCGCAACGGCGCTCGAAGAAGCTGTGGGAAATCTGAAGTCGCGCGACGGCGTTTCGGAGGCCGTAATCCTTTCGACGTGCAATCGCGTGGAGATCGCTCTTTCCTGCGAAGACGGCGCGGATTCGGAGTTGACCGTGGGACGGTTCCTGCTCGAAACGCGGCCCGTCACATCCGACATGGTGACGCCCTACTTGCGGCGATTCGAGGGGCGCGACGCGATCCATCATCTGTTTCGCGTGGCCGCAAGCCTGGAATCCATGGTCGTGGGCGAGCCTCAAATCCTCGGCCAGTTGAAGCATGCCTATGCCGTGGCGAAGGCCTCGGGCGCGCTGTCGGGAACGCTCGAAGGCATTGTGACGCAGGCGTTCCGCGTGGCGAAGCGAGTGAGGTCGGAAACCGGAATCGGGCAGATGGCGGTTTCCGTCAGTTACGCGGCGGTGGAGCTGGCGCGCAAGATTTTCGGCTCGCTCGCCTCGCGCAACGTACTGATCGTCGGAGCGGGGAAGATGTCGGAACTGGCCGCGAAGCACCTGCAGCGCTCCGGGGCGTCGCACATTTTTGTCACGAACCGGACGCATGCGCGCGCGCTTGAGATGGCTACGTTGTTTCGAGGCACGCCGATCGAGTACCAGCGCTTTCTGGGAATTCTGCCCCAGGTCGATATCGTGATCACGTCGAGCGGCGCCCCTCATTTCATCATTCGGAAGGAAGACATGCAGCGCGTGATCGCCGCGCGGAAAAACCGCCCGATGTTCCTCATCGATATCGCCGTGCCGCGAAATATCGAGCCTTCCGTGAACGAAATCGACAACGTATTCCTCTACGATATCGACGACTTGCAGGAGGTGGTGAACTCGAACCTGCGCGAACGGCGGAAGGAAGCCGACCACGCCGAGCGCATCGTGGCCGACGAAGTGGAACGCATGGTGGCGCGCCTCAAGGTACAGGAAATCGCGCCGACCATCGTGAACCTGCAAGCGCAGTTGGAACAGATTCGCGCCGCGGAGATGGAAAAAATGCGCCGGAAGCTCGGACCGCTGACCCCGCAGATGGAAGAGGCGGTCGAGGGCATGACGCGCGCTCTTATTAATAAGATCGCGCACGGCCCGATCGCGGAGCTGCGGAATCAGGCCGGTCAACCCGATGGCGCGCTGGTGATCGACGCGATTCGAAAGGTGTTTCGTCTTCGTGACTGAGCTGATTATCGGATCGAGAGGTTCGCAACTGGCGTTGTGGCAGGCGCACTGGGTGAAGGCGCGGCTCGAAGAGTTGGGCCACTCGTGCCGCATCGAGATCATCAAGACGACCGGCGACCGCGTGACGGAGCTGGCGCTTCCCGATACGGGAACCAAAGGCCTCTTCACGAAAGAGATTGAAGAAGGGCTGCTCGAACGCCGAGTCGATCTCGCGGTGCATAGTCTGAAGGATTTGCCAACCGAGCTGCCGGACCCCTCGCTTCGACTGTCGGCGATTCCGGCGCGCGAAGACCCGCTCGACGCGATGGTGGGTAAGCGGCTGAGCGAACTTCCTCAAGGGGCTCGCGTCGGCACCAGCTCTCCCAGGCGCGCTGCGCAGCTTCGTTACGCGCGCCCGGATCTGAACGTCGAATCCGTGCGCGGTAATGTCGATACGCGGCTGAGGAAGCTCGATGAGGGGCAGTACGCGGCGATCGTTCTGGCTTCGGCCGGCCTCCGAAGGCTCGGGTGGGCGTCGCGCATTGCGGAATCGTTCGCACCGGAGGTGATGTGTCCTGCCGTGGGGCAGGGCGCGCTGGCGATTGAAACGCTGTCGGATGGCGCGGGCGCGGCGGCTTGCGCGGCGCTCGATCATGCGGAGACGCGCGTGGCGGTCGAGGCGGAGCGCGCGGTGCTCGGGGCGCTCGGCGGCGGGTGCAAGGTGCCGATCGGCGCTTACGCGCGCGTCGAGCAAGGAACACTGCGGATCATGGCGGTGGTGATTTCGCCCGATGGTGTAACGCTGATTCGCGATTTCGTGGACGGGCCCGTCATGAAAGCCTCTTTCGGGGAAGCCTCCATGGGGGATGCGGAAGCCCTCGGCCGAAGACTCGCGGCGCGCCTTCTCGAACGCGGCGCGGGCGAAATCCTGAACCGCCTATGAGCAAGGTCTATCTGGTCGGGGCCGGGCCGGGAGACGCACGCCTCATTACCTGCCGCGGCCCTTTTTGTGGAACGAAGGCAGCGTCGCGAGTGGGGATTTGGCGCTAATCTGAGAAGTACTCGACGATGTCAGCTCAGATCATCCGGCGGTTGAAACCAGAAGAAGAAGAGATTCTCCGCAAGCGCGAGGAGTTGGCTGCCGTTCGTGCAACGCTCGCAGAGCTTGAGTTTGAGCTTGTCGATCTTCGTAGGCAACTTGCCGCTTTTGAGGGTCGCTACCTGCGACAGGTGGGCACTCTCTACGCTGTGTTGGACGATTGGAAGGCGCGAATTGTCGAGTTGCGTGCACGGCTTGAGCCTTCTGCCGCCTTGCAGTCAGAGGCAGAGGAAGCCCGCGAGCGGGCACGCCAGACGTATGAAGACGCCCACGGGGAGGCATCTGAGACTCCTGACTTCACGCCATCGCCGGACCTCAAGAGGTTGTTCCGTGAAATTGCCAAACTGATCCACCCAGACTTCTCCAAGGATTCAGGCGATCTGGAGCGCCGCACTCGACTGATGGCTGAGGCCAACCGCGCGTATGAGGAGGGCGACGCCGAAGCCCTTCAACGCATTCTCGATGAATACCAAGGCGGCGCGGATGCCGTGGAGGGCGAGGGGATCGGTGCTGAACTTATCCGCATCATTCGTCAAATCAGCCAGGCCAAACGCCGCGTGTTTGCTATCGAACAGGAATTGGCCTCCCTGCGCGAAAGTGAAATCGCTCTACTCAAGAAGGACGCCGAAGAGAGCGAGCAAGCGGGCCGGGACCTGCTGGCCGAACTGGCGACTACCGTTCGGGAACAGATTGAGCGGGCCAAGAAGGAACACGCCGCCCTCGCTAAACAGGACAAGCCCTTGTGAGTGATGAATCTCAGCTCCAGGTCACGCGGAAGGACGAAGAGTCGGCGCTGGTCCTTTCGTCGGCACGGTCCCGTCTGGTCGCCCGTGGTCGGCGGGATGCGTCCCTACTCGCCGTCCCGTGCAACAAGTGCGGCGAACGGAGGGAACTCGTCTTGGCTGGTTGCGTGTGCGCCAGTTGCACCGACGCCCTTGACAAGCAATGGGCAGGTGCAACGGCAAATAATTGGGTGCTCCTTACGACATTCGTGGATAATTGGGTGCTCCGTACCGCACTCGACGACGCGGTAGGGGCCTACCTTTACCGAGATACCGCGTATATACAGATGAAATCACACTGGGCGACCTGCAACCCGCCCTTTAGCTTTCACATTGGACCAGCTACGGCGGACGACCTAGCCCAAATGAGACCACACTTGGTCACACGGTCCAAACGGTCGGATACCCCTACGATTCGACCAGCTACTCTCGAGGAGATCGCGGAGTATGATGCACGGCAACGGAAAGAACAAATATCTGACGTTGAGAGGGAAATACAGGAAAAGTGGGGGTTATACGGCGAAGTCTGGGACGACGACGCGTGGCGGCGCGCGAAGGAAGCGTTTCAAGAGACAGAGAAGAGACTTGAACAACTGGGATTGCTTGAAGGATCTGGATTTGAATACGAAGATTTGAGCGCGAAGGAGGCCTATTTGGCTGACCAAGGGGATGCAGCCGACGAGTGCCTCTTCGGCGTCAGGTACGCCAACGGCCAAGGCGTGATTCAAGACTACGACGAAGCTGCTCGCTGGTGGCGCAAAGCCGCCGACCAGAAGTACGCTTGCGCATATTACAACCTCGGACTAATGTACGCCAATGGCCATGGAGTACCGTTGGACTACGCAAAGGCCGCCCGGTGGTACCGCAAAGCCGCCGACCAGAGGCACGATTCCGCCCAGTACAAACTTGGCCTCATGTACAAGAACGGCCAAGGAGTGCGGTTGAACTACGCAAAGGCTGTCCGCTGGTGCCGCAAAGCCGCCGACCAATGGCACGCTGGCGCCCAGTTCACCCTCGGCAACATGTTCGCCGACGGCGAAGGGGTGCCGCAGGACTACGCGGAGGCCGTTCGCTGGTATCTCAAGGCCGCCGACCAAGGGCACGCTGGTGCCCAGTACAACCTCGGCCTCAGGTACCGTTTCGGTCAAGGAGTGGCGCAAGACTACGCCGAAGCCGTTCGCTGGTGGCGCAAGACCGCCGACCAAGAAGGGTACGCTCCCGCACAGTACAACCTCGGTCTCAGTTACGACAATGGTGAAGGGGTGGCGCAAGACTACGCCGAGGCCGTTCGCTGGTACCGCAAGGCCGCCGACCAGGGATACGCCTCCGCTCAGCTCAACCTCGGCGTCATCTACAACAACGGCGAAGGGGTCCCGCAGGACTATGAAGAGGCCGCCCGTTGGTTCCGCAAAGCCGCCGACCATGGGAATGCGATTGCACAGTGGTGGCTGGGCATCATGTACGACAACGGCGAAGGAGTGCCGCAGGACTACGTGGAGGCGCACAGGTGGCTTAACCTTGCAGCGTCGAAAGCCGAGAGCGCCGATCAAGCAAAGGTGGCCCGTGCGCGGGATCTCGTTGCCGGGAAGATGACCATCCAGCAGATCGCCGACGCGCAACGTCTTGCGCGTGATTGGAAACCAGTCGATGCGCCGCAAGAATAACTCGCCATTTCTGCCCCCCTCTCTGCTCAGAACAGTCACTCAGAACAGTCGCTTTGAGCACATCCAGCACTTCAATGTTCCCATTCCTGATCGTGTGTGATAACGTCCTTTTAGCACTCTATGTTTTCTCTCTCTTCGCTCGTTTCAAACGCAGTCGATCTGCTCGAACTGGAAGTCGAGGAACTAGCCGGTGTCCTGTTAATTCATCTCCACAGCTGCAATCAGGGCGACTGCACCGCGGTCCAGAATGGGCTGGTAAGCCAAGAAAGCTTTTTCATGGCTTACCATCGACGAAAGCCACGTGAATATGGGGCCCGCCACGATGAAGTCGTTTCGGCACTCATGGAGGCTTGGGCGTGGCTGCAGAGTGAGGGTTTATTGGTAAGGAATTCCAACAACAACTGGCTCTTTTTCTCCCGACGAGGGAAGCAGATCAAGTCACACGAGGATGTTGCCTCCTACTTAAAGGCTCACATGCTTCCTAAGAGGCAAATTCACCCGTTGATTGCCGGCAAGGTCTATCCGCCTTTTCTGCGCGGCGAGTACGACACCGCCATCTTTCAGGCGTTTAAAGAAGTCGAGGTCGCTGTTCGGCAGGCAGGACGGTTTCCAATTGATCAGGTTGGCGAGAACTTGATGCGAGCGGCCTTTGCTGTTCCGAACGCAGAGAAAAATGTGGCTGCCGGGCCACTCACAGACACACAGCTGCCCGCTGCGGAACAGAAGGCGATGGCTCATTTGTTTGCCGGAGCCTTTGGTTTCTATAGGAATCCCGCAGGTCACCGCCACGTTCCAACCCATCCCCAGGAATCCGCTGAGGTCATCATGTTCGCAAGTCAGCTTCTCCGCATCGTTGACCGCCTGAAACCTCAGCGTGCAGGAGACATGCCATGAGTGCTGAGATTATCCTCTGGAACGCGGCGCGGGCGAAATCTTGAACCGCCTATGAGCAAGGTCTATCTGGTCGGGGCCGGGCCGGGAGACGCCCGCCTCATTACGTGCCGCGGCCGGGAGCTGCTCGAATCTGCCGCCTGCGTACTCTACGATCACCTTGCCAACCCGTCGCTACTCGATCTTGCGCCGCGCGACGCCGAGCGGATCTACGTCGGCAAAAAGAGGGCTCTGCACGCGCACACACAGGAAGAGATCTGCGCGATGCTCATCGACCGCGCCCGCCGGGGCGGGAACGTCGTGCGCTTGAAGGGCGGCGATCCGTTCATTTTCGGGCGGGGTGGAGAGGAGGCGGAAGCCCTGTTCGACGCGGGCATTCCATTCGAGGTGGTGCCTGGCGTGACCACGCCGCTAGGCATCGCCGCGTACACGGGCGTGCCTCTCACGCATCGGGATCACACTTCGGTTGTCACCTTTGTCACCGGACACGACGTCGCGCAGATCGATTGGGAGCGTGTGGGCGGGGCCGAGACTTTGGTGCTCTTCATGGGTCTGACGAATTTCAGCGAGATCGCGGCGGAGATCATGCGGCGCGGCCGCTCCCCCGAAACGCCCGCCATGGCGGTGCGCTGGGCCACGCTTCCCTCGCAACAAACGCTGACGGGAACCCTCGGAACGCTCGGCGATTTGATTCGAGCCGCGAATCTGAAACCGCCGGCAACCATTGTGATCGGCGACGTGGTCCGCCTCCGCGAGAAGCTCAACTGGTTCGAGCGCCTGCCCCTGTTCGGCAAACGCGTGGCCGTGACCCGGGCGCGCGGGCAGGCCGACGCGCTCTCCTCGCGATTGAGTGAACTGGGCGCGGAAACGGTCGGGATTCCCACCATTGAGATCCTTCCCGCCGAAGATTACGCTCCGCTCGACCGGGCCATCGAATCCCTGCCGGAATACGACTGGCTCGTCTTTACAAGCGCGAATGGCGTCCGCTTCTTTCTCGACCGGCTCGAGAAATCGAGGTTCGATCTTCGCGCCATTCGCGGGCGCATCTGCGCCATCGGACCGGCAACCGGCGCGGCGATCGAAGAGCTTCACCTGAAAGTGGATCTCACCGGCAAGGAATTCGTCGCGGAAGGATTGGTCGAAGCGTTTGCGTCGCACGACCTCGCGGGAAAACGCGTGCTGCTGCCGCGGGCTGCTATCGCGCGCGATGTGCTTCCAATCGCCCTAAGAGACCGCGGGGCACTGGTGGACGTAGTGCCCGCCTACCGTACGGGAGCGCCCGAGGACGCCGCGGAGCGCATTCGAGCGGCCTTTGAGGGTCCGCGAAAGCCCAACTGGATCACGTTCACAAGTTCATCGACCGTCGAAAACTTCGTCCGTGCCGCGGGCGCGGATTCGCTCGCCGGGGTGAAGGTGGCGGCCATCGGTCCCGTGACGGCGGCAACCGCGCGGAAGCATGGAATCGCGATCGATGCGGCGGCCGACGTATTCACCACCGGCGGTCTGATCGACGCGATTCTCCAATCCGAAGCGTAGTGTTACCATTTCTCTTTCTGTCCTATGCCCATCTATCAAGTCGTGCTTTTGGCCATCGTCCAGGGAATCACCGAATTTCTGCCCATCAGCAGCTCCGCGCATCTCTACCTGACGTCGTGGCTGCTCGGCTGGAAGCCGGAAGAATTGAATTTCGACATTGCGCTGCACGTGGGCACGCTGCTCGCGGTCCTGGTTTACTTTTTCAAAGCGTGGCTTCAGGTAATCGCACAGGGGTTCGGAGGCCACTACGGACACGACCCGGAGTTGCGCAAGCGGCCGATGCTTCTGTGGTTCCTGGCTGTAGGCTCACTACCCATCGGCGTGCTCGGCTTCAAATTTAAGGATCAGGCCGAAACGGTATGGCGCAACCCGTTCGTGATGGGCGGAATGCTGGTAGGCGTGGGAATCCTGATGTGGATCGCCGACCGCGTAGGGGAGCACGAGCGGGGAATGGGCGAACTTTCCTGGACGGATAGCGTCGTCATCGGCGCGGCGCAGGCGCTTGCCATCGTGCCGGGAACTTCGCGCAGCGGAATCACCATCGCGGCGGCGCTGTTTCGCGGCCTTGACCGGGATACGGCGGCGCGGTTTTCCTTCCTGCTTTCCACCCCGGCCATTGCGGGCGCGGCCGCCAAGGCATTCTACGATTTGATGAAGCAGGGGCACGTCGATTGGGGGCAGTTCCTCATCGGCGCGGGCGTCAGCGCGATCACCGGATTTGCGGTAATCGGATGGTTCCTCCGCTACCTTCGGCGGGGCACCTTGAATATTTTTATTTACTATCGGATAATTTTTGGCATAATAGTGCTTGCTCTGGCTTTCTCCCGCGGCTCAACGGGATGAAGCTGATAAATCCGACGGAATATAAACGGCTCAATGAGGCGACAGGGTTTGTGTTGCTTTCGTTCGGGCTTCTTGTCTGGCTTAGCCTGATCTCGTTTCAGGCGAGCGATCCCTCCTGGAACACAGCCGCCGGCGCCGCGCGGCCGCTGAACCTCGTCGGTTATCCAGGATCCTACCTTTCCGATCTGCTCTTTCAACTCTTCGGACTAGGCGCATTTCTGTTTCCGGTGGCGGCCGTGGCGCTGGGCTGGAAGTGGATCCGCTCGGAAGCCGTCGTGGCGCCAACGGCCAAGGTGATCGGTACGTTGACCTTCTGGCTCGGAACCTGCACCCTCTTTTCGTTCGGACCGGACTGGCGGTTCTTCGGCGGAACGCTCTTGCCCGGCGGCATAGTGGGGGAGACGCTGGCGGAACTCCTTTCAAGTTCGATGAACTTGACCGGCGCCGTGGTTACGACCCTCACGGCGCTGATCGTGGCGGTGTATCTCGTCTCGTCCTTCTCGGTGGAGAAGCTCGGTGTCTGGTTCGCCCGGCCGATTGCGCGGATTAAATCCATTGCGGCGCGATGGAGCGCTTGGCGCGAGCGCAGGCGCGACGCCCGCTTCCTCCGCCGGATCGAGAAGGCAAGAATTCGCGAAGAGAGGGAACGCAAGCGCGCGGATGCGCCCGCGAAGGGCTCGCGAAAGACAACCGCCGCTCCGCCCCTCAATCAAGGTGGCGCAGGTCTCGAAGATCCGGATGTCGTCACGGAGCTCGAATCGGCAGCGGCGCCGCGGAGGAGGGCCACCGAGACGCCTGAGCCTGTGGTCGAAGATATTCCGATCTGCGCTCTTGAAGACCAGCGTCCGCCATGGGATGAACCGGCGCACCCGGCTCCGGACCCGCCAGTAGACAAAAGGACACGCGTTGAGGATGAGACTTTCCGGCCATCGTACCGCCTGCCACCGACCACCCTGTTGAACGAAGCTCCGCCGCGATCGGACTACGATGAGCAGGAATTGAAGGACGTCGCGGCGCGAATCAAAGCGAAGTTCGAGGAGTTCAACGTCCTTGGGTCGGTCGTGCAGATCAACCCCGGACCCGTGGTCACGACGTTTGAATTCAAACCCGAGGCCGGCATCAAGTACAGCCGGATCATCTCGCTGAATGAAGATTTGTGTCTGGGTCTTCAAGCGGAATCGATTCTCATCGAACGCATTCCCGGCAAGCCGACCGTCGGGATCGAAGTGCCGAACACGAAGCGCGAGATCATCGCGCTGCGTCAGATTCTCGAGTCGGATGAATTCACAAGCTCGCCTTCGAAGCTCACCATATCGATGGGCAAGGACATCAGCGGGCGAATCAAAGTCGCTTCTCTCGAGACGATGCCGCATGCGCTGATCGCGGGCTCCACGGGCTCGGGCAAGAGCGTGATGATCAACTCGCTCATCATGTCGATCCTCTACAAATCCACGCCGGATGAGGTGCGCATGATCATGGTGGATCCGAAGCGGGTCGAGCTCGGCTTCTACGAAGGCATACCGCACCTGCTGACTCCGGTGATTACGGATACGAAGAAGGCTACCTACGCGCTGCGCAACGCGGTGCTCGAGATGGAGCGCCGGCTGCGCCTGCTTGCCGAGCAGGGCGTCCGGAATATCGACCAGTACAACAAGAAAGTCCAGAAGCTTCAGCACGAACCGCGCAGCCTGTTTGAGGAGGACGAAGACGGCATCCCGCCCATCGAGGAGTTGAAGCCGCTTCCCTACATTCTGATCCTGATCGACGAATTGGCGGATCTGATGATTCTCGAGGGCCGCAACGTGGAGGAGTCCGTCACGCGCCTCGCGCAGATGGCGCGCGCGGTGGGAATGCATCTGGTGCTTGCGACGCAGCGGCCGAGCGTGGACGTGATCACCGGTTTGATCAAGGCGAATTTCCCGGCGCGAATCAGCTTCCGCGTGGCGACGCGGGTCGATTCGCGCACGATTCTCGACATCATGGGCGCGGAACACCTTCTGGGGAAGGGAGACATGCTGTTCCTTCCGCCGGGATCGTCGCGGCTGCGGCGCGTCCACGGTGCGTTCGTCACGGAGAGTGAGATCAATGCGGTCGTGGAGTTTTGGAAAGCGCAGGCAACGCCTGAATACGACCAGTCTTTCCTCGTCGCTCCACCCGTCGAAGAGGAAGCGGCCGAGGGCGAAGCCGAGCCTTCGGACGAACAGGATCCGATGTACGAGGAGGCGCTGCGCGTAGTCCTCGAGGTTGGGAAAGCGTCGACCTCGACGCTGCAGCGGCGGCTTCGCCTGGGCTACGGGCGCGCGGCGCGAATTCTCGACATGATGCATCGCGACGGGATCATCGGCCCGCCCGACGGCAGCAAGCCCCGCGAAGTGCTGAAGCGTTCCGACTGGCTGAGGGAGCCGGTAGGCTAGCGCGGCTTCGAAGGAGATCCCATGCCTCCCACCCCAAAAGACGGCAAGATTTGCTACGTGGAAATTCCCACCACTGCTGTTCAGCGCTCGGCTGAATTCTACCGGAAGGTCTTCGGCTGGAAGGTCAGGCAGCGCGGCGACGGCGCCACTGCCTTCGACGACGCGACCGGGCAGGTGAGCGGCGCGTGGGTACTCGGCCGGCCGCCGGCAACGGAGCCTGGCCTCTTGATCTACATCATGGTCGACAGCGTAGCCAGCGCCATCGACGCCGTTATCGAAAACGGCGGTGAGATCGTACAGCCGATCGGCGCGGACGCGCCCGAAATTACGGCGAGATTCCGCGATCCAGGCGGCAATGTGCTGGGCCTTTACCAGGAACCTTCGCAATAGGGGCCTGCCACGGAATAGTGGGGTGGGCCATCGCCGTTTGCGGCCGGCCCCCCGTCTTCCCCCACTTCCTTCACTACCTCGCTATAGCCGCACTCCGGCTCACTTCACAAAGTGCTTTCGATACCGGCGCTAACTGCTCGATCTGAGCCGCGCCGAGCTCCGTCTGATAGGGAATCAATGGGCCCGTTTCCGCAATGCCCGCCAAGGCGGTTGCCGCGTGCAGCACGCGCGCGGGACCCCACGCGTCGCGGAGATCTTCGAGCGGAATGAAATGGCTGCGCAATTCGCCAGCCGCCGCATAGTCCTTGCGGGAATTCGCCTCGAACAGGTCCTGGCTCATACGCGGAGCGATGCAGCCGGACCCCGTCGTGAACCCAGGCAAGCCGAAGTCGCGCATATGCACAATCGCCGGCCGCTCGCCGATACCGCTGATCACCCTCTCCGCCGGAACGCGCCGCAGCAGTCCGCGCAGATACTCGTCCTGGGACGGGTCCTTGCGCACCACGGCGTACTTGATCGCCTTGCAGACTCCGGAATCGACCAGCCTCGCCACCGCGTCAAGGCCCGCTTCCTTATCGGCGCCGAAGTTACTTTCATCCTTGATGTAGCACATGAGGGGAGTGGCGCACGCGTCGGCAAACTCGCGGAGCCCGCGCTCGAGCCCCGCGGCATCGCGCGGATCGGCGCAAGGCAGCGCCATGACGATCGGGAAGCCGTGACGTCGAACCATGTCCGCCTGGTCCATCGCGCGGCCGTAAGATGGACCCGCGCTCGGAATAGCCCAAAGGCCGGCGTCGAATCCGGCGAGCCATTCGAGCAGCGGCTCATAGTCGGCGAGCGTAATGTGATACAGAAAGGCATTGCCGCCATAGATAAAATTCGAGATGCCGCCCTCCGCGATGTGCCGCACGATGCGGTCGTTCCGGGCGAAGTCGATGGAGCGGCGAGCGTCGTTGTTGCGCGCCAGGGGCGGCACGGGGAACACACCGCGCAGGTCGTCTGTTCCGATGGGCTTGGTTCTCATATGGGTCATTTTCTCATAAGAGAGCCATGTACCTGTTTGTCACGCCCGGCGAAAGATTGGAATCGGACCGGAACGGGCGAATCGGTGCGCTCGCGAGCGCCGGGCGGAACGGGCCTTGCAGTTGCACTCAATCACTTTAGCGCTTCGTTGATCTCGATATCGCGCTTCAGGACCTCGGTCAGGAGCTCCGGCAGACCGATACCCTTTTGTTCGGCTTTACCGGAGAAGTATTCCCACACGCTCCGCTCAATCGACGTAGGCAAGTAGACCTTTGGGTCGGCCGGGACGTGATGAAGGCCTCGAACAACCTCGGCATAGTCGATCTCCGCCGGCATTTCGTCCTCTTCGATAGGCCGCTCATTCATAGACAATTCTCGTAGAGCATCGCGCCGCTGCTTGCCACGCCGATTGAGGTCCAGCCGCTCCTCGGTTTCGCCGTGCTCCAGATCGCGATGAGGAGACGCAGCTCGTGAAATACCGCTCACTGGAAACACTACCTTAACAATAGCACGGCCGCCTAAGACCCAAACTTACTTCTCCGTCTGAAATTCGAACACCATCGCCTTGCCGCGCACCACGTAGCACAGGTAATGCTCCCAGAACCGCCTGTAGCGGGGAAAGCGGTTCACCAGGAACTCGAAGCCGAGCCATCTCCACAGCGCCAGCAACTTCACTCGCACGGAGACCTCCCGGAACTTCACGTCCGAATAGTAGCCGTACCCGGCATTGTCCATGCCGAAGTAGCGAAAGGAGAAGCTGGTCAGATGCTGCTTATGCGTCGGGTCGCAAAAGGAACTGAAGTCCGTGTAATGGGGGGTCTCGATTCGCACCGTGCCTCCGGGACGCACCAGGCGGTGAAACTCCCGCATCGCGCCCATGACGTCCGACAGGTGCTCGATCACGTGGATAGCCGTCAGCCGGTCGAAGGCGCCGTCCGCGAACGGGTAAGGGAAATGATCGAGCTCGCAGAGGACATCGGCTCGCGTCCGCGGGTTCCGGTCGATGCCGATGGCGCCCGGATGTTTGTTGATCCCGCAGCCAACGTCGAGGATTCGCAAGGTATTCGATTCAGTTTAGCGCACGCCCGAGCGGCGTCATGTTAGGATTATAGGTTGTCAGGTTCCGGGCTCCGTGCAACGGGCGGCCGCAAACCCCGCCAGGTCCGGAAGGAAGCAACGGTAGCGGTTTACCCCGTGTGCCGCGGATCACCCGGGGCCTGGCATTCGCCCTCCTCATGTATCAGGTCATTGCCCGGAAATATCGCCCGCAGTCGTTTGACGACGTGGTCAATCAGGAGCACGTGAAGACCACGCTCGAAAACGCGATCGCCGAAAAGCGCATCGCCCACGGGTACATTTTTTCCGGCCAGCGAGGCACCGGGAAGACAACCATTGCCCGTATTCTGGCGCGCTGCCTGAACTGTATCGACGGACCCACCAAGTCTCCTTGCGGCAAGTGCGCCAGTTGTCTCGAAGTCCAGGCCGGCGGCGCAGTGGACGTCATCGAGATCGACGCGGCTTCGAATCGCGGAATCAACGAAATGCGCGAGTTGCGTGAGAACGTCCGCTACCAGCCCGCCCGCGACCGCTACAAAGTCTTCATCATCGACGAGGCGCACCAGATCACGAACGAAGCCTTCAACGCACTGCTCAAGACCATCGAAGAGCCGCCCGAGTGGGCCGTTTTCGTCCTCTGCACCACGGAGGCGCACAAGATCCCGGCCACCATCGCCTCGCGCTGCCAGCATTTCAGTTTTCGCTCCGTGGATTTCGAAGCCCTTATCGGACGCATGAAGTGGATCTGCGAACGGGAGGGCATCGAGGCGGATCAGGAAGCGCTGTCGGTGCTCGCCATTGCGGGCGAGGGCAGCGTGCGCGACTCGCTTTCGGCGCTCGATCAGGCCATCGCCTGCTGCGGCACGACGCTCAAAGCCGCTGAAATCCGGGCGCTCCTGGGCACGTTTTCGCTCGATCTGCTGCACCAGGTGACGCAAGCCCTGTCGGAAGGCGCTTCGGACCGCATGCTGCGCATTGTGGACGAGCTGGAGTGCAACGGACACAACCTTCAACATTTCAGCCGGGAGCTTGCGCGTTACTTTCGCAATCTCCTCGTGGCGAAGCTGGGTGAGCAGCGCCTCATCGCCGCTTCGGGAGAGGAAAGAGGACGGCTAAAAGCTATATCTTCGACATTTTCCGAGGAAGATTTAACGCGATACTTGCAGCTATCCCTGGATCTTTTTAAGGATCTGCAATACTCCCTTCAACCGCGCTTTCACCTTGAACTGGGGCTCGTGCGTCTGGTTCAGGCCGGGAGGCTGATCGAGATAGAAGAGGCGCTCGCGCGATTAGCAGACGATCCGCGGAACGCCGATGCTCAGCCGCCTCCGCCGAAACCGCGCATCGCGGCGCCGCCACCAGCCGCCATGCGTAGCGGTCCGTCTCCCTTTGAGTTGGATCGCGTGAAAAAGACGCCGGTAGCCGAATCTCGCGGCGCGAACGCTCTCGCGCCCGATCCCGTTCCCTCCCCCGGAGGCGCGTTGCCTGAGAACGCTCAAGAGTGGAAGGAGCGGCTTTACTCGACGCTGATCGAGATGGGCATGGCGTTTACGGCCGATGCCGTCGAGCATTCGGCGCTGGTGGTCGCCGCGCCGAATGAACTGCACTTCACCACGCCTTCCGAGTTCAAGCTGTCGATGAAGGAGCTCGATCTGAACAAGGGTGTGGCGCGGATGATCGGGCGTCCGATTCGCATCAGGATCTCTTTCGGCTCCGGAGTCGATTCCGGTCCGGCGCTTGCGGTGCCGAACACGCCGGAACCGGACTCCGTCACCACCCGCGCGCTAGATCATCCCGAAGTGAAGCGTTTTCAGGAACTGTTCGGCGGAGAGGTCCGCGCGGTAAGAAATCTAAAGGAGCGAGATACGTGAAACTACCCGGCAACATGCAGAACATGATGAAGCAGGCCCAGCAGATGCAGGAACGCATGCAGCAGGAGATTGCGCTGATCAAAGTGGAAGCTTCCGCGGGCGGCGGCATGGTTTCGGTGAAGATGGACGGCCAGAAGAACGTTCTGAGCGTCAAGATCGACCCGGAAGTGGCGGGCGACGTGGAAATGCTGCAAGACCTTGTGGTGGCGGCGTGCAACGAGGCCGTAAAGAAAGTGGACGACGAGACCAAGCAGAAGATGGGCGGACTTCTGGGCGGGATGGGTCTGCCGCCGGGACTGTTTTAGACCATGCCGGATTTCGCGGAACCGCTGCAGCGGCTGATCAACGAGTTCAAACACCTGCCGGGGATCGGCCAGAAGTCCGCGCAGCGGCTTGCGTTTCACGTTCTCCGCACCAGCCGCGCGGACGCCGAGCGGCTGGCTCAAGCGCTGTTCGACGTGAAGGACAAGCTCGGTTTGTGCAAGATCTGCAACAACATCAGCGAAAGCGATCTGTGCGTGTTTTGCCGCGATCCGCAACGGGATCAGACGACGATTTGCGTGGTCGAAGAGCCGAACAACATCCTGGGCATTGAGACCACCCGCCAGTTTTTGGGACTGTATCACGTCCTGCATGGATCGCTGTCGCCGTTGCGCGCCGTCGGCCCGGAGCAGTTGAAGATTAAGGGCCTGGTCGAGCGCATTGGCACGCACGTCGTCGAAGAATTGATTCTCGCGACGAATCCGACGGTCGAAGGCGAAGCGACGGCGGTGTATCTTTCCCGGCTGTTGAAGCCGCTGGGCGTAAAGGTGACGCGAATTGCGATGGGTATACCCGTCGGTAGCGATATCGAATTCGCCGACGAAGTGACGATCTGGAAGTCCCTTGAGGGCCGGCGGGAGATGTAGGGAAAATCGCTCATTCGGCGCGAATTCTTTAAGGAACGCGAATCGTCCATGGCCGTCGCGGAACTTCGGAGACGGTTTTCAGATAATGCTGTACACCGCTTTGGCTACAAAGGCCCGCGCCATTTGCCCGGCGGTCCTTGCCTGGCGTTGTCGACGTACCGACCCGACGGCGCCGGTCGTTGGTTCCACGAACGCTCGGCGGGCAAGAATCCCGGCCGCCGATGGCTTAACATGGGTAGAGACAAATGCGCACACTTCTCTGTCCGCTGCTCGCACTCGGTCTATTCGGCGCCGACTGGCCTCAGCTTCGTGGTCCGAACGGCTCCGGACTCTGCTCTTCCTGCGGGCAACAGCCAACTGAGTTCGGACCTAAAAAGAACGTTCTGTGGAAGACGGAACTGCCGGCGGGAAAGTCCTCCCCCGTCGTGGTAGGGGAGCGCATTTTCCTCACCGCTTCCGAGGGCGACGATTTGATTACAATGTGCCTGAACCGCACCTCCGGGAAGGTTGAGTGGCGGCGATCGGTGCGCGCCGCCAGGCGCGAAGCCCAGAACACCCTCAATCACCGCGCGGCGCCCACCGCGGCTACCGATGGAAAGAGCGTCTTTGTCTTCTTCGCCGATTTCGGCCTGGCCGCTTATGATTTCGAGGGCAACGAGCGGTGGCGGCTGCCGCTCGGACCCTTTAACAGTCAACACGGGGTGGTTGCATCGCCCGTCCATGCCGATGGAAGAGTGATCCTGGTCTTCGATGCGGACACCGACGCACACATGATCGCGGTGGATGCCGCTAGCGGCAAGATCGCCTGGAAAATACCACGCCACGTCATCAACGGGTACTCCACCCCTATCATTTACCGTCCGGCCCGCGGCCCCGCACAAGTCATCGCACCCGGCTCCTACCAGCTCACCGCTTATTCCATCGTGGACGGCGAGGCGCTCTGGTTCGTTCGGGGTCTCACCTGCCAGCCGAAATCGGCGCCAACCATTGCCGGCGATATTCTCTACTTCAACGGTTGGACTCCCGGGAACGACACGGGGCAGCAGGTCGAACTGCCCACTTTCGCCGAAGTGATCGCCGCAGCCGATGCCAATCGCGACGGGAAGCTCGCTCAGATCGAACTTCCACAGCCCTGGCAGCCGACAGGAACGTGGCGTGCGATCGACTTGGATCGGGATGGCTTTCTGAACGAGAGGGAATGGACATTCTTCCGCACTCGCCGTGCCTCGCGCAACGGCGCATTGGCCGTGAGGCTCGGAGGCAGCGGCGACGTCACGGACACGCATGTGCTCTGGCGATATGAAAAGTCGCTGCCCGACGTACCGGCGCCCCTCGTTTACAAGGACGTGGTTTTCCTCGTCCGAAGCGGCGGAATCGCGACCACTCTTAACGCTCAGACCGGCAAGGTACTCAAGCAGGCGCGTTTGACGGGCGCGCTCGAAGACTACTACGCCTCACCCATCGGCGTCGACGGCAAGGTCTACATCGCGAGCGAGCATGGCAAGGTCGTGGTGCTGCGCGCTGCCGGCGATTGGGAAATTCTGGCGATCAATGACTTCGACTCGGACATCTACGCAACTCCGGCGATCAGCGAAGGCAAGCTGTACATTCGGACCCAAAACGCCCTCTATGCCATTGGGTCGTCGAATTAGAGCCGGCAGGCGTGTAGTCGCCTATTGCGAAGGGGCGCCGCCGGTCGGGCGCCGACCACGCTGTGACGAATGCACTTTGCGATCGCGAGCGAAGCGACAGCCTATCTTAACGCCCATGCTACTTCGGGCGGCCGGTACACGAGGGCACAGTGCTCAGCGCTCGAGGCGCCGGCGCACGCCTACACGCCCGCCAGCCGCCGATAGCCCTTCACCGCCGCATTCTGAAATTCCCACGCGTCCGGCAATTCCGCGGGCGGCTGCCGCTCGTATTCGAGCATGTAAGCCGCGCCCTGAAACAGGGGCCGCCCGACAATCCGCGCGCCGAATCCAGTGAACTGAGGAAACTTCCG
>CAMDED010000054.1 GCA_945893365.1 Candidatus Sulfopaludibacter sp. SbA3 | reverse complement strand
GCCATGTCTTGTACCACATATTATACAAGACCGGCGAGGAAAGCAAGAGGAAAAACACAATGCGAATATGCTCTTTGAGCCGCTACTGCCAAAACAGCATTGGAATCAGATGTTTCGGATGGTTAAAAAAAATGGTTGCGGAATCGCTGGAACACAGGGAACACAGGCCTTTAGCCGGACTCTCGCCGGTGCACTCAAACGTACTCCTCTACCGGGCTTGGCCGGATACGTTGCGTCTTCTTTTTAATTGGTGAGTTCGCGCACCGCGGGGCCCGCGAAGGCAGGCATCCCGCAGCCGATCCGCGACGCGAGCGGCCCATGGCGAGTACCGGCGACCGCTTATCGTCTCTTGCGGTCCTTGCCCTTGGGCGGAATGTTCCGCCCGGCCCAGTTTAGGATCACGTCGGCCACCTCGTTACTATTGGCGCCGATCATCATCATATGGGTTGTGCCGCGGAAGACGGGGTTGGGAAGTTCGTCCAGCTTGATGTAGTCGGCCTTCGCGATTCCCTGACCGGCGGCGCGCCGGGCGTTGATGGCGTCCACAGTGGTCTGGCACCCATCGCTGGTGGCTGCATAGTCTCCCTTCACCGCCAGGTAAGGGATGTTATCGAAGTCCTCGGCCTTCAGGCCACTGTTGGGAAACGAGCAGGATCCCTCCAAGGTGATCAAGCCACGCACAAGGTTCAGGTGGCCGCGTTCCTTCAGAATGCGGACCATGTGATGCCCCATGATGCCGGACTGCGAGTGTGTCGCAACGACTGCCCCGTCCAGCCTTTCCACCAGCGTTGCCAGATTCCGCGGGGTCCAGGTGTTGGCCGGGGAAATCGTGGTTGGATCGCAGGTGGGGCAGGTGGAACCGGGTAAAGTCGACTCGGCGTTAGGGACCAGTTGCTTGTAGTACTCGAGAGCGAAATAGTTGTTCGGTCCGGCCGGAGGCTGTCCAATCCCGCCTGTGCGGGCAACTACCTGCGCATCCACGCTCGCGAGGGGAAAAGCGGGCAGGTAGCTATCGGAATGGCTGGCGTCATCCGTAGGCGGATCGCCCGCATCCCCGTGCCGGATCAGCCTGCCATCCAGGATGTTCGAGCCCGGTGGCGTCAGGTGGCCGAACCAAGCCGTCCACGCTCCGTTATCGCTAATCCTGGCAATGGAGGGAAGCAGCGCCGCGCCACCCGCGACGTCGCCCCGGGTGACCAGCGCTTCCGCCTCGTGAATCACGGACTCGTCGAACCCGGATCGTCCGCGTCCGGACTGATCGACGATGTAGGTGGAGATTCCTTTGCGGACGAAGTAGGGCAGCCAGCCTTCCCTGCCGTCGGGAGTCGACTCCAGACAAGCTCCCGTATGCGTGGACCCGTGGACCATAATCACCGGGGGCATGTTGCGCATCTTACCTTGGGGAATCTGGAACTGTACGTACATCTGCCCGATCGTGATCTGGCCAAGCGGGAGCTGAGTCTGGTTGGCGCCGGGTGCGGACGCGGCGGCGTAAGGGGTGACCTTGGGTACGCCACCTACGAAGAAGCTGCCTTGGTCTTCGATTGTCAATGGCTTGCTCAGGAACTTCTTCATCTTTCCTTGCTGCGCCGGCAGGCTGCCAGCCGCGGGCAGCAGCAGGACCGTCGCGCTGAGTGCGAAAGCGGCATTGAACGGAAAGCGTTTCCTATGCACGGAACTCTCCTTCATACAGACGTCTGCGGATTGGACTTGGGCGCTCTAAGTTTACTCAAACGGGAACACCGTCGGCGTTTCGCCCAGGTTGCTGTAGTCGGCCACGGATGTTTTGAACCCCACGGCTCCCAAACCCTCGGTTCCTTTGGTGAGCGCACTTGTGATCGAGCAAAGTATTGCCTCCCGATTCAGATCTCCTCAAATGATGTTCAAGTCACGCCAGGCATCATAGCTTCTACCACAATGCGAGCGCCACAGTTCCTTCCGGGGCTACTCCGCCGGCGGGCCGTGAACCGCCTCATCGATTCACGCTCATATCGCTCGACGTACCTCCCGCCGCTGGAATATAACACTTCAGCGTGTAATCCATCACCATGCGGTTGGCGTTGAATCGCCAGCCCAAAGTCCGGATGGTGCGCTTCATGCGTTTGATCCAGCCGCGCGGCAAACCGTCACGGTCGCGCTGATAGTAGAGCGGGATCACTTCCTCTCGCAGAACCCGGTACAGATCTTCTCCATCCCGGGTGTCGTGCACGTCCATGTTGGAATGCGTTCTGCCGGTCCCGATCGCAAAGCCGTTCAGGCCGTCGTAAGCTTCCGCCCACCAGCCATCCAGTACGGAAAGATTCAGTCCCCCGTTGAGGACGACCTTCTGACCGCTGGTGCCGGATGCCTCAAGCGGCCTCCGGGGACTATTCAGCCACACATCCACTCCCTGCACGAAGTGGCGGCCCACGTTGATGTCGTAGTCCTCCACAAAGGCGAATTTTTCGGCAAACTGCCGGTCGCGCATCAGCTCGGCAATCTGCTGTAACACCCGCTTGCCCGGTTCGTCGCGAGGATGCGCCTTGCCGGCGAACACGAATTGCACCGGGCGCTTCGGATCGTTGACCATGGAAGCCAGTTTTTCGATATCTCTCAGGACCAGGTTGGCGCGCTTGTACGTGGCAAACCGCCGCGCGAATCCTATTGTCAGAGCGTCGGGACTCAGTAGACGGCCCAGTTTCTGAAGGGTTTCCCTGGGTTCGCCGCGTGGCAGCGCCTGCTCCACGGCGCGCCGCCGCACAAATTCCAGTAGCCGTGTTTTCAGGCTGAGGTGCGTTTCCCAGAGCTCGCCGTCATCGACGTTTTCGATTCCTTCCCAGGTGTGCGCGTCTCCGCTGTGTTCGTGCCACCCGGTCCCCAGGTGCCGGTCGTAAAGCCGAAACATCTGCGGGGCGAGCCAGGTGGGCACGTGGACTCCGTTGGTGATGTGACCGATCGGCACGGCGTCCTCCGGCCGCCCGGGATAAAGTCCCGTCCACATTGTCCGGGACACTTCGCCGTGAAGAGCCGAAACGGCGTTCGAGCGCCGCGCCAGCCTCAGGCCGAGCACGGTCATGCAGAACTCCTCGTGCGGGTTGCCGTGGTTCTCACGCCCAAGCGACATCAATCCGTGGTGCGAGAGGCCTAATTGCTCCCGGAGCGGTCCGAGGTGCTCCTCCATAAGGCCCGCGTGAAAGCGGTCGTGGCCTGCCGCCACGGGAGTATGGGTGGTGAAAACAACCTCCCGCGCAACACGCGGCAAGGCTTGGTCGAATCCCAATCCTTCATCGTCCATGCGGCTGCGAATCGCCTCGAGCACCGCGAATCCACTGTGTCCTTCGTTGAGGTGAAGGACGCCGGGTGTGATTCCCATCGCCTTCAAGGCGCGGAACCCGCCGATTCCCAACAGCAGCTCCTGCCGGATTCGAACACGTCCGTCGCCCCCGTACAAACGCGAGGTCAGTTCCCGGTCCTCCGGTGCGTTGCCTTCCACGTTCGAGTCCAAAAGAAGCAGGTCGCAGCGGCCCACTTTCATCCGCCAGACCTTCGCGCGGATGGAGCCGCCGCGGGTTTCGATCTGGATCGTCACCGGTTCCCCATTCTTGCCGATTGCCGGTTCCATGGGCACGTGGTTGAGATCCGTCTGGAGGTATTCTTCCTGCTGCCAGCCGTTCCGGTCCAGCCTCTGGCGGAAATACCCCTGGCCGTAGAACAAGCCGATTCCGACCAGAGGAATATCCAGGTCCGATGCGCTCTTGATGTGATCGCCGGCTAGCACGCCGAGCCCGCCCGAATACACCGGAACGGATTCGTGAAGCCCGAACTCCGCCGAAAAATAGGCCACCGGGCGAGGCCGCAGGACACCCGCGTGGGTCGCGCCCCAGGTCCGGTCGGCCTGGAGATACTCGCGCTGCCGGCGATAGGCATAATTGATGCGTCCATGCAGCACTAATTCCCCGGCGCGCCGCTCCAGCTTCGCCAACGGAATCTCGCCTAAGAGCGAGAGAGGGTTGTGATTGAGCTGCCGCCAGCGCACCGGATCGAGATCGCGGAATAAGCTGTGAGAATCCTGGTCCCAGCTCCACCACAGGTTGCGCGCCAGGGACCATAGGCGTTCCTGAGCGGGACCTATGAAGCGATCCAGAGCGCGAGCCTCGCTTACCACCGGCGCGACCTGCGCGGCCGCCTCCACCAGCATGCGGATTTCATCTTCCCGAAAGACCCGCGCATCGACGGTTTGCACCACCAGAACCCCCTGTAGAACGCCCCGGTCGATAAGCGGGACTCCCAGGAAAGACTGATAGGCGTCCTCGCCGGCTTCGCTGAAGTACTTGAACCGCGGGTTGCTTTGCACCCGGTCAACCGCCACCGGACGAACCTGTTCGGCGACCAGGCCGGCCAAGCCTTCGTGCAGCGCCAGACGCAGAGTGCCGATGCATTGCGGACGCAGCCCGAGGGTTGCGGCCAACACGAGGTTAGCCCGATCCGGTTCGAGCAGATAGGCCGAACAAACTTCCGTCTGAAACCGCTCGGCGATCAGGGCGACGACATTCATCAGAGTCTCGGCCGGCTTGCCGCTGTCCTCCGCGAGTCTGCTGATCTCCTCTAACGTCAATACGTAGCTGGCAGTGCGCGCGTCCGGCTGCTGATTCATGTGATTTCCCCTTTGCTTCGGATGCTCTAACGGCGGGGTTGACGCGCGACGTGGCGCCTGTGGCAACCTGGTGTCGTCCCCGGTGGAACGTTCCATCCAGTGTAAGTGCATTGAGTTGCCGATGCAATGCGGAGTCCCGACGTACTCGTCGTGGCTCAATCAGGTGGAGTGCTGGTTTAGCCTCCTCAGCCGGGAGGCGCTTCGGGGAGCCAGTCTCCACGTCGCTGCGGCAACTCCGTCAAGCGATAGACGACTTTGTCAAAGTCTATAACGAGAAGGCAGCGAATTCCGCAAAACTGAACGCCTCGCACACCCACACATTGCTAATAGGACGGCAAAATCCGACAGTACCAGAACTGCGCTCGACGGCTCAGGAACCTGGGAGATGGTGAGGCTCATATTTCCGCGGCCAAAGACGCCGTTGGGGAAGTCAGGATCCGTTCCACCCCAAACGAGAAATTGGTCGTTTGACGTCGTGTAGGTCCCGAGGCCATTCATGGAAGAAGCTGGAAGTGGAGTAAAGTTGAACGCCAGGAAAAGAGAAAGAGTGGAGAGATTCACTCCGATGTCGCAACCTCCTGGTCCTATCACGGCGTTGGCCGTTCCGAATACAAAGCAGCGGATATCTGTTCCGCTAACGTCCACCAGGCCTGTTGAGCCTTGCGTGATAGTTTGGGTGTGGGCTCCCTCAATCACAGCGAACGGCGCGATGGACAGCGGACCGCTCGTCACAAAATTGGGTGAAGAGAACTCGAACGAGACCGCCTCCACCGGGCCCAATGTCGGAGTAAATGTGAAGTCATAAAGGTATGCAGCGAGGGCTGGTCTTCCTATAAATACTAGAAACATAAACAACTTAGAAATAGAGCGCATTCGGAAAGCTTATCATCGCAAGGCTGGCCAAAGCAACCTTGTGCGCGATTACCCGCGCAAAGTCGATTTCAGATTCGCATCCTGGCTGGCGGAACCTCGCACGGGCCGCAAGCCCGAGATCAGGAGCAGAGTCGGGAGCTGACGTCCCATTCGGCACGGTCCTAACACCGCCCGGCGCGTACGGCTCCCGGCTCCGGCAAACCGGTTGCCGCATGACGCTCTTAGCCGGGCCGTGCTCTCCTTGCCGCGCCCAGAGCTGTGCGGGCCGCGCCACTCATCATTGCGCCGGCCGTAAAGGCCTGTGGCGTGTACGAACCGGCGGATTTCCGATTGCCGGGGCGATCAAGGCACGCTCGGCCGATCTCGATGGCGACGGATAAGGGCTTGTGGCACTACAACACGGGGCGGCGCATCTCCGCCTCGCCGGCGTCCTACAGTTACGAGGGCAAGCAGGCCCATTCTTCGATTGGAATATACTTGCTATGCGGCCGGAGTGTAGTTGCAACCCCCGCGCACAGTTTGGATCACAGACTTTGGCGGCAGCTAGGGTTCGGCGCGAAGGACTCCCGCGCGTTGAAGAGACTGGTTGCGCGAAGCCGCGGTTGCGGAAAGCGGCTTCGCGGCCGGGTAACGTTACTTGATCTTGTAGACCGTATCGGAAATCTTCTCGCGGTGCTGATCGTGGCAACCCTTACAGCCGGCGCCGATCATCTTCATTCCCGCGGCCACACCCTCCTTGTCGTTGGCCGCGAATGCCTTCGCTACCGCTTCGGCGCCCTTGAAACTCTCGTTGGAGGATTTCTCCGCTATCTCGGAGTGGCGCGACTTCCAGAACCCGTCCGCCAGCTTCAGCGACGCCTGCATTGCGATGGCGTTCTTTTCAACATCCACGCCCTTGCGCATCGCTCCCATCTGCGCGCCCAGATCCTTCATCCACTGTTTGTAGTTCTCGGGTGGATCTTCGGCTGCGACGCTCACGCCTGCCGCTAAAATAAAGCCCGCCAGGGCCAGTTTCATTGCTTTCATTTCGAACTCCCTTTCGTTTGGTATTACGCCGCCCGATAAGAGCGCCGTCCACGACATTCTACCCGATTGTCAGGGGACGCGGAATACCGTCTTATAGAACCCGAACACGCGTTCCGTGCCGAGCGTCTCGTAAAACACTTTCCCGCTGTGCCCTACGCCGGGCACTGTGAAGTATTCATGCTCGATCTTCAGCCGTTCGAGGAGCCCATGAAAATTACGGTTGCGCTCCAGCAGGCCGTCCCGCTCGCCCACGCCGATCCTCACGCTCATGCGGCCGCGAATCTTGTCCGCGTTCCTTTCCGCGAGGATCCAGGGGCTGTTTTCGTCGAAGTAATCCAGATCTCCGCCAAAATTCCTTTCGAACAGCTCTCCGTGCAGGTACGTGACGCTGTCCCGGTCGAGCAGCGCGCCCGCCATGATGGAGACGGCCCCGAATAATTCCGGATACTTGAATCCGAAATGCGCAGCGCCGAACCCGCCCATCGAATAGCCTTCAATGGCGCGGAACTCGCGGCGCGCAAGGGTACGCCACGTGGAGTCGATGTGCGGAATCAAATCGCGCACCACGACGCTGTCGACGGGCCGCTCGCCGTCCCATGAATCGCAATACCGGCTGTCCCGCAGACCGTTGACGAGCACGGCGATTGCGGGCGGCGTCCGATTGGCCCTGATCGCCCGGTCCAGTAGACTGACGAACGGCGCTCCCCCTCGCTGATTTCCGCCCAGTCCATGCAGCCAGTAAACCACCGGATAACGCCGGCTTCGATCCGTCTCATACCCCGGCGGAAGGTAGATCAGGTAACTAACATCGCCCTTGATCGTCTTGCTGTGGAAGGTGCGGTATTTCGTACCCTCCGGTTCGGACTTGTCCGGGTCGGCCCACGCCCCGGAATCGGACGCGGCGGGGGCTTTGAGATGTGTGTCCGGAAACGCATCGACGGCGCGGTCGATCTCCGGTCCGCTGAATCCGTGTCCCGCGTCCTTGACGGTTTCGAACGACGCCTCGACGCCGGCTTTCTTCAACGCTTCATGAAGCAAGCGGCTTTGATCGTGAGGAACGAGTGGATCTTTGTCTCCGTGCATGATGAGGAAGGCCGGATCGTCCGGGCTGACATAAGTGATTGGGTTCGCGCGCGCCGCTTTCTCCGCATTCTGCTGAATCGGCCCGCCGATGAGCCTGGATTCGGGCGAATCCGGCGCGTCGTGATTCATCTTGCTCCCGGCGGCGTCCATCTTGAGGAAATCGGTCGGTCCGAAGAAGTCGATTACAGCCTGGACGCGGCTGGGACGGTTCAGATTGCCGAGCGGACCTTCGAGCGCAGGCACGCCGCCCGAGGTCCCGAGCAGAGCGGCGAGATGCCCGCCGGCCGAAGACCCCCAGGCCGCGAAGCGTCCCGGATCGAGTCCATACTCCGCGGCATTGGCGCGCAGCCAGCGCACGGCGGCTTTCGCATCGTGGAGCGGGGCGGGGAACTGCGCTTCGGCGCTAAGCCGGTAGTTGATGTTCGCGACCGCGTAACCGCGCGCCGTGAGGCGGGCCGCGGGAGGTTTCTCTTTCGAGCCGCTCTGCCACGCTCCGCCATGTATCCAGACCACCACGGGAAAGCGCCCGTTCGACGAAGCTTCCGGTAAGTACAAATCAAGCTGCAAGTCTTTGCCGCCAGCCCTGGCGTAGACCAAGTCTGAATGCACGGCGGCGCGCAGATCCGGAACGGCGAGACCGAGGGTGAGGAACCACAAGGCGCGAATCGGCATGACTCAGTTTACCCGAACGCTTTACACGAGAGACTATGGCACAACGACGTCGCGAACCTTGGTCCACTTCGCCTTTCCAGCGGGGCCTTCGACGTACAGCGTGACCACATACTTGCCGGCCGCCTTGTAAGTGTGGAGCGGGTGCTGATCGGCGGAACCGGTCCCATCGCCAAAATCCCATCGCCACGATCGCACCTGACCCGAAGACCGATCCTGGAAGGCAACCAGACGCCGTTCGAGATCGAGAACCTGGAAGGACCATTTCGCGTCGATAGCTCTCCGCAGCGCCGGCTCCAGAGGCATGAGGCGGAAGGCGACAAGGTCGGATGCGTTGCCGTACATCGTCGTCTTGTGGGAGAGGTTCCAGAATCCGCGAAGTTCGGGATTCTTGACATCGTCGTAGTCGAGAACGGACCACGACATGCCGATCATTTTGTTTTCCCACAGCTTCGACTCGACGGCGCGGACCGGTCCCTCGTAGGGCGCGTAGTCGAATGGCGTGATGTAGAACTCCAGAATCAGCTTTCCGCTCTCACCGTGCTTGAAGCTGTAATTGTAGGCAGCGTTCGCGTAGGGTAGTTCCTTGATCCAGGGCTGGCAGCCCCAGACCATAGCCCAGTCGCGGTCGGGCGCGGGCGTGAAGATGTGGTAGTTCTGCGCATGCACGCCGTGGAAGGTGAAGAAAGCGTCGCCTTTCGGCAACGCGGCGTGGGGATGCAGCGCGCCGATGAGAGGGCCGCCGGACAGATCGCCGTCGACCACCAGCTCGAAAATATCGTTGTGGCGGTCGGCCCGTTCGAAATCCCAGTAATTGTCGTACGCCTCGTAGAGGAAATAGAGACGATTGAGTCCCTTCACCCAGCCGACCTTGACTTTAACGTCCAGGTCCTTCTTGTCGTATTGGAATCCAAGGCCCTTCTGCGTTTCCTTGAGTTGATCCGTGCCGATGGAATAGCTGGCGGGGACCATGGCCCAGTCGGCGATATCGCCGTCGATGCGCGGAATCTGACCGGCGGGAAATTGAAAGACCTTGAACTCGACGCCGGGACGCTCCAGCGCGGCGCCCGGCAAGGCGAGCAAAAGGGCGGCGATCAAAGTTCGCATAGTGACTCCTCTCCTGGAAGTGTATCGAAGTGTGGAGTGTAAAGGCGTTGTAGAAGAGTGAAGCGGCTGAAGAACCGCCAACCTGAAAGCATTACCCAAAAGTGTCCTAACTCGAAAGCCCTATCGCACGACGACACGTTCCTTCGAGCCTGGCAGCTCGGGATCGGCGCGGATATCGCGTACCGCCTCCTTGATAAGCGCGCTATATCGTGCTGCAGCCGTCTCCCCAAATCGCTGCTCGCGCCATCTCAAGAACCTCCCGAATGCCCTCTCAGGCGGGGGCAAGAACAAACCGGGAAACGTGCTTCTCAGTCAACGCTCGGCGGGCGTCTTGGCGGAGACTTCCTCTCCGATCCGGTCGATAAAGGAATCGAGGTCGTCCGTTGATTCAAACTCGATGCCTTCGCCGCGGTCGAGTCGATCGAAGCCGTCCTTGGCGGCTCCCGCGACCTCCGTCGCTGGTTTTGTCTTCCTGCTCGCGCTGCTCCAGGCCTTCGCGCACCACCTCGCTGGGATTGCTAAGGCGCCAGAGGCGATGCCGGTCTCGATGAAGCGGTCAAAGTGTTCGGTCAGGTTGACGTTCCGGTAGGCATGCGACGATTCTCCAATTAGGACCGTTTAGGACCATCCTATCGAGGTTGGCAATACTGCCAACGTGGATCGGATTCGGGGGCTGCGCAATCGTGGACGCGCCCCGCTCCTCTCACGCTCCTGCTGTATACTGTGTCTTCAATCCCATGAAACACGCACTCGCGATCCTCCTTCTTCCGAGCTTCGCCAATCCCGGCTGCGCACAGGAATGGCCCGTGTACGGCGGCGACGCGGGTCAAACCCGCTACTCCCCGCTCAAGCAGATCGACCGCTCGAACGTCGCAAAGCTCAAGATCGCCTGGTCCTATCACACCGGCGATATCAGCGACGGCAAGACCATTGCGACCCGCAGCGCGTTCGAGACCACGCCCCTGGTAATCGATGGCGTCATGTATTTCACCACACCGTTCTCTCGGGTAATCGCACTCGAGGCGGAAACGGGTAAAGAGCTTTGGCAGTTCGACCCAAAGCTCAATCGCGAGCGTACCTACAACCTGTTCATCAATCGCGGCGCGGCCTATTGGCCGGGCGTCGGCGGAAAGCGCATCTTTTCCGGCACCCTCGATGGCCGGCTCTTTTCGCTTGATGCGAAAACCGGCAAACCGGATGACAGCTTCGGCAAGGCCGGCTGGATCGACCTGCGCGAAGGCGTCGCCGACCGGTATCCGGACAAGGGCTACGGCATGACCTCGCCGCCCGCCGTTTACAAGAACCTCGTCATCTGCGGCGCGCTCACCGCCGATGGCGAGCCGCAGGGACCGAGCGGCGATGTCCGCGCCTTCGACGCCCGCACCGGCAAGCTCGTCTGGCGTTTCCATGTGATCCCGCGGCCCGGCGAGTTCGGACACGACACATGGGAAGGCGATTCCTGGAAGGATCGCTCCGCCGCCAATGCCTGGTCGATCCTTACCGTCGACACCGAACGCGGCATCGTTTTTCTGCCCCTCACTTCGCCCGGGACCGACATGTATGGCGGCGACCGGAAAGGATCCAATCTCTTCGGCGATTCGCTCGTCGCGCTCGACGCCTCGACGGGCAAGCGGCTCTGGCATTTCCAGACCGTCCACCACAATATCTGGGACTATGATATTCCCGCCGCGCCCACGCTCGTCACCGTCACCCGCAACGGCAAACCCGTGGCCGCGGTCGCTCAAGTTACGAAGACCGGTTACACCTTTCTGTTCGATCGCGTCACAGGCAAGCCGCTTTTCGATATCGAAGAAGTGCCCGTGCCGGCGAGCGAAGTTCCCGGCGAGAAGGCTTTTCCCACGCAACCGCGTCCGGTGAAACCGCCGCCCTACGCCCGCCAGACCATGCGGCCCGAAGAGCTCACGAACGTGACGCCCGAGTCCCGTGCCTACTGTGCGAAGATCCTCGAAGGCGCGGTCTTTGGCTCGCTCTACACGCCGATCGGGCTCAAGCCGACCGTGCTGTTTCCGGGAACGAACGGCGGCGCGAATTGGGGCGGGGCATCGTGGGACCCTGAAACGCACACGCTCTACGTGAACTCCCATGACAACGGAATGGTGCTGCGCATGATCCCGCGCCCGGAGGGTTCGAAGATCCCGTACCGGACGCAGAGCGTCGGCCAACAGCGCTTCTGGGATCCGAATCTTCATCCGTGCCAGCAGCCTCCGTGGGGCCATCTTACCGCCATCGATCTCGATAAGGGCGAGTTTCGTTGGCGCTCCACGCTCGGCGTGATCGACGAGTTGATCGAGAAGGGAATTCCGCCCACGGGCACTTCGAACCTGGGAGGGTCCATCGTGACCGCCGGCGGCCTCCTCTTCATCGGCGCGACGAACGACAGCCGCTTCCGCGCTTTCGACAAGGCAACCGGAAAGGAAATCTGGACCGTGCGTTTGCCCGCGAGCGCGCACGCGACGCCCATGACGTTCATGAGCCGGAAATCCGGCAAGCAGTTCGTCGTAATCGCCTCCGGAGGGGGAAACAAATACAACAAGGCCTACTCAGATACGCTTATTGCTTACTCGCTGCCCTAGGCGTACCGGCCGCGGCTGAGCCGCTCCGCTTCAGCCACAAGCGCCATGCGGAAACACGGATGAACTGCACTGAGTGCCACTCGGGTTCCGCGGAGCGCGCGGGATTTCCCGCCGCCGCAAAGTGCATGCTGTGCCACCGCGAGATAAGGAAGGGGAGCGCCGCGATTCAGCCGTTGGCGGCGCTGCCGAAGGACGCGAAGCCTTTTCCTCAGACGCGGGTTTACCGGCTCGCCGACTTCGTCTTCTTCAGCCATGCGAAGCACCGGGCCGCGCGTATCGATTGCGCCCAGTGCCATAGTTCCGTGATGGAGCGCGAGACGCTTACCCGCGAATTTCCCCTCACCATGAAGGCCTGCGTCGATTGTCACAGATCCCGCGACGCGAACCTTACGTGCAACGCCTGCCACGAGCTTAACCAATAGGTGCGGCGGCTTTCAAGCTGAATGCGCCTGAGGGCGGCGCCTTGGCCGCCAACCTCACGCCCGCGGCTCGGCTGGTGGCGGATTCCCGCTCACTTGAGCTGGGCCATCCAGCTCTGTATCTTGGTCTTTTCCGGATCGGGAGCTCCGGGTAGATAGGTTGTAAGTTCCGCCTTCGCCTCTTCGTACGATCCGGTTCGTGCGTACACCTGCGCCAGCACAAGGTGCGCGCGCGGAATCTCGGCACTCGCGAGTTTCAGGTTGGCGATGGCTTCTTTGAGATTCGTCCCTCTTTGAGCCAGCACATGGCCGAGGATATAGCGGCCCTTGAGGTACCGTGAGTCGAGCGAGACCGCCCGGCGCGCCGCGTGTTCCGCATCGCCGGTACTTCCGGTCACCAGCAGCGTGAACGCGATGTTCGCGAACACGGGCGCCGACGAGGGGTCCAGGCGCGCCGCTTCCCGTAGTTCCGTGAGCGCCTCCCGATGCCTCCCCAGATGTATGTACTGCACACCCAGATTGCAGTGGATCTCCGCCACGTCCGGGTTCAGCGCGAGCGCCAGGCGGTAGCGCTCAGCCGCGCTCTCCGGATTGCCTTTGTCGGCCGCCCGTTGGCCCTCGCGCATATAACGCAGCGTTTTTTTCGAGGGTCTGCTCTGTAAATGGTTTACCGAAACGGCGCCCGAGACGGGCTTTTGGATTTGGGTCCGTGGCAGCCTGATTTCGAGCAGACCGCTGTGGGACCGCAAGTCGACGAGTTGTTCCGTAATCGGCTCGCCGCTCAAACGCCGCACGCGGAGTTTGTAGGGTCCGGGCTTCAGATTGCGAAACTCAAACTGGCCGTTGATGCCGGCAAGGGCGCTGTCGACCTGTATGTGAGTCTGCTGGTCGAAGGCATCGACAATCACATCGGTCCCGACCGACGTATCGTCGGATCGGAGTTCTCCTTTCACGTGGTGTTGTTCCTGCGCCGTTCCCAAGGCGAGGCATAACAATAACATGCCGCAGACGAGCCAAACGCGTTTCTTGCGCGAGAATATGAGCACACGTCCTCCAGTGAGCGTTAGTCAAGATAGACAAAGATAAAGCAGTGAAATTACTTCGATGTGACGATCACGCGTGGATTAAGTCAAACGAGAGGAGCTGAAGGTCGCCTGGGACAAATAGATAACTGAGCGCGCCGGGGAGTTAGGAGGGAAAACATGCCCACCTGACTATTAGTTTA
Organism: Candidatus Sulfopaludibacter sp. SbA3; assembly: GCA_945893365.1. Taxonomy (GTDB): domain Bacteria; phylum Acidobacteriota; class Terriglobia; order Bryobacterales; family Bryobacteraceae; genus SYKU01. The sequence goes on along the minus strand of CAMDED010000054.1, from coordinate 31,081 downwards.
CATTTTCGGAGCGAATCCGTCAAATCGAAATTTGTTATGCGCAGGATCAGCCGCAATCCGCGTGTATGACAGCCGCGCAATACGGGGCCGCGGCGCTACCTGGGCTTCGGCAAGGCTGCGGTCCAGTTCAGAACGGCCTGCAGCGGTTCCTGCGTCTGGGCCTGCAACGGGATCGCCGCCAGGAAGCGCTCGCCATCCGGGCGAGCCGATACCGAGCCGCGCAAATCGAACAGCGCGGCAGCAGTTCCGGCCTGGAAAACGGGACCTGCTTTTATAGGTACTGCCATGACCTTGCCGCCGCCGGTGTAGTACAGCTCCTTGCCATCGCGCCGCCAATGGGGGGCCGAGCCGCCCGCGGTCGAGATTTGCCACTTGCTGCCGGCCGCCGGTAATTCGGGAGAGAAAGTACGCACATACACTTCGCTTCGGCCGGATTCGTTTGATCCATAGGCGAAATAGCGGCCGTCGGGCGACATTTTGGCTCCGAGGTTATAGAATCGGGCCGACACCAATTCCACGGGTTTGCGGCCGCGGGTTACAGGCAAAGCCCAAATACTCCTGTTCGACGTTCCCCCCGACGCCGATTCCGAGTAAAGTATCCATTCGCCGTCATTCGACCAATCGGACGCGAATTTCGCGAGGGCGGACTCGACGAGCGGCTCGGGCGCGCCAAGTCCCCCGGCGTCATTCAGAAACAGATCGAAGCCCGGTCCACGCTCGGCGCTGTATACGATTCGCTTGCCATCCGGCGACAAGACGCCGGAGTTCTCGGCGCCGGCTTCAAAGGTGAATCGCGAGGCGGTGGCGCGAACCAGGTCGATCAGCCACAGGTCGGTCTCGCCGTTGGCTGTGGGCTTTTGGCCAGCTGCCATCTTGCCGTCGGCGGACAGGCTGGAAATGGCTATGTTTTCGCCTGCCGGAATCCGCTCTATTTCGTTGCCCTGACGGTCGAGCCACGCCATGCGGGTGGGCAATGGAGCCTCGGCGTGGCGATAGATGAGGGCGCCGCTTCCGGACGCGGAAAACGCCGCTGTATGGCGATTGCCCCCCGTATCGACGTTTTCCGCCACCGGTACCGGTTCACCCGTGAACTCGAGTCGCGCGGAATTGAAAGGGTGCGCGATCAGGTTGCGCTCGCGCACGAGCAGCAGATATCCGGGAGGAGCCCAGCGCGCCTCGGAATCGCCGTTCATCAACTCCTTGCCCTCGCCCGGCGATGGTTTGGCTGTGCCCGTGGTCAACTCTCCCACCATAATGCGGCTCTTCCCGGGCTCCTGGCTGGCGGCGACATACAGAAAGCGGCGTCCATCGGGCAGGAAGTGGGGGACGCGGTGCGAAAACTCGCGGCGTGATGGATCGAGGGCCGTCACCGCGGCCGGTTCGCCGCCCCCGGCCGGGATGCGCGAAAGACCTTGGGTATTGGTGGCGGCGAATACGATGACGCCATCGGCCCCACCGTGCCAGGTCCCACCGCGGCCGTTTGGCGCATCGCAGAGAATACGCGGAGGTCCGCCGTCAATGGCGACCCGCTTCAACTTGCCGTCCGCGAAGAAACCGAGACGGCGACTGTCCCCGGACCAGAACGGATAACCCGCTCCTTCGGTGCCAGGGAGGAGGCGAACCTCGGTCGAATCCAGACTCCGGATTCCTATCGTCCCCGTGGTACTAGTAATGAACGCGAGACGCGACCCGTCCGGTGAGATCTCGGCCGCTCCGAAGCGGGTTGCGGAGAATTGGGTCTTGGACGAAGGATCGATCGTAAATCGGACAATGGGCGTCGCGGCGGGCGTTGCGCCCCAACGCAACCAGGCGAGCGCCAGCGTCGAGAGGAAGAACAGCGCCGCTGCGGCAGCCAGCGCCACAAGCGGCCGGCGCGAATGCGGAGCCGCCGTCGAGAGCGAGACCGCCGCGTGACCCTGTGCGCTCGCCAGCCATCGCAGGTCGAGGAGTACGTCGTGCGCGGTCTGGCGCCGCTCTTCCGGATCTTTCGCCAGGCAGGTAGCGATCAGGTGATCGAGCGCCGCGGGCAATACCGGCTCCGTCGAAGCGAGCGAAGGCGGCTCCGTGGTCAGCACTGCGGCGATCAAGCTGGCGGCGTTCGCGCCTTCGAACGCGTGTTTGCCCGTGAACATCTCGTAGAGCACGCACCCGAAAGAGAAAATATCGCTGCGCGCGTCCGCCTCTTCCCCTTGCATCTGCTCCGGAGCCATATATTGCAGCGTGCCGAGGATGGTATTCTCCTGCGTCAGCGCCATGGTCACCGTGGTGTCGGCGGACCCGAGCTCGCGTGTGATCTTGGCCAGGCCGAAGTCGAGCAGCTTGACGCCGTTCTTGGTGACCAGGATGTTGGCGGGCTTGATGTCGCGGTGGACGACGCTCTTGCGGTGGGCGGCGTCGAGAGCCTCGGCGATCTGGATGGCGAAGCGCAGGCCTTCCTCGAGCGGCAGCGGTCCGGCGAGGGGCTTACCCTCCAGGAACTCCATAACAAGGTAATCGGGGCCGACGTCCAGCAGCGTACAGATGTGCGGGTGGTTGAGGGAGGCTACGGTGCGGGCTTCCCTTGCGAAGCGCTCGCTGAAGCGGGCGGTCGAGACCTTGATCGCCACGGTGCGGTCGAGGCGAGTATCGCGGGCTTTCCAGACTTCCCCCATGCCTCCCGCTCCGATAGGCGAGAGGATCTCGTAAGGCCCAAGTCTGGTTCCAGCGGAGAGGGTCACGGCTCTTGTGATTGTATCCGAAGCGCGCTACTTGCGTTTCGGCAAAGTCGCGGCCGGTTCACAACCACGGGCTCCCGCGCCTGAGCCTGCGCCGGGAACGCTGCCGGGAAGCGCCGGCCATCGGCGCGGACGGAACGGTTGCAAATCGGACTCTGACGAACTCGCGCACGCACTCCACTACCGTGGAAGCGCTCTATCGAGGACAGACCGGCCACGGCGAGAAACCGATCGTGAGCTTGTAGCGGTCGACCATGAGGCGCTCTTCGCGGTTGCCGTCGATGACGGCCGTAATGATGACGCCCTCGTTGCACGACCGGCTTCGCTCGATACGCATTTCCTTGAAGCCCGCGTACTTGCTCTTCGGGCCCCAGTCATCGAGAAATCGGTCAAAGGCGTAGTCGCGGCACGGTGCTGCATCGGTGCAACCCCACAGCGCATACGCGGCCTTATAATCCTGGGCGCGCGCGAACTCGAAGAACCGCTTGACTTGCCGCTCCTGGCGGAAATCCCAGAAGTAAAAAGCCAAGCTCCCTCCTACGATCGCAATCGCCAGAATCGACAGTACGGCGCGCTTGATCAGCTTGTTGCGGCGCTCTTCACCAGCTCCGTACTGATCGAGGTACCCGGCCATGCCTTAAACCTAATTCGTGGGGTAGGCCTTGTCGTACGCCGCGATCGCATCCGCCGTGATTTCGAGCGCGGGCTTGAAGTAGATCGTGGTGCTGGAGTCGATCACGACGTCCAGTCCCTTCTCTTCCGCAAGTTTCTTCACCACCGCCTGCATGCGCTGCGAACTCTTGCCCAGAATCTCCTGACGCTCGCGATCCACGTCCGCCTGCAGATCCTCACCGACCCGCTGAAGACTCCGCTGTTTGCGCTGTCCTTCGGCCTGGAGGTCGGCCTCGGCCTGCTGAGTAAGCTTCCCCGCCATGGTCTGTAGCTGCTGCTGGATGCCGCTTAGATCCTTTTCAAGCTTGGCCATCTCCGCCTGCCTGGGCTTGAATCGGGCTTCCAATTCGGTAGAAGCCTTCTTGATCTCGGCCGTATCGATCACGGCGCGCTGAAGATTGATGATGGCGACCTTCGCCTGCGCCTGCGCAATCGCGGCGAAACAGGCAAACCCGGCGGACAGGGCAGCCAGCCGCCCTAGACTTCTAGACATTCTGAAGCACTCCTTGAATAGTATTTCGTAATAGCGTAACACGCGCAGAGCCGGCTATTTTGCAAGAACGCCCAGAATCTCGTCTTCCTTCAAAATCAGGTATTCCACGCCCGCGCTCTTGGTCTCGGCGCCTGAGTACTTTCCAAAAAGGATGCGATCCCCGACTTGAACGTCAACCGTCAACCGTTCGCCGGTATCGTTCAGGCGGCCCGCGCCGACCGCGATTACTTCACCCTGCTGTGGCTTCTCCTGCGCGCTATCGGGAATGATGATGCCCCCGCGGACGCTCTCGCTCTCCTCAATTCGCTTTATCAGAACACGGTCGTATAACGGTCGAATATTCATGGTGCCTTTCAGTTTAGCATCGTGCGGGTCATTCCCGCGAAAGAATCTCGTCGAGCACGCGCCCGACCGAACCGCTCGGAGTCTCTACCGCGAGCATCGTCGCTAGCGTCGGCGCTATATCGTTAGGCGTTACCCGCTGATGAAAAGTTCCCGCCTTGATCCCAGGGCCCATGAAAAGGATGGGCACATGGGTGTCGTACCCGAAGGCGGTTCCGTGCGTGGTGCCCTTGGCGCCAAAGAGCCAATTCGGCTCAAGCAGCACCATAATATCCGCCCCGCGCTGGCCGTAGAAACCGTTGAAAACGCGGCGGCCGATCTGGTCGGCGGCCAACCCGCCCCGGTTGAGCTGGTCGCGGGTGTAGGCGCGGAAAACATGGGGAATCGTCAGGGCGGCGTCGGCGGCGCACTGGATCGCCTCGGTCTGATTCAGCTGCTTCCGCACCATGAGATCGAGATTCAGGTACAGGGAGTGCTCGCTCGGGCTGACCACCCATTTGCCCTCGCCGTATTTCTCCGTAAGTTTGGCCTGGACGGTGTTCTGGATGACGCCCGCGGGCATCCGGCCGCCGGGCATCTTGCGCCCCGCGGAAACTTCGGGGACCGGTGCGACGCCGTGATCCGCGGTCAGCACGACCAACACGTTCGCCATCCCGACCTCCTTTTCAAGGTATTGGAAAAGTTTTCCAAGAAGGCGGTCCGTGCGAATCGACATGTCCCGGACTTGCGGAGAATCGGGTCCTAGTTCGTGTCCCACGTAGTCGTTCCCGGAGAAGCTGACGGCGAGCAGATCGGTGGCGTTGTGGCGGCCAAGCTGTTCGGCGGAAATGGCGCGCTCGGAAAATGCCTCAATGAGTTCGTTCGAGTACGGAGTGGCCGGAATGGATTTGTAAAACGCGGCGTCGGGCGTGGGAGACATCTTCTTGTACACAACCTTGCCGTCGTCCGATTTCCACTCGACGCCGGCGTACTTGTCGGCGGTCCGCGCGGCGTTGAAGTCCCTCACCCAGCCGGGCAGCTCCGCGAAGTAGTAGGTGCTGCTCACAAAGGCTCCGGCGCTCGCGTCAAACCAATACGCGCCGTCAGCCATGTGCCCGACGGGTAGAATCGCGCTGCGGTCCTTGAGAGAAATTCCGACGGCGCGAGAGTTCCCGTTCGCAATCTTGAGCTCATCCGCCAGCGTGCTGACCAGAAGCCGGCGTGGAGACGCCCCGCCCTCGCCTTTTCCGCCCAGGATACTGACGGTGTCGTCGGTCACGCTGGTGACGGTTTTTCCCGAGGTCCGGTCAAACCAGTCGTTTGCGATTATCCCGCTGATGGCGGGCGTCGCGCCGCTCATGAAGGTGCTGTGGCCGATCGCCGTAACGGTCGGGAAGTGGTCATAGTGCGCATTCGTGAACACGGACCCTTTGATCAGCATCTGGTTCAGCCCGCCTGTGTAGCTGGCGCGGAACCTGGTGAGGTAGTCGTAGCGGAACTGATCGACGACGACGGCCAGAATCAGTTTCGGCTTCGTCGCGGAAGGAAGGGAGGCGGCGACGGCGGCCACAAGCAGGGAAACGGCAAACAGTCTTCTCATTATTGGGTATATTTTCCGGGAACGTTCCGTCTGGCAAACATCGTCCGGTAAACTTCATGGTAGTCGAAACAGGGCCGATTGTGCAGTATATTCCAATCGAAGAAGGGGCCTGAATGCGGGAGCGAAGCGATCCGCCTAGGGCCTCCTTTTTGAGTTGCGTATTTTTTGAGTCGATGAGTTGAGTATTGACAAAACCGCCATACGCCGTACGTTGCCCGGGACGCCTCGATCTCCGGCTCGTGCCGCGCCGCGATGTACCCATACTCCATATCTCTGCGAATCACCGCTCCGGTTTTCGACTCCACCAACCCGTTGTCGTTGCATTTCCGCGCCCGCGACTTGGTTTGCTCGATCGGCACGTCCTTCAGCAAACCCATCGACCATGCCGTCGATGAACTCCGAACCGATGTCGGAATGACAGCTTCGGATCAAAAACGGGAACTGGCCCGAATCCGGCACGGATCTTGGACGCTTTGTCGGAAGCAAAGACGGAATGGCGGCTGCGATTTATAGCGCCTGTTCCATCTTCGCCTTGGACCGGGAGGAACAGGAACGGAGTGGGTTCCAGCATCGTTACTCGATCGAGCGATCTGCGCTCATGACGCCTTGCGGCAACACATGCGTGACTCTTGGAAGAACTCGGAATGGCCGCCTAAGACATCGGCGTGCCATTTCAAGTTCGTGCCCCATAGTGGGCCGGCGTGTCCCGTCCCTGAGGGGCCGCAGGCCCGCGGAACTTTGCGTATTGACGCGTCTGACAGTCTCCTGTCTCCGCTGCGGTCGGTTACGTCGACACTGAAAACCTGTCCAACCACGCCATCCTCGCTACGAGTGCTGCAAACAAATAGTCCCGTTAGCGCCGAGGCGCTAGTTCGTGTATATTAGTATCCAACATGGCGGCGCGAGCTGCCTGCCAAAAGGGGTTGTTAATCTTGAATACTGGAGTTGAAATGAAGACACGTTTGCTTCTCGCTGGCCTTTTAGCGGCCACCTGCCTGTTCGCCCAAGGCGAACGCGGTACCCTGAACGGAACCGTTTCGGACCCGTCGAGCCTCGTCATCGGCGGTGCGTCCGTAAAGGCGGTAAACCTCGCCACGAACGTTGAAAGCGTCGCCAACACTACGGATGCCGGTGTTTATCGCATCCCGTACCTTATCCCAGGCACGTATCGCATCCTGGTCAGCGTGCCCGGCTTCAAGGGCGCGGTGCGCGACAATGTGAACCTCTCGGTCGCTCAGACCTTGACGGTGGATTTCAGGCTTGAAGTCGGCGCGGTGTCGGATTCGGTGACCATCTCCTCGGACCCGCCGCTGCTCGAAACGGGCACTGCGGAGATCGGCTCCTACGTATCGAAGAAGGAGTTCGACACCTGGCCCATCACGGTGGGCGACGGACGGCGGCAGATTCAGCAGTTCATGTTTACCTCGTTGCCGGGCACCGTGGGCGGAACCTTCCTCGGGTCTATCAATGGCGGACAGAACTACTCGCACGAAATTCTGATCGACGGCATCGCGCTCGGACGCTGGGACCTGCAGGGCGGATCGAACAACGAGTTCAGCCCCTCGGCCGAGAGCGTCTCGGAATTCAAGATGCAGACCGGAACGGTCGGCGCGGAGTATACCGGCGGCCAGACATCGGTCGCCAACTTCGCCACCAAGAGTGGCGGTAACGACTTCCACGGAACGGCTTACTACTACGTGCAGAACGATGCGTTAAGGGCGAACGGCTGGGGCAACAACGCCGCTGGCATCAAACGTCAGCCCTTCAAGCAACACAACTATGGCTACTCCGTCGGCGGTCCCGTGCTGTTGCCCAAAGTTTACAACGGCAAGAACCGCACGTTCTTCTTCCATAACCTGGAGAAGACCCGTGTCCGCGACTTCCGCTCGACGAGTTTTACGCAGCTACCCACGACGGATTTCAAGGCTGGTAATTTCGCCCGGCTTCTGGACCGCGCATTCACGGGTAATGCGGGATCGGGAGCGAGTGCGGGAACCGATGCGGCCGGACGCCCTGTGGTCTTCGGAGCGATTTACGATCCGTCCACGACGCGCCTGGTAAATGGAACCGCCGTGCGCGACGTGTTCCCGGGCAACATTGTCCCTCGCAACCGCTTTAGCCCCGTCAGCTCGAAGATCCTGGAGCTCGCGCCGATCGACAATCCGTTGTTCGACCAGATGCTGAACAACATGCCGGCGATCGGCACGTGCTGCCCCAATTTCGACGAAACCATGCTGACCGTCCGGCTCGATCACCAGATTTCGGCCAATCACAAGGTCTACGGGATGTTCAACCGCAATTTCCGGCAACGGAACAACTCCCCGGGCGGCCGGTGGGGTGCGCCTCCCGGATCGCCCACAAACGTCTACCAGCTTCAGAACACGCCTGGCACGATGGTGCGCATCTCCTATGATTGGACGGTGACGCCCAGCCTGCTGAATCACCTGGCTCTCGGCTACAACCGCTTCGGAAACGTGAACGAAAGCCTGTACGTCGATCAGGATTGGCCCTCCAAGATTGGTTTGCAGAACGTTCCGGGGACTCACTTCCCAACGCTAACCTTCGCCGGCGCGCCTTATCAGGGCGGCGGCATCGGGGCGGGCGGACGGCTCGGTTCGGCCAGCCGCGGCGGCAGCTTCAACGGCTCGACCATCGTCACCGACAACGCGACTTGGATTCGCTCTAAGCACAATTTCAAGATGGGCTTCGAGGTTCGCAAGTACTATCAGAACTCGCGCACCAAGTCCGGTTCGGGCGACTTTGCCTTCTCGAATATCCAGACCGAACAGCCCGGCTTCCGCACGCAAACCGGTCACTCCTTCGCCAGTTTCCTCCTGGGCGCCATCAACACCGCCAGCCGCACGGTTGAGTCCGCCAATTTCGGCGGGCGCGTGCAGCAGACCGGGTTCTATTTCGCCGACGACTTTAAGGTGAACCGCAAGCTGACGCTCAATCTCGGCGTGCGCTGGGAAGTGATCGGCGGCATGTATGAAGTGGCGGGCCGCATGTCGGCGTTGGGCTTCGTGCCGAACGCGGTGGCCGGAGGGCGCGCCGGCGCTCTGGTGTTCGCCGACGAACTGGGACGCAAGGGTTTCCAGGACGCATATTACAAGATGATCGCTCCCAAGTTCGGTTTCGCCTACGCGATGTCCGAAAAGATGGTTATTCGCGGCGGTTACGGCATCAACAACAGCCCGCCCTCGACCAACTTCGCGGGATTTGGCGGCACCACCGGTTATAGCGGGCCTATCAATCGCAACAGCGGAAACACGCAGTTGCAGTTCGCCTCCGATCCGGTGATGTACCTGCAGGATCGCTTCCCGGACCTGGCGACGCCGCTGCCGAACAAGAATCCCGCCCTCGCCAATGGCACCGGCATCACCTACATCCCGCGAGATTCCACCCGCGTGCCCTACGTGCAAAACTGGAATTTCGGAATCCAGATCCAGTTGCCCGCAGCCTCGGTTCTCGAACTGAACTACATCGGCAACAAGGGCACGCGCCTGGCCGCCAGGGGCTTGGACAATCTGAATCAGCTGCAAGTCGGCGAGCTCTCCCGCGGCGATCTTCTTATTCAGCCGTGGTCGGCCGCGAGCGGCGTTCCGTCTCCCTATGCCGGGTTCGCCGGAACCGTGGGGCAGGCGCTCCGCCCATACCCGCAGTACACGGGCGTCAGCCAGTATCAGGCCTACTTCGGCACTTCCTCGTACAACGCGCTTCAGGCGCAGTATACGCGCCATTTCAAGGGCGGTTTCTCCGTACTGGCAGCCTACACGTTCTCGAAGACCATCGGGTTCGCGGACAACGTCTTCGACGCGGAAGGCGCGCAGGACGTCTACAACCGGGGGCTTGAGCGGGCGATCACCAGCTTCAGCTTCCCGCACTACGCCAAGTTGACCTGGATCTACGAGCTGCCCATCGGCAACAAGGGTCTGCTGCGGGTTCCCGGCGTGGCGGGCAAGATTCTTGGCGGCTGGCAAGTCACCGGCAACCACCAGTTCCGTTCCGGTTCTCCCCTTTCGATCAGTTCGGGGAACATTAGTTCACCGATCTTCAACGGAGCGATCCGTCCGGATCTGGTCTCGGGCCAGCCGATCATTTCGAATAGCGATGCGCCGATCTCCTTCCGCGGGTTTGCGGGCGGTGCGACCTACCTCAACCGGGCGGCCTTCGCCGAACAGCCGAAGACGGGCAACAACATCGTGGGTCGCATCGGCACGCTGGGGCCGGTGCTTCCGAACATTCGAGGACCGCACTTCGTGAGCGAGGATCTCGGTCTCTTTAAGGCCTTCAAGTTCGCCGAGACGCGCTCGCTTGAAATCCGCGGAACCTTCCTCAATCCCTTCAATCGGGTGGGACGCGGCAATCCGGTAACGGATCTTGCGAGTCCCTTTTTCGGACAGATAACCGGTCCGCAGCAGGGCGGCCGCAACATCGAGTTGGCGGCGCGTTTCGTGTTCTAGCGGCCTTACCTGACGCCGATGCATTGGGCACTCCTCCTATCGCTGTCACAGGCGGGCGGGGAGTGCCCTTCGGTTTTGAGGGACGCCCAGAGTGCGTTCGGGGAGCGAAAACTCGACACCGCAATCTCCGGTTTTGAGCGGGCGATATCGATTTGTCCGCCCAAGCCCGAGATTCATGTCACGCTCGGGCAACTGCTTTTCCTGGGGGGAAGGGAAATCGAGGCGGAAGACAGAATCAAGGCGGCGCTCGCGATCGATCCAAGGCACGCCGGAGCGCTCTACGCACTCGGACGCCTTTACTACGAGCAGAAGCGATATATCGAGGGGGTCGGCCAATTCAACAAGCTGACCGCCATCGAGCCCAGGAATCATAAGGCCTGGGACAATCTCGGCCTTTGCTACGACGCGCTCTCCCGCGACTCGGACGCGCTGCGCAGCTTCTTCCGCGCTCTCGACCTGGTGATGAAAGCGCATCCCGAGTATGACTGGGCTCACGCCAACCTCGCCGACTTCTTCCTGCGCCGCGAGCAGTACGAGAAGGCGTTTCAGCTTGCGGCGGAAGCAGCCAGGCGCAATCCGGCGTCGTCGCGCAATGCGTTTCTGACCGCCAGAGCGCTCGCGAAGCTCGACAAACGGGATCTTAGTCTCCGGTGGCTCGAGCAGGCAGTCAAGCTTGACGGCGATTACGCCGAAGCCTGGTACGTGCTGGCGCAAACCTATCGAAAGCTCGGCCGCGCCGACGATGCCGAGAAGGCGCTCGTCAGGTTTAGAGAGGCGAACGTAAAACCGAAATCGCGCCGCTGATTCGGGCGGCCGTCGCTTGTTGTCGTCATTTGCCCATCGCGATGGCGGCGTAGCGCCCGCTCACCGCGCGCAGATAGTCGCTCGGAGCGATCAGGACTTGCATCCCTCTCAAACCCGCGGAAATCGCAATGACGTCGAAGAGAATCGCCGTTTCATCCACCCACACCGGATAGCTCTTCTTGCAGGCAAGGGCAGTCACTCCGCCGCGAATGTATCCGGTCAAAGGTTGTACTTCGGCCAGAGGCACTGTTTCCGATTTCCGGTCGCCCGTCGCGGACGCCAGCGCCTTCAGATCCAGCAGCGCGTTCCCCGGAACCACGGCCAGGACCACGCCGTTCCGGTCACCGCGGGCGACGAGTGTTTTGAAAACCTGATCGGGCGGCAGTCCCACCTTCTCCGCGACGGACTCCGCCGACAGGTCGTCCGGATCGACCGGATACTCGCGGACCTCAAAGCGCACGCCGAGCTTTTCGAGGAGCCTTACTGCGTTTGTTCTTGCAGCCAAACTGCCATCTTAGATCGATGGGTGCAAATTCCGCTACTCCCCGAAGCTGTTCCGCCGAAGCATGCCTCCGCAACCTCGGCGACTGGCCGAGTCGCAAACTTTCAGCGCACGAGCCATAGGTTGTGATATCTTGTTTGCTCAGAGGAGGGAACCATGTACAGAGTTCGGGATCTCCTAAAGGGGAGGGAGACCTATTCGGTCGAGGACCACGAGACGGTTTCCGAGGTCGCCCGCCGCATGGCGGCTCGGCACATCGGCGCTATCCTCGTGATGAGCGACGGTAAGCTGGGCGGCGTTTTCAGCGAGCGGGATCTGATGGTGCGGGTGGTGCTCGCCGGTCTCGATCCGGCCACGACGCAGGTTTCGACCGTGATGTCGCGCAATCTGGCGACAGTAGAGGATTCGGCTCCGGTCGAGTCGGCGATGGAAATCATGCATCAGCACAGCTGCCGGCATCTGCCTGTCTTGAGGGAGAGGGAGGTCGCGGGTTTCTTGTCGATGCGGGACGTGATGACGTTCGAGCTATCGCGTAAGAGTGAAGAATTGCAACACATGCGAGCCTATATTCAAGGATCTGCTTGAAGACTGGTATTGTTATTTTCGCTCACGGCTCGAGTGTTCCGTCGGCGAATGAGGCTGTGCGATCCGTAACGCGTCAGGTCCAGGAGTCGGGCGGCTATGAGCTCGTGGACACTGCTTTCCTGGAGGCGGCGAGACCGGATCTTGCGGAAGCGGTCGCGGGTCTGGTGAATCGGGGGGCCGGTCGAATCGTGGTTGCGCCTTACTTCCTCACCCTTGGAATTCATCTCCAACGCGACTTGCCAAAGATCGTGGAGAGCATTTCGCTCGCGCACCACGGAGTGGAGATTGTGGTCACGCCGCCCCTCGACGGCCACCCAACGCTAAGCGCCATCTTGCTTGAGCGTTTGCAACCGGTCGGCCTACGAAAGTAAATATAGTACTTTATGTTATTGCGGCCCCATTGACGCATAATAGTAATAGCTCGAAACCATCGGGCAAAAGAAACGGATGACTATCGATCAGAGGTTGGAAAGGTTAACGGAACGCCACGAAGCCCTGACTCAATCAGTGGAACTACTGGCAGCGAGCAACCGCGAGATGGCGGCCGAGAACCGCAAAACGGCAGCGGAGAACCGGAAGCGCGACAAGCGCCTGGGCGAAATCATGGAAGGCATCGCGCGGTTGGCACACGTCGCCGAGATCCACGAGCAGCGAATCACGGACCTGGAGGGGGGCGCTCACCCCACGCGTTGACCTCTGCCGCGCCATCCGGCGCGGGCTCCGGGCAGGCAAAGCGTGCGCCTGGTAACCGCCAGCCGGGGGCTGCGGCGCGGTGGACGAAATGAGCGAAAACATCAGGAAATGCCCGGACTTGCGCAACCGAGCCCGGCCGCGCGGCGCTCACCGGACGCCTCCGCCGGATTCAGCGCCGGAAAGTAAACATAATATCCATTATCGGAAGTAGTGGATCGGGCACGGCGGTGCGAATCAGCGTTGACTGGCAGCGGGCATTTCTACAACCGCGTCCGCGCCGCGTCCCTGATCATCCGGCAAAGCTTCTGTAAGTCGCCGTCGCTTACCGCCGTCGAATCCGGCGTCTCCGTCGCCACCCGATGCACGATCACCAGCTTTTCCCCCGGGACCACCATAATGCGGTGACCGCCAATACCAAAGGCGCTGAACGATCCCTCCTCCACCCACCACATGTAGCCGTACCCTCCGAACGCCTCGAACGGCGTGCCGGCAGCGTTCGAATAGGCCGTCGTGCTCTCGCGAACCCACTCTGCGGGCACGATGCCGCCTCCGCCGTTCCGGTACATCTCCCCGAAGCGTGCCAAGTCCCGCGCCGTCATGCGGAACGGGTAGGCCGGATGAATCGAATCCGGACCCGTCAGATACTGCCCGTCGGCGATCTCGAAATCCCTCATCCCGAGCGGCCCCGCGATGCGCGCCGCGAACTCCTCGAAGATGCGGCGTCCCGTCAGCTTTTCGAAGATCGTCAGCAGCGCGTTGAAGTCCCAGTTGTTGTAGTAGAAGAAAGTGCCGGGAGGGTGGCTGCCGCGAGGCGGACGCGAGGCCTTCAATTCCGGGGGCTCAAACAGCGCCGGATGATAGACTCCGGAGCGGGATTGCAACAGCATCCGGATCGTCGCCGTCTTCTCCGCGGCTGTGAGCGAAGGCTCGTTGTCGTCGATTCCGAGTTCGCCGAGGGTTCGCTCGAGATCGATCGCGCCGCCCGCCGCGTGAATCCCATACAGTGCGCTGAGGAAGCTCTTCCGGATCGAAAGCACATTGAGCTTCTTCGCCGTATCGCCCCACTCGGCGACGGTCTTGCCGTCCTTGACCACAAGGACCGCTGACGTCTTGAGCGTATCCGCGAAGGCTTTTGCCTCCCTAAAAGCGTCCGGCGTCACAGCCGTGCAAGGACGGCGTCGGCAACCTGCGTGGTCGTGCTCTCCCCACCCAGATCGGGCGTGCGAATGTTGGTCTCGGCGAGCACCATCGCGACCGCCGCGCCCACGTCCTTCCCTGCCCCTTCCAGGCCCAGATGCGCCAGCAGTTGCTCGACGCTCAGTATTGTGGCCAGCGGATTCACGATCCCCTTGCCCGCGATGTCGGGGGCCGACCCATGCACCGGCTCGAACATCGACGGGTACCGCCGAGACGGATCGAGGTTCGCGCTCGGAGCAAGCCCCATGCTCCCCACAAGAATTGCCGAGATGTCGCTCAGGATGTCGCCGAAAAGGTTCGAGGCAACCACGACGTCGAAGCTCTCGGGCCGCCGGATGAAGTTCATTGCGGCGGCGTCCACCAGCAGGGATTCGGTTTCGATGTCCCCGTACTCCGCCGCCACGGCCTGGAACGTGCGGTCCCACAGCACCATGCCGAAACCCTGCGCGTTCGACTTCGTAATCGAAGTCACGCGGCGCTTCTTGTCGCGCTTCACGGCCAGATCGAAGGCGAATCGGATAATGCGCTCGACGCCGCGCCGCGTGAAGACCGCGGTCTGGATCGCCACCTCTTCAGGCTCGTGTTGATAGACAAAACCGCCCACCTGCGCGTATTCGCCTTCGGTGTTTTCGCGCACCACCACCATGTCGATATCGCCACCCTTCGGGCGCCGAAGCGGAGAGACTACACCAGGAAACAGAATAGCCGGCCGCACGTTGGCGTACTGGTCGAACGCTCTGCGGATGGGCAGCAGCAGGCCGTTCAGGGTCACATGATCCGGAATGTCCGGATGCCCTACCGCGCCCAGGAAGATGGCGTCGCTTTCGCGCAGCGCGTCGAGCGCGCCCACCGGCATCATACGGCCATGCCGGAAGTAGTAGTCGGCGCCCCAATCGTGGTCTTGAAATTCGAAGGCCGCGCCGTGCCGCCGGCCGGCCGCTTCCATAATCCGCTTCCCGTGGGGGATCACCTCTTGTCCCACGCCGTCCCCTGCAATCACCGCGATCCGAAACGAAGCCATAACCATCTATGATAGCGCCGCCATCCCTCTTCAAGGGATCAAAAAACGTCCGGCTTGCGTATAATCTGAATATGAGCACTTTGCGCTTGCCGCTCTTTGCCCTTCTCTTCGCACTTGGACTCGCTTCCGCCGCGCCGTCGAACGCGCCGCCGGTCACGTTTAACAAAGATGTCGCACCCGTGTTGCAGAAGAACTGCCAGGGATGCCACCGGCCCGGCGAGGCTGCCCCGATGTCGTTTCTAACTTACGGCGAAACCCGCCCGTGGGCGAAAGCCATCCGCCAGGCCGTGCTTCAGAAGAAGATGCCGCCGTGGCTGGCCGACCCGCACTTCGGCAAGTTCTCGAACGACCGTTCGCTCACGCAGAAAGAGACGGATGTCCTGCTGGCTTGGGCCGAAACAGGCGCGCGCGAGGGCGATCCGGCCGATCTTCCAAAGCCCGCGAAGTTCGTCGACGGCTGGAACATCGGAGAGCCGGACATGGTGTTCGAGATGCCGCTCGACTTCAATGTGCCGGCATCGGGGACGATCGACTATCAGTACATCGTCGTGCCAACGAATCTGAAGGAAGACCGCTGGATCCAGATGGCTGAAGTCCGGGCGGGTAATCGCGCCGTCGTGCACCACGTGATCGCGTTCGTTCGCACCCCGGGGTCGAAGTGGTTTGCCGGGACCGAGCCGGGAGTTCCCGTGACCCGGCAGGCGCGCGGAGGCGAAGGCGGCAGCGGCGAATTCCTCGTCGGCTATGCGCCGGGCACCGTGCCGGAAGTTCTGGAGCCGGGCCGCGCCAAGCTCATCAAGGCCGGCTCCGACATCGTCTTCCAACTTCACTACACGGCAAACGGCAAGGCGGGAGTGGACCGCAGTAAGGTCGGCGTCATCTTCGCGAAGGAGGAGCCGCGTGAGCGCGTTCTCACCATCGCGGCCTCCAATAACAAGTTCGTCATCCCAGCCGGAGACGCCAACTATCAGGTGGATTCCTCGTTCACGTTCAAGGCGGACGGCGTCGTGGTCGGGTTTTTGCCGCACATGCATCTGCGCGGCAAGGATTTCGAGTATCGCGTGATCTATCCGACCGGCGAAAAGGAGACTCTGCTGCGAGTGCCCCGCTACGATTTCAACTGGCAGCTCTCTTATTACCCCGTGACGCCGATCGTGATGCCGAAAGGTACGCGCATTGAATGTACGGCGCACTTCGACAACTCGGCGAACAACAAGTCGAATCCCGATCCGTCGAAGGAAGTCCGCTGGGGCGATCAGAGCTGGGAAGAGATGATGATCGGTTTCGTCGATGTCGCGATCGACGTGAAGGCGGACCCGATGTCGCTGTTCCGCGAGAAGAAGCCCGCGGGCAGTGACGACTAACGGGCGACTTGCTCAGGCGCTGCTGATGGCGGCATTGCCCGCCGCCGCGCACGAGCCGATCACGACGAAGCTCACCTGGACGCAGGAGATTTCCCGGATCTTCTTCAAGCGGTGCGCGGGTTGCCACCGCGAGGGAGGCGCCGCGCCGATGGCGCTCACCACGTACGATCAGGTCCGGCCCTGGGCGGTGGCGATCAAGGAGGAAGTGCTGGAACGTAGAATGCCGCCCTGGGGAGCGGTAAAAGGCTTCGGCGAATTTCGCGGCGACCCAAGCCTCTCGATCGCGGAGATGAACTGGATCGTGAGCTGGGTGGAGGGTGGCGCGCCGAACGGCGACGAGATCTACCTGCCTCCGCTGCCGCCGCGCGCGGAATCCGGTCCTCCGGTGGAGGGTCTTAAGCCTATGCGCCTCAAGCTCATAACGCTGCCGGCGACGCTCGGTGTCATGGTTCGCGCGGCTTCGATCCAGCCTCGGGATCTGCCCACGGGAGCTTCGATGGAGGTGATCGCTCACCGTCCGGATGGTTCCGCGGAGCATTTGATCTGGATTCGAAATTACCGCGCGGAGTGGAATCGAACGTACGTCTTTCGAGAGCCGGTGCGTCTGCCGAAAGGGACGCGCATCGAGGTTCATGGAACGGCCCGCGCGTCGGCGTCTCTCGGTGTGAAGCCGTGAAGCAGGTCGCCCTCGCGCTCGTGTGCGCGGCGTTTGCGCATGCGGAACTGAAACCGGTAACGGTTCAGGCTTTCGACCGGTATATCAAGGAGGCACAGCCTCGATTGACGGCGGAAAGGGAAATTCGGGAACGCGCCGTCGAGCGGCTTTTTCCCGATCGGGCGGAGGTTCCGGGCGGCCTGATTCACGATTGGGTGGGAGCGGTGTTCATCCCGGGCACGACGCTTGAGAAGACGCTGGCGATGGTTCAGGACTACGGCCGCCATAAGGAGATCTACAAACCCGAGGTCGTCGATTCGAAGCTTCTCGGACGGGAAGGCGATACCTATAGACTGCATTTGCGGCTTCTTAAGCAGAAGGTGATTACGGTGGTGCTGAACACGGAGCACGAGGCGCGCTACTACCGGCTGGGGCCGAAGCGGATGCGCAGCGAGAGCGTCAGCACTCGCATTGCGGAGGTGGAGAAGGCGGGCAAGCCCGGAGAGCGTGAGGCGCCGCCCGGCGAGGGCCACGGTTTTCTCTGGCGGCTGAATTCGTACTGGCAGTTTGAAGAGCGCGATGGCGGCGTTTACGTGGAATGCGAGGCGATCTCGCTCACGCGAAACGTGCCGGCCGGTCTCGGCTGGGTTATCGAGCCGATCATCCGCCGCCTGCCGCGCGAGTCGCTGGCGAACACGCTGCGAGCGACGAGCGATGCGCTGCGGGAGAAGTAGCGACCTCTTCCAGCAGGCATCGGCTGGACGGCTACAATGGAAGCTCAAAACGCCGCCGTCAAGGAGTTCTTCGGATGAGACTGAGAACCTGGATCTACTGCGTTGCGCTCGCGCTGCCGGCGCGGGGTCAGTTGGCGGAAGGCCGGCGGGGCATGGTAAGTTCGGCCCATCCTCTGGCAACCGAGGCTGGTCTCGACATGCTGAAGCAAGGCGGAAATGCGTTTGACGCCGCCGTGACCGTGGCCGCGGCGCTTAACGTCGTCGAGCCGGAAAACTCCGGGCTCGGCGGCTACGGCCTCATCCTGATCTACGACGCCGGGGCGAAGAAGGTTCGAGTCCTCAATGCGAGCGGACGCATGCCGAAGGGCCTCAAGCGCGAGGCGTTCAATAACGAATCGAACCGCCGCGGAGCGAAGACCATTGCGCCGCCGGTGAATGCCCGTGCGTGGGAGGAGCTTTCGAAGAACTATGGAAAGCGACCCTGGAAGTCGCTGTTCGAGCGCGCCATCGCAAAGGCCGAGACGGGCTTCCCCTTGTTGAAGCCGATTCCAGCACAAGCCTACGCCGCGTTTCCGGAGCACGCGAAAGCAATCTACGGCAAGGACGGCAAACCGCTCGGCAAGGGCGATGGGCTGGTCCAACGCGATCTGGGCCGGTCGCTGAGAATGGTCGCCGAGAAGGGGCCGAACGTGCTGCACGGAGGCGAGCTCGGCCGCCGCGTGGCCGCTGAGTTGTCGCGCGCGGGTTCCTTCGTGACGCTCGAGGACTTGACCGAAAGCCGCCCCGAATGGTGGGAGCCCATCTCCATCGAGTATCGCGGCTATCGTATCGTGACCGCGTCGCCGCCGGCGAACTCCTTTGCGGCGCTGGTTCGCCTGGGCATTCTGTCGCAGTGGGATATGAAAGCTCTGGGAGCGGATTCGCCGGACTACTGGCACCGCTGGGCGGAGGCGTTGAAGCACGGCGAGTGGTGCCGGCTGCGGTATGCCGGGGACCCGGCGATTTCCGCGCCTCCGCTCGACCGCCTCTTGTCGGACGCGTATTGGAAGGAGCAGGCTGCGAGGATCGATTTGAACAAGGCGTCGAAATTTGTCGCGCCCGGCGAGGGGCCGAAGGAAAGCGCGAACACCACTCATCTTGCGGTCGCGGACCAGTGGGGCAACGTTGTGACGATGACGCAGACCATCGGCAACACATTCGGAAGCCGGGTGATGGCTCCAGGCACCGGAATCTGGCTGAACGACTCGCTCTACTACAGCACCTTCGAGCCGCAAGGCAATCCGATGGACGTGCACGCGGGACGGCGCAAGCTCAACAGCAACACGCCAACCATCGTGATGAAGGCGGGGAAACCGTGGATCGCAGTGGGCGCCGCGGGCGGGCACACGATTCCGCAGACCGTACCGGAGGTGCTCAGCCGGATGATCGATCAGGGGCTGGACATGGCAGCGGCGCTCGCCGCGCCGCGCATGGCGTTCCTGGCGGAGAGCGGCACGCTATCGGTTGAGCGGACGCTGAGCGAAGCGGTGCGCGGGAATCTCGAAGCGCGCGGACACAAGCTCGCGGTGAACGAGATCGGACGGCTGCACGGGCTCACCGTCGAATACGGACCGGACGGCAAGCCCGCGCGATTCACGGGCGCGGCCGATCCGCGTGGAGTGGGAACGGCTGCCGGGAATTAGCCCGTCTCAATTGCCGGCGAAGCAGTAGAGCAGGCCAGCGCCGCCCGTGCTCACCAGATTTTCCTGGCTGCAGCCGCGGCTTGGGTGCGTCGAGTTCCACGAGATGTTAGGACCGCCGGTGCGGTCGAAATGGCCGACCTGGGCTATGCCCGCGCCGTTACTTGTCCAATTCTGGCAGGTGTGGTCGGCGGCGTCGGTGTAAGCCCGGCCGTCGGGCTGCGTGCCTGTGAGGATATCGTGCTGGTTCGGAGTGTCGCCGGCGCCCTTGACCGATTCACCCTTCTCGGTGAGCGCGGTCACCTTCGTAAGAGTGTTACCGACGCGGGCGGATTCGAGCGTGTCGCCATGCAGATCGGCCAAGTCTTGAGCGACGCGCCCGCCCTTGGCATTGTGCCAGGGGCCTTTGCCGATGCGGTCGCGGGCGTTGACGGCGGACTGACCGGCGGAAGCGCTCGCGCTAAGGTAGGCGCGCCAGGTTCGGTCTCCGGCGCCCGCCGCCGCAGCCAGTTTCTGGCAATGCGCGTCGGCTCCGGCGAGTCCGCCGAGGTTCGCCCCATTGCCTGGACCGGCGCTCGTGATGAAGAAAGTCATGGGTGGCGGCGCTGCCTTTTTCTGGGTGTTTTGCTGCGCGACCGCCAGGGACGAGCCCAAAAAAAGGGCGGCGATGCCGAACGCGTAGTGTCTTTTGCTCATAGGGTTTCTCCTCGTAAAGTTCCGTTAATGGCGAGGTTACGCGCCGTCCGCGAGCCCGCCGGAAAAGTTAGCGTAGCACAATACGGGACCGATGATCGGGAATGGCGGTAACGAACGGGCGCGGCAAGCTGTCCCCTATGCGCAGCCGCTTACAGCAGGGTGGTATCGAGGCGGCCGGACTCGGGGGCGCGTGGATCCGTGTCCGCCTCCATTGAAACGCGGCTGCCGTCGAGGAAAGCTTCAAGTAGCGCCTCGGAGCCATCGAAATAACAGTCCAGGAATTCCCGCAGCGCGTGGCGGCGCATGGTGTCGCGCGTGACCACCGGCGTGTAGACGAACGAACGGCCTACTTTGCGCCGTGACGCCGCGCCCTTTCGCGCCAGCCTGTCGAGCAGCGTCATTACCGTCGTATAGGCGAGCGCTTTGCTTGGCGCGACCGCGGCGCGCACCGCGCTGACGTTCCCTTCGCCGATCGACCACAACGCCTTTAGACACTCCAGCTCAAGCGGCGGCGGGATGTCTCTTGGCGGCGCGGGACGGCGCACTTCAGCCTTCCTCCCCGCCGTTCACGCCGATCGCTTGCAGCAGCTTTTCAGCGAACGGCGACGCAGGCTTCGGGGATGTAGACCTCGGCGGGGTAGGCGCCGGTGACGCTGGGTTCGGCGGTGCGGGCGCCGGTGATGCAGGCCTCGGCGTTTCGGGCACAGCCGCGAGCGGCAATGCGGCGGAGGCGTCCGCCGGGACCTTGTCCACTGCGATCTCCGTCACCGCACTTTCGATCACGGCCTTCACTCCGAGATCAGTCTGCTCCAGGTATTTCGCCTTTTTGAAGACCGAGCGTTCCAAAGATGGGATGTAGCCGGTGAAGTACCCATCCACCTGGCGGTCCCGCGCCACGCTCGCGCGCATGCACTCCATCTTCGAGTCGAGATCGTCCAAATGGTGAAGCAGCAGCGCTTCGGGAAACTGCGGCGTCTTCGGGGAACCGAATTCCAGCTTTCCGTGATGGCTCAGGATCATGTGCTCGATAAGCATTCGCGTTTTCGCGGGAAAACCTGGCAGGTCGCGGAGCTTCCCGTCGATCAGTCGCAGGGCGATCTGCATGTGTCCGAGCAACTGGCCTTCGGTGGTATAGGAAAAGCCGCGCTCGTAACTGAGTTCGTGGATCTTCCCGATGTCGTGCACCACCGCGCCCGCGAGCAACAGATTCAGATCGAGCGCCTGATAGTGCGCGGCCGCCATCTTGCACAGGCCGCAAAGCGAAAGCACGTGTTCGAGCAGACCGCCCAGATACGCATGGTGAATCTGCTTCGCCGCCGGCGCCATGCGGTAGCGGCGTCCGATCTCGGGGTCGTCGAGCAGCCCGTCCAGGAGCGCTCGCAGGTGCTCGTCCGTCATTGCCGAGACCGTCGCGCGCAATTCGCTGAACATCTCCTCCGGATCGCGTTCCGAAGCCGGGAAGTAATCCTTGAAATCGACCTCGCCGTCCTCCACCAGCCGCAGCTTGTGAATCGTCAGTTGCGGACGATTGTGATACACCTGAACCAGGCCCTTCACCTTGACGAAGGCCTCGCGCTCGAACGTGTCCATCACTTCGGCAACGTTGTCCCACATCTTGGCGTCGACCTCGCCCGTGCGGTCCCCCAGCGTCAGCGAGAGAAAAGGATCACCCGTTTTCTTCTGGCGAATCTCCTTCGCCTGCACGAGGAACGTGCTGGTGATGAGCTGGTTTTCCTGAAGCTCTTTTACATAAACGGGCTTCATTTGGCGGGAGGCGGCGCCTGTGCCGGAGCAGGCGCGGACGCAGGGCCGGCGGCGGGAGCTCCGGCGGGCGGCGGAGCGGAAACGTCGCTGTCCGCCTTGGAGCCGCGGCCGGGCAACCCAGGCCTGGGAAGCACTCCCAGGAATTTCTTCTTTTTGCGCGCCCGCACTTCATCCTTCGTCGTCGTCTCAGGCTTTAGCTGAGCCGGATCCTTCCAGGTGGTGTCCTTTCCGGGCGCGGCTCCCGTGTCGACAAAACCTTGGCGGATTTCGAGGAACGCGGTCTCACGGAGTTTCGTCAGGTGCTCTCGCAACTTCGGCTCCATGCGGGGAGCGTAGAGGCGCTCCATGATCTCGTTCTCCACTTCCTCGAAGGCAGCCTGCCCTTCCTCGTGCCGTTCGTCTACCCGCAGGATCAGGAATCCGGTGGGCATCTTGAGAACATCGGTGATAAAGCCTTTCTTCTCCTTGAACACGATATCTTCAATCTGCTTGTCGAGCTGCCCTTTCTTCCACGCGCCCAGATCGCCGAGCTCCTTTGCGCTCGCGGCGTCGGAATTGTCGCGGGCGAGCTCGTGAAATTTCTCACCCTTCTTCGCCCGCGCCTGGATGTCCCGCGCTTTCTTCTCCGCGGCCGCCAGATCCGCCCCGGTCTTTCCTTCGCTTGATATCAGGATCTCCCTCAGAAACACCTGCTCCTTGCGAATGAACTCGCCCTTGTGCTCGTCGTAATACTTCTGGACTTCGGCTTTCGGAATCGATATCTTCGAGCCGACCTCCTGACCCACCACGCGCTGCGTCAGAATCTGGTTCCGCATTTGCGCTTTGAAGTCTTCAAAGGGAATTCCGGCCTGATCGCGAACCCATTGCTGGAACTTGTCGGGGTCGGTGAGCTTGCTCTCCATCTGGATCTGCGCGATGCGGCGGGTCACTTCGGGGTCCACGTTGATGCTGAGCTCTTTGGCGCGCTGCACGAGCAGCAGATTGTCGATCTGTTCGCGGAGGCCGTTCTTGTCTTTCTCGGCAAGAATTTCCTTGGCTCGGGCGGCGGGGATGCTTTGAGCCTTCAACTCGCCTTCGAGGCCTTTGCGGGTGCGTTCGATCTCGCCTCGGGTGATAATGTCGCCGTTCACTTTCGCGACGATTTCTTCGAGCACGCGGATCTCGGCGGCGGACAGAGACGCAGTCAGGGCTAGTAGAGTGGAAACGAACTTCAGGAGCATTACACCATTATCCAACAGTTGGCGGCCCGCTCAAAATCTCGACCGGCGTAGAAACCGGGCAAGGCGTAGTGCCATACGCGAGCAGGAGTAATTGCGCGGTCCGAATGCCGCGGCCACGATAGTTCTATGAGCGGATCTCGCAGTTCTCGTATCCCCCGGCCGATAGTCGAGGTGCTGATTGCGGTTTGGCTCGCCTGTTCCGCGGCCGGTCAAACGTACACAATCAAGACGTTCGCGGGCGGTGTGCTGCCGAATAACATTCCAGGCACTTCCGCAAGCATCGATCCCTGGGGGGTAGCGGTCGATGCCGCTGGCAACGTGTTCATTGCGAGTGGACTCAGTGCCGTGTTCCGTATGGATGCCAGGACCGGTGTGCTGACGTTGGTAGCGGGTACCGTCTCCAGTGCTTTCAGCGGCGACGGCGGCCCGGCCACCAACGCGTCGTTGAATCCCGCGGGCGTCGCTGTCGATAGGGCGGGCAACCTCTACATTGCGGATGCCGGGAATCACCGCGTCCGCAAGGTCTCGAACGGCGTGATCGCAACGGTGGCGGGAAATGGCACTCCCGGGTTCAGCGGCGACAGCGGTCCGGCCACCAGCGCCTCACTGTACTTTCCCAACGGCATCGCCGTCGATGGGTTGGGCAACCTCTACATCGCGGATAGTAGCAATGATCGCATCCGCAAGATCTCGAACGGAGTGATCACCACCGTGGCGGGAAACGGCACTCGTGGGTTTAGCGGCGACAGCGGCCCAGCCACCAGCGCCTCGTTGCACTTTCCCAACGGCATCGCCGTCGACGGGTTGGGCAACCTCTACATAGCGGATACCAGTAATGATCGCATCCGCAAGATCTCGAACGGAGTGATCGCCACCGTGGCGGGAGACGGCCTTAACGGGTTCGTCGACAGCGGTCCGGCCACCAACGCGACTGTGCAGTCACCTCGTGGCGTCGCTGTCGATGGCGGGCAATATTTACATTGCGGACCTCTGGCGCATCCGCAAGGTCTCGAACGGCGTGATCGCTACCGTGGCCGGAAATGTCCCTCAAAATTCCCCTCCTTCGTGGCTCGGAGACAACGGCCCGGCCCTCGCCGCATCGGTGAATCCTATAGCCCTCTCTGTCGATGGGTCCGGCAATGTCTACGTGGCGGATCGCTTACATTACCGTATCCGAAAAATCTCGAACGGAGTGATGACTACCGTGGCGGGAGATGGCGCTAGCGCATTCAGCGGCGGCGACAATGGCCCGGCTACCGGCTCCCAGATGGGCAGCCCTCATGGCGTCGCCGTCGACGCCTCGGGAGCCCTCCACATTGCGGACGAGGGAAGCGGCAGAATCCGAAAAGTCTCGAATGGCGTGATCACCACAGTGGCCGGAATTGGCATTAGCGGAGGAGTCTTCGGCCCAAGCAATCCCGACTTCCTCGGGGACGGCGGCCCGGCCGCCAGCGCGTCGTTGAGTCCTCAGGGCGTAACTATCGACACGTCGGGTAACCTCTACATTGCGGATACGGGCAACAACCGCATTCGCAAGGTTTCGAACGGAGTGATCACCACTGTGGCGGGGGGTGGCCGGGGTGAGTTCGCCGACAATGTCCCGGCTGCCGGAGCTTTGACCCCCAGGCCCTCGGCGGTTGCCGTCGACGCATCGGGCAGCGTCTACATTACCAATCCATTCGAACACCGCATCCGCAAGATTTCGAACGGTGTGATCACCACCGTGGCGGGGAATGGCGCTGGCGGGTTCAGCGGCGACAACGGACCCGCCACCAATGCGTCCTTGAATGTTCCTTTTGGCGTCGCCGTCGACACGTCGGGTAACCTCTACATTGCGGATACGGGCAATCAGCGCATCCGCAAAGTCTCGAACGGAGTGATCGCTACCGTAGCTGGAAATGGCGCTCAGGGGTTTAGCGGCGACAGCGGCCCGGCCACCAGCGCGTCGTTGGACAATCCTTTCGGCGTCGCTTTCGATACCACGGGCAACGTCTATGTTGCCGATTGGGGCAATAACCGCATTCGCAGAATCTCGAACGGAGCGATTACCACGGTGGCGGGAAATGGCGACCTTGGGTTCGGGGGCGACAATGGCCCGGCCACCAACGCCTCGCTTTTCAATCCCACGGGCGTCGCCGTCGACGGGAGGGGGAACGTCTACATCGCCGACCCCCACAACGCACGCGTGCGCATCCTCGTTCCATCCGGCCCTTCCTGCTCCGCAGCTTCGGTGAATCCCGCCAGCTTTTCTCTCTCCCCTTCGGGCGCCGACCTTAGCGTTACTATCCAAGCCACGGCTTCCTGTCCGTGGGCGGTCGGCGGATTGCCGCCCTGGATTACAATCCCGGCCGTCTCCGGCGCCGGTTCCGGAACGATCGCTCTCACCGTGGAACAAAACTCAGGAGCCCCCAGAACCGCGATCCTTTCGATCGCCGGCACGGCAGTTCCAGTGACGCAACTGGGCGGCGCTCCAGCAGTTAACCGGAACGGAATCGTCCCCATCTACAGCGCCGTTCCCACCATTCAACCCGGATCGTGGATATCGATTTTTGGAAGCGGCCTGTCCGCCGGCACTTCGGTGTGGAATGGCGATTTCCCGACATCGCTCGGCGGCGTCAGCGTGACCATAAACGGCAAGCCCGGTTCTCTTTGGTTCGTCAGCCCGCTTCAGATTACTCTGCAGGCGCCGGATGACACGGCAACCGGCTCCGTGAATGTGGTCGTCACCACCCCTATTGGAAGCACGGCCTCGACTGTAACGCTGGCCCCTTACGCTCCTTCGTTTAGCCTTTGGGACAGCCAGTATGCGGCTGCTGTAATCGCCACCCCGGGCGGCGGCGGGGCCTACGGAGACGGCTCATACGATCTCGCCGGTCCAGCGGGTCGCTTCAGCTTCAATACGCGTCCCGTACAGGCCGGTGAAGTCCTGGTGCTCTACGGCGTAGGTTTCGGCCCAACGGATCCGCCAGTCGTGTCCGGACGCGCATTTAGCGGCGCCGCGCCGACGACAAGCCTGGTTACGATCACTATCGGCGGGGTGGCGGCCAATGTTCTGTTCTCCGGCATTACGAGCGCGGGACTGTACCAACTGAACGTCGTTGTCCCGAACGGCGCCGGCAGCGGAGATCGATTGCTGCAGGCGACCGTCGGAGGAGCGCGAACACCGGACAATGTCTATGTAAGCGTGAAATAGCCCGGTTCACCTGGCAACGGAGGCTGGGAATTGCTGAAATCATTCCTCTGCTTGCTACGGTGCCAACCAGCGCCGACATGCGCGAAATCCGCTCCGACATCAAGCTACTTACCGGCAAGGTCTACGAGCTGATGGGCCGGAAGTAGACCTGGCACAGCGCACTGCCCTTCCCTCAAAATCTCAGCCGCAGCAAGAACCGGAATGTCCGCCCGTCATTCAACGTATTGGTAATCTGTCCAAAGTTCTGCGCCGACAACTCCTTGCCCGGCGCGGCAAACTGCGGCGTATTGGACAGGTTGATCGATTCGGCGCGGAACGTCAAAGTCTTCTCCGCCCCGAACGTCCAACTCCGCGACATGGCTGCATTCACGTTCCGGATACCTCCACGGCGGAAAACGTTGTGGCCCAGATTTCCCCTCTGTTCAACCGGTTGAATATAGCCGAACGCCGAACGCGGTAGCAGCGCCCGCGACGTGTCCGGGTCGCCGATCGTCCGCCCCAGAATTGCTGGGTCCAGAATATTCGGACGGTCGCCAGCCGCGCCGTCCACGTTTCCATACCCCGGTCCGTCGGAGCCCGAGAACACGTCGAACGGTGCGCCGCTCTTTACCAGGTTTACCAGGGAGACATTCCACCGGCCTAGCGCACGGACCTTCCCCTTCAGCGCCGGCGTGACATAGCCGAAGCGCAGCAGAAACGAATGCGTCTGGTCGAACGGGCTGAGCCCTTTCAGGTCCTGCTGCGTATTGAACTCGGATTGGCTTCGCGCCTGAAGGGCGTCCTCGCCCGCCGCGGTGTTGGTATAGGCGGCCCCAAGGTCGATCGCCTTGCCGAACCAGTACGCCGCGTCCATATCCAGGCCGTGCCAGTTCGCCAGCGCCAGCGACGCCCTCGCCGCGTCGTAGTAGCCCTGCGACCCGTTCAGGATGCGGCGAATCTCGAAGTGGTCCGTGCGCGGCCGCCGCAAGTTGATGGTGGCTGTCGTCTGTTCGATGCCCGCGACCGGTTGCGCCCGGTTGGTCGGCCAGAAGATCAGCAGTTTGTGAGAGCGGCTGCCCAGGTATCCGAATTGCATCTTCCACCGGCGGGAGAGCGCCGGCTCCCACATGAAATTGTACTGGTGCGAGTAGGGCGTCGTCAGGTTGGAGGAAAGATTGAAAAGAGTGCTTCGCGCGTCCGGACGCAAATCTGCCGGACCCAGGCTCCCCAGCGGATTCACCAGGTTCGGACTCTGAACCTCCAGCTTCAGAACTAGCGGCGGATTCCACCGCAGTTGCTGAAACGTCACGGGGTAGATCTCTCCATAATCCGTCCCATACGCTGCCCTCAGCACGCCGCCTCGTCCCCCCAGGCGATAGGCCAGACCGAAGCGCGGCGCGAGGTTGTTGCAGTCGCAGCCGTACGGAATTGGGGTCAAGCCATTCACTTCCTTGACTCCGGTCACAGGCTGATATCGCAGTCCATAGGTGAGCGTCAGATTCGGCCGTGCGCGCCACGTATCCCCGGCATAAAACTGGTACTCCCAGTTCCGGAAGCCCCGGTGAAAGCTACCGATTCCCGTCGAAAAGCGGCTCGGAACGCCCATGCGGAAATTGGTAATCGCATCCCGCCCAAAGTCGTTTCGGAAGTAGAAAACGCCCCGTTGGCTACTGATTTCGGAACCGTTGATTTGCCTCCGTGCCGTTTCCCCGCCGGCAGTCCACGAATGCCGTGCATGCACGCGCCGGACCTGTCCCGCGTAACGGAACCGGTTCTGCGCGCGGTCGATGGGGAGGTCCGACCCGGGTCCGAGGCCTTCGAGGGCGTTCCCGAAGGTCACAGTCGGCCCGACGGCATTCGGCTCCGGCACGATCAGCGACCGCGTTCGGTCGAAACCAGCCGTGAAGTTGGTGACCGTGTTCGCCGACCATGCGCGGCTCCACGTCGCGCGCGCCGTATGCGCTTTCGTCGTCGTATCGGGGTTCTGCCCCGCCAGAAGTTCGAACGCGTCTACAACCTGACCGGTGAACGAATACTGAAGCGTGAAGCGGTCGCGCGCGCCGCGGCGCTGATCGAGCCGCACGCCCCCGTTGTCCGTATCGATGCGCTGCGGTGCGTTCGTGTTGAGCGCTCGCGCGTCGATGTCGGTCCGGTTAGGCAGCTCGTTTGGAAAAGCGCTCAGGAAACGCATGACGACGGCGCGCGCCGCCGGATCGGCCGTGAGGGCAGTCCGTTCGCCCGCCTGGGGAACCAAAATGTTGCCGTTTACGCTGCCGCGGATCTTCTGCTGGCTCCCTTCGATGCTGATCGACCCGCCACGCCACGGCTTGGCGCCAACCGCAAAACCATAGTCGTTATCGCGCGCCGGCTTGACGCCGCCAGCCTGAAAAAACGACCGCGCCCCAAACACGGAGTTACCGTGCGTTTCATAAAGGCTGCCGTGGACCCCGGCGGCGGACTTGGCGTCCGCCAGATGCGGCGGCGCCGTAGGCTTATTTCCAAACTCCGCGCTGAAGTAGCCGCGGTCGGCCTGGAATTCCTGGACCAGCGTCGCCGTGGTTCCCATGCGGACGTTAAGTTCCTTTAAAGCATTGTTATCAATAGGGTTAAACTGCACGTTTTCGTTGCGCCGGCTCTCGCCGGATCCGGTATCGGTCTTGCCAAGCAGGTTAAGATCGGTCCGCTGGTCCGGCTTCGCCTCCGCCGCAGCGGGGGCCGGTGGGGGTTTGGGCGCAACCGCGTCCTCGGCTTGGCACAGGCCCGCCAGGATCAGGATCGACACACAACTGTAACAATTCACTGTCCCCGATTTTAACGCGGCGGACGGCGCAATTGCACTGCGGCGTTTTCTTGCACGACGGAAGCCCAGCCTCCCTGACCGCGGGCGCAAGGCACATGCGGAAACTCGCATCTGCGGGAGTGGTGCACGCTGGCAATCTTACCAGTACCAACTTCGCTACCGGACCTTGGTGCTAGCAGTCCCATCACCGGGACCATTACTATTCCGTACTATTCCGCATCCAAAACGTATTCGGAGGGAGGATTCCCATGCTATGATCAGCCAGTGATATGTTAACTGGAGCGGTTTTCACGGTCTTTTTTTGTGCCCAAGTCACGGTCGTGGCACTTGGAGCAGCATGACGCCGGATTCGTATTCTCATTCCGCCCGTCCCATTCCTGCTGAGGATTCACTCATCGGTTCGCTTACCGGAAAATTGTCGCTGCCCGATATACCTTGGGCTCGCTACCTATGCCTTTCCCGGCCTGTGCTGGCGGCCGCCTTCCTCCTCCTTCAGCTTGTCGCCTCGCCCCTATCCGCAACGGCGATCGCGGTTACAGCGGCGTTTCTCATTTACAGTCTCTTCACTGCGTTTTCAAAGCCGCTCTCCGGGAACCGGGCCATGGCCGGTCTCCTCGCCGACACGGTTTTCTTCCTCCTTCTCGCCGCGATGCCCGTGGCTGGTCCCCTGTTGTTGTACTCGATTCTCTTCCTCGTCCTAATCGGCTCAACCGTGGCTGGCTTTCACTCGAGAGAAGTCATCCTGGTGTCGGTGGTCTGTCTGCTATTCCTCGTCGCCCTCCGCAAACCGCAACTGGACGGCTTGGAAAATACGGTGGCGGCACTCGGTTTGTTCGCCTGCGCGGCATCGATGCGCGTGAGACAGCACGACAGGGCGATCGCCGCGCTGAATCGGAAGGCCGCCGATTGGCGCGACGCCGAAGCCCGCGCCCGCGACCTCGAGCGGCAGAAAATCGCCGACGATTTTCACGATGGGCCGCTGCAGTGCCTGATCAGCTTCCAAATGCGGCTGGTCGTCTTGCGCAGACTCCTCGAACGCGACCGCGAGGCCGGCATGACCGAGCTTCAGATGCTCCAGGACATCTCCGTCCGGCAATTGCGTGAATTGCGTAGCTTTGTCCGCAGCATGCGCCCGCCCGAGCTCGATGGAGCAAGCCTCTCGGTATCCGCGCGCCGCCTCGCCGAGACCTTTCAGAAGGAAGCCGGCATTCCGGTCGCTTTCGATGGCGATGGTCCCATTGAAACCAGCCCGGAAATTACCGGCGATATTCTGCAAATGATCGGAGAGGCGCTCAACAACGTTCACAGGCATGCCCGCGCCACGCGCGTGGCGGTTTCCATGCACAAGGTGGGCCGCAACGTTCAGATTGCGATCGACGACAACGGCGCGGGCTTTAGCTTCAGCGGCTCCTATACGCTCGACGAACTGGAATTGCTTCGTCTCGGTCCCGTCAGTCTGAAGCGGCGCGCGCGGTCGCTTTCCGCGGATGTCGTTCTGGAGTCGAAGCCCGGACGCGGTTCCAGCCTTAGGATCAGGGTTCCGATTTCCCCCGCCTGACCATACCCTCGATATCGTTACGGCGTGGGAGTATCTGCCAATGAAGGAACCGCGCTCCCTTTGCTCGCGGCTGGTTTGCTTGCCGGTCTCTTGCTGACGAGGGGCGCTCCGCAGGCTGCGCCCGAGACTCTCCCGGCGTCTGGCGGGTGGCGGCGCGGTTCGACGGAGGTGGCGCCGTACGCCGATATACATTACACGGAAATGCGCTTTGGCGCGATCCCCTAATACTACTGGGTCACAAACATAACATTTGGGTGTAAACTTGTTTTTGTGGGAACACGCCTCTCCACGCCAGGCCCACAGGAGAAGCGCTTCGCGGCGTATATGGACGGCCTGGCGCAAGCTGCGAAGCACGAAGACCGGCACGCGCCGTT
>CAMDED010000053.1 GCA_945893365.1 Candidatus Sulfopaludibacter sp. SbA3 | reverse complement strand
ACGTTCAGACCACCTGGACGTCAATCTGCGCGACTTGGTCTAACTTCACGGCCTTCTGCGAACCTTGCTTTACATTTTCTATCTGCGCCCCGTAGTCGCCCGGCAGGTTTGGTTCCGAAATCTAGGCACTTCTACCACGGGCTGCTAAGGCCTCTCGAATTTCCGCGAGGATCTCCTCCGGGCTCGGCGGGCAAAAGAGAACATCCGTGGCGCCGTGGCTCAATGCCCTTTTCATCAAGTGAGTCGCTCCCCCGGTACGAACACGGCCACCGGAGTAGGCGCCTGGGCCAGCGTTGCCCGAGCCAATCCGTCCAACAAATCCGAAACGCTACGATCTAGAGGCCATTCCGCAAAGACGAGTCCGGCGGATGCATCCAGTGCCGCGCCTACACTCTCGAAAAGGCCATGGGCATGTCCCTCCGCCGCGATTGCGGCGACAAGCAAGTCGGCGAGCGCCTGGCTGAAGACAACAATACCGATAGTCATACCGGTGTGAAGTCTCGTATCGTGATCGTAACGCGTGCGCCCTTTGCATCGGCGCGGTTCTCAATCGATACGTCGCCGCCGAGCCCCTGCGCCATGCGGCGGGCAATGTAAAGACCCATGCCCCGGTTGCGGCCTTCATCGCCGAGTTGCGGCTGCCTCGTAGTAAACCCCAGTTCGAATCGATGGTCCAGCGCCTCCGCCGTGAAACCTCCCGCAGTGTCGGAAATGATGATCTGGAGCAGCCGACTCTCCCTGCGCAATCCGAATTCAACGATTTTGTCTCCGCCAGAACCGGCCTCGAATGCATCGACGGCGTTTTGAATAACCTCGTAAAGCGCGGTCTTCAAATCGCCGAGGTAGGTAGTACACCCAATGGGTCCATCGTTCTCCGGTTGAAAGATCGCACTAACGCCCCCTCGGGTAGGAAAGGGCCCAAACAGTCGCACAAGGTTTTCGAGAAAATCCTTAAAGTCGGTAACCGATCTCTTTTCCTCACGTGGATGCTGCAATTTCGCCGCAAGGTCGCTGATCGCACTCCCAAGGTCGCCCGCCGCCCTACGCAACGCTCCAGGAACAGCGTCAATCGCTGACGCATCACCGCTCTCCACGATGTCGGCGAGCCGATCCAGCCTGTACTGAGCTTCGTTGACCCGGATGGCGATATCTTCGGCGAAGGTTTGCGTGCCGCGCGAACGAAGCAGCGACCGGAACAGTTCGTCGCGTAACATTCGAACTTGTCGTCTGTGAACCGCATGAGCGGACGCAAGCTTGATCCTGGCCTCCATATCATTCCATTCAAGTGTTTTGGGAATGAAATCGTCCGCGTCGAAGTCCCGCACGGCCCTCACCGCGTTCTCCAGGCCTTTTTCATATGGATATGCTGTCAGGACCACGATCGCGGCATTGGGCTGCATCCGCCTCAATTCAGGCAGCCATTTCATGCCGTTCAGTAGATGGCCCGGCGCAACCACCCTCATCTCATCATTCCCTCCCACGTTCATGGACTCGATGAGAGGTTTGATTCTGTTCGCATCGTCGGGACGGTCTTCTACCAGAAGGACTCTGTACTCGTTCACAATTGTCGTGCTCATGACCCTCCTCTCACTGTTTTCACAACCGGCAATACGATTCTCGCTTCAACGCCGCCTTCCTCGGGGGAACCCATTTGCAATGATCCTCCAGCGGCCTCGACCACCCGTCTGACGATGGGTAATCCGACACCTAAATGATCCGGCTTACTGGAGTGTCCAATCGTGAAAAAGCCGTCGATTTCGTCCTGCTCATAGTGTGGTCCGGAATTGTAGATGACGATGGATGCGCATTCACCGCCGGGGGACCGCTCGGTGCGAATTGTCAGCTTCCACTTATTTTCCAGCGCCTCCACGGCATTGGACATCAAGCCGACGATGGCCTGAACCATTAGCTGCAGATGGACTCTGACGCTCGCGGTGATCTTGTTCTCCACCTTGGCATCCGAGGGGAACTCAGCCTTCTGATGTTGGAGACTATTCATTGCTTGAGTCACGAGTGACTGAACTGTTTCTTCCTTAACATCCATGCCAGGTTGGGCCGCCCATTCGTGTATGAACTGGATCGCCAGGGCCTTCTGCTTCTCGATGTAACGCAGTTCCTCTTCGCGTTTCTCCCTGGTGAATTCCGGGAATTTTCGCATCGTGTCCACTGCACGCTGGATACCGGCGAGTGGGGACATCAGGTCATGCAAGGCGACGGCCTCGATCAAGCCGTCTTTGCCAAGACCCATCAGATCGGTAACTCTATCTTGCAAGGCGTTTCGGAGTTTCCGCGCGGCGCGAATGCTCTGGGCGGAGGCAATTTCACGCGCGATATCAATTAGGCAGTTCTGTTCGATCTGGTCCTCAAATCCGTAAGGCGCCTCGGCTGGCTGCTTGCGCTCCAGCACGATCAAGACGCCTCTCACTTCCTGGTCGGCCGAAACCAGAGGTACCGCGCAAAGATCGCTGGGTGACGGAGGGCTCGTCCATCGGCGCAGGTCCGCTTCATTCAAGCGATCCAGCCATATTGGAGTTTTGCCTTCAATCAGCGCTTTCAGCTCCTGTTCGTCGGGGACTGGAGGCGCTTCTGTCCATCGCGGTGACTCGGATGAGATGCAGCGCTCACCAAGGAAGCGCTCACCAAGGCGCCCCGTTCGAACGTAGTAAAAGGCTGCCGCTTCCACAAGGAAGCCAGCGCGTACCAGGTCCAAAACGGGCCGCCAATCGGCTCCCGGTTGTGAACTGCGAATTAACTCGCGAACGATATCGTTTTGCAAACGCGCTAGGCGCTTCGCTTGATTGTCTCGCCGCGCTTGCAGATAGTCCGCCCTCTTTTTGGAGAGGATCGAAGCTGCCTGTCCCGCGCAAGCTCGGACCACTCTCTCGATTCGTGGCGTGAAGAAATACTCGCGATAGCTGTCCACCGCCAACACCCCAAAGACACGGCGGTTCTCCTTCAGGGGAATCATGGCGGTGGAAAAAACTAGATCGCATTCGGCAGTCCATTCTTGTTGGTATTTCTCCTCGCCGGCGGCGCATGGCATTTCCATGCCTTGAAATAGCCTCTGGGTGGCACTTCTAGTGTTTGCAATCATTCCCTTCGATGTCAGCACTTCTGCGCGGCAGCTTCCCTCTCCATATTCGATGAATGGCCGCACTACTTGGTGCAACTCCCCGATCGGGGTCGACGCGGCCACCAACTCAAATGGGCCTGAGTCCTTTTGGAGCTTCGGAATTCGCAGATGGGCATAGTCGGCGCCAATCGTAAGAATCAGTTTGTCGATGTACTCCACCAGCGATCGGCTTGGCGAGTCATCCTCGCGAAGCGGGCGCTGAGCTATCTCCGCGCCGAGCTGCATCATCTCTTCCATCATGCGCCGTTCCTTGAGTTCTTGAGATCTCTCCAAGGAAGCGGCTACCTTCTGGGCAAACAGGATCCAAAGGCCAAAGCTCTCTTCGTCAAGCACGGTGCGCTCGGCGAATCCGATCTGCATCGTCGCGATGGCAAAACCGTCCCTGCCGATGAGCGGGAGCACCAACTGAGCTCGTAATCCGGCTTGCAGAACGAGATCGAGATCGCATTGGAACTCCGGCTTCCTGCAGTCGGGCACGAAGATGGCGTGTCTGGTGCGTACACAGCAAGTCAGAATGTCTTCCGGCTCCCGAGGGCCGTGAGGGGATGCAATCGAGGCGCTGTTAGACTCCGTGTCACCGCCCGGCAAAGCGCTGATCGCCCAGGGAATCAGCGCTAACGGCAGACTCCTTCGCTCTTTGGGGTCAGGAGCCCTTCGTTCCGTCCCGGCCAATACGAGTTCCCAGTTGTCTGGCGCTCCTGGCGTCGAGTAGGAGTACCCGAAGTTCTTGCCGAGGATTCGCCACTCAGGCCCGTTCACCTTTTCCACGCGGCAAATCTGGCCTCCTGTTCCACCAGCTTTGGTGGCGCCCTCAAGGGCTGCCCTCATCACCTCTCTGGGAGTCTCGGAGCTCAACACCACGGCGCCGGCTTCGATTAGAGCGCGCTGGAGGATCTTATTTCGCGCCCTGTTGTGGAGCCTATCGCCCAGGCATGTGACCCAGGCGCTGAGGTTGTTGCCGCGGGCTTGATGATGCTCATCTTCGGCAAACTCCCCGCCGCAGAGCCCGCCAATGATCGGGATACCTGGAAGGCCCTGTCCGAAGCTGTCGATCGCCTC
Organism: Candidatus Sulfopaludibacter sp. SbA3; assembly: GCA_945893365.1. Taxonomy (GTDB): domain Bacteria; phylum Acidobacteriota; class Terriglobia; order Bryobacterales; family Bryobacteraceae; genus SYKU01. The sequence goes on along the minus strand of CAMDED010000053.1, from coordinate 40,751 downwards.
CTTCAGGATCTCGCGATTGGCCCCGTACTTTCTGAACCGCCCTGTGCATGCGAGGACAAGGAGAAAGGCGACTTCGGACTCTTGCAGGCCGGCTTTGTGGATCGCGCTCCTGGCGGCTCGTCTGCCTGCCTCCAACATGCGGGAGGCATCAGCGTCCAGCAGATATAAGGAGTCGCCTGCGGCGACCTTTCTTCCCAGCCTTACCGGCTCGGAATCATCATGCGGTACATCCAGCGGCAGGAACACGTGATGATCCGGAGCGAAGGGAACGCCGAACACCGGCCTCTCAAGCGCGTTGGGATATTGCTCGACCAGTTCCCGGATGCACCGCGCGGCCGGCATTCCGTTGAGCCGGGTCACGACATACCCGTCGGAAACGCCGCCCTCCAATTCATCGACCGAAATACGAAGCCCGCCAATTCGCTCGAATCCATGCGTCATCGCCGCACCTGTGCAAAGATCGCTCTCAATAATGGCGAGTGCCAATCCCGACTCCAGGCATTCATCGTTGGCAAATTGATAGCCCGTGCGTGGCACCAGATCGTCCGCGGAGGAGGCTCCAAAGAGAATCATTCGATGATCGAACGCGTCGAGGATCTCTTCATACAATTCGTTGTCGAGGTAGCACCTCCTACCTTGGCAATCGACAAGATATCCCGGTAAAAACGCTAGCAGATCCCTCTGGGCGCTGGTGCCTAAGCCGAGATGGTTTCGGCTCGCCTCCCGTAGTTCGTTGGCGAGCATTTTAACCTGTTGGGATCGCGTGTCCGGATTGTCGTGGGGCTTGGGCAAGGAGCCGACGCAAATGTGAAGATCTCGTGAGCAGATCAAGGCGAGGGTGACGCCGTGCTCCGCTACGACGTCGGGGTGACAGGAGCTGAACACTCTCGCCATGCTCCCGCCGATCAACGGGACGGCATATCCCACTCGATCCGCCAGCCGCCTGCGGATCTCCCTCGCGAGTTCAGGGTGAAGCCTGCACCAATCGGCGGTCGCTAGAAGCAGTATGCAGCGCGGTGGAAGGCCGGTTTTGCTCAGCGTGGCACCGGCCTGATCGAGCAGATCCTGAGCCGCTTGGCCGGTACTCATCGACTCGGGAACGCTATCGATCATCGCGGTTGCTACCGCTATTAGTTTTGACGCCATTGCCGCACTCCTTCAGACCGCGAGCTATCACCACACTACAGTGCCTACGTTTCGCAATTATCATGCCATACGTACCTTGTGTGCCCAGGCCGCTCTAGATTCCTGTATCCGCAAGGGAATACCGGTGTTAGTGAGATTCTCAGCGAGACCGTTCGACGGCCGCATTTGTGGATTCCTTTCCCCAAGGTGAGGAACTGTTTTCGCAGTGGCATGCCAGTGACGATCTAACAATGGCGGAGGTAACGAAATCGTAAACTCCCGACCTTACGCCGGTTTCGGCGCGATCGGTCTTTCAGCGTTTCAGGGCCGATGTCCGCCAGATCCAGCCAAGTCGACCCCCGTTCCACAACCTGCGATCCATGGTCTGCGATGGCGATGAGGTCCGGCTCCGCCTCCAGCCCGTGGTACCTCACCTCGTAGGTGCTCCGGTCTGAGAACTCCCAGCCCCCGGCGGTCTTGTCCGCCGCTACGAAGAACTTCTCGTAACACTCCTTCTCGACCTGCCGCACTTCTTCCCACTGCACGAAGCTGACACTTTGTGTTGCCATTCCGTTTTTCCCTAAGCAGAAGTTGTCTGCACCAGTGATAAAGCACATCCTGGGCCAACCGGCGGCATTTTCCTGGGCTGAACTAAGTCGTTGATTTTCTGGACCCTCCATTCATGGCTCAGCCCGAACCTCGGGTTGCCGCCGAACCGATTTGTCGAATCACTTCCCCAGACAGGGTAGCTGATTGAACAGCGGCCCAGAGGAAGTGTGCCGACCCTGTCGGCGAAAGGTCTCGAAAACGCCCCGAGTGCAAGTGGGAGCACAATGGTGCGGTCCTCGGCCGTCGGTGCCCGCGGAGGCGAGACGGCGACTGGATCCAATTCAGGAGTCTCGGGACTGTGGGGAGCTACGCGCTTTCCACCCCATGATCGGGTCATCTGCTGTAAGCTGAAACTTCGGGATATTTGCGTTTTGTGCGGGATAGCGGGGTTTACACATCGAGATCGCGACGTTGACGGCGCCGTTGTGCGGCGTCTTGTCGAGACGCTCGCTCATCGCGGCCCGGATCAGCAAGGCGTCTTTGAATCGGCCAACGCTTCAATCGGAGCGGTCCGGCTCAAGATCATCGATCTGGCCGGCGGCGATCAGCCTTTCCGCAGCGGTGACGAAAGCGGCGGCGGGACGGTCGTCGCCTTCAACGGCGAGATCTACAATCACGCCGCGTTGCGCGCCGAACTTGAATTGGCCGGCCACCGCTTCCGCTCCCGCTGCGACACGGAGGTTGTTCTCCGCGCGTTTCTCGAATGGGATACCGCATCTTTCTCGCGGCTGCGCGGCATGTTCGCGATCGCACTCTGGAGCGAGCCCTCGCAGCGCCTGGTCCTCGCGCGAGACCGTCTTGGAATCAAGCCCCTTTACTACCACCGCCAGGGCCCCGATCTCTACTTCGGCTCCGAGCTGAAGTGCCTGTTCGCGCACACGGAGATTCCCCGCAAGCTCGATTTGAACGCGCTCGGTTTCTACCTCACACTCAATTACGTCCCCTGTCCGTTCACTCTGGTCGAAGGCATCGAGAAGCTTCCTCCAGGCTGCTGGCTCGAATGGCGCGCGGGCGCTTTCCGGATGGAGCCTTACTGGCGTCTTGAATTTCACCCCGACGCCAAGTGGACGCTCGACGCCGCCAAGGACGAGCTCGATACCCTGCTGCGCGCCTCGGTTCGCGAACATCTGGTTTCCGACGTGCCCCTTGGCATCTGGTCGAGCGGCGGCCTCGATTCGTCGACGATCCTTCACTATGCGGCTGCAGCGGGCGCGGGACGGCTCAACACCTTTTCGATTTCCTTCAAGGGCCGCAGCTTTGACGAGAGCGCCTACTTCCGGGAGATCGCCCGCCGCTACGGAACCGAACACCGCGAATTCGACCTCAACCCGGAACTGGAGCTTGCTTCCGCGATCGAACAGTTCGCCTACTACTCCGACGAGCCAAGCGCCGACGCGGGGGCGCTGCCGGTGTGGTTCCTTTCCCGGATGAGCCGCCAGCACGTCACCGTCGCCCTTTCCGGAGAAGGCGCGGACGAGATGTTCGGCGGCTACCTTACTTACATTGCCGACCGCGTGGCGAACGCGCTGCGCCTTATTCCGGCCGTTGCGCGGCGTTTCGCGCTAGACGCCCTGAACCGGTTCTGGCCCGTCTCGGACGACAAGATCAGCTTCGAGTACAAGCTCAAGCGCCTGATCGAAGGCTCGATGCTGCCGGCGGACAACGCCCACTTCTTCTGGAACGGAGCGTGCTCGGAGGAGCAGCGCCGGAGCCTCTGTCCCACGGCGGGCGTGGAGTCTCTCGAAACGCTCGTGGGCCGCTTTCCCGGAGCGAGCGATTCGCACGCCGGTTTCGTCAACCGGTACCTGCTGCTCGATCAGCACACGTATCTGCCGGACGGCATTCTTTGTAAAGTGGACCGCATGAGCATGGCTCACTCGCTTGAAGTCCGCCCGCCGTTTCTCGACCATCGTATCGCCGAGTTCGCCGCCACTCTTCCGGAGAGTTTGAAAATCCGCGGAACTCAGGGCAAGTTTGTACTCCGCGAACTGATGAAGGACAAACTCCCGGCTTCGGTCCTCAAGCGCAAGAAGACCGGCCTCGACATACCGGCTCACGATTGGTTCCGCGGCGCGCTGAAGCCGCTGTTGCTCGATACGCTGTGCGACGAGCGGGTTGAAGAATCGACTATCTTCAATCCCGCGGCCGTACGCGGACTGATTCGCGATCACATGGAGCGGCGCGCAAACGTCGGTTATCAATTATGGGGCCTGCTGACGCTTTTCCTGTGGATGAAGAGATGGGGAATCGAGACGCCGCGCCAGACGGACCGCGCGGAGGCCCTGGTCTACGCCTCAACCTGACCGTCTCGCTGATCGCCGCCGCTATCTTCCTCGGATGCATCGTGAGTCCGCCGGGGTTGATGGACGACGTCGACGCCGTCCAAGCCCAGATCGCCCGGAACATGCTCGATTCAGGAGATTGGGTGACGGCCAGACTCAACGGCGTCGTCTATCTCGAAAAGGCGCCGCTCACGTACTGGATGATGGCGGCTTCCTATGCCGTCTTTGGCGTGCACGATTGGGCGGCGCGCCTGCCGTTCGCGCTGGGAGCGGTCTTGCTCTGCTGGGTGACGGCGCAATTTGGAAAATGGGCCTTCGGCGCGGAAGGCGGATTCTATTCGGGTCTCTGCCTCAGCACCGCCGTGGGACTTTGGCTGTTCACGCGAATTCTGATTCCCGATGCGGTCCTCACGCTCACGATCGCGTTCGGACTCTGGGCATTCCTCCGCGCGCTTGAAGAGGATGAACCCCATCCACGCTTGTGGGCGCTCTCGTTCTGGGCCTCGATGGGATTGGGGCTGCTGCTGAAAGGCGTAATCGCCCTGCTCTTCCCCGTGGCCGCCGCGGGGCTTTATCTGGGCTTCACCCGGCAGTTGTTCCGCTCACGGACATGGCGGCGGGCGATGCTCGGACCCGGTCTGGCGTTGATGCTGTCGATTGCCGCGCCGTGGCACGCGCTGGCTACTCTGCGGAATCCGCCGTACCTCGATTTCACGATGCACAGCGAAGCGGGCTCCTACCGCGGCTTCTTCTGGTTCTACTTCCTGAATGAACACGTGCTGCGCTTTCTCAATCTGCGCTATCCGCGCGACTACAACACGGTTCCGCGGGCCTATTTCTGGCTGTTTCACCTGCTTTGGTTTTTCCCGTGGAGCGCTTATTTTCCGGCGCTCGCGAAGCTCGATTTCCGTTCCGCCGGCCGCGCTTCGCGCGTGCGCCTGCTCGCTCTGTGCTGGACCGGCTTCCTGCTGATCTTCTTTTCTTTCTCAACTACGCAGGAATACTATTCGCTGCCCTGCTATCCGGCGATCGCCCTGCTACTGGGCTCGACGCTCGCGCAGGGGGGAAAGCTCATCGACGTTGGAACTCGAGCGATGTCCGCCATCTCGGCGCTTGCCGCGGCGGCCGCGGCCGCGATTCTCGTGTGCGTACAGGGCATTCCCACGCCCGGTGATATCTCGGCGGCTCTCACTCATCATCCCGAACTGTACACGCTGTCGCTCGGACACATGGGCGATCTCACGATCGAGTCGTTCGCGTACCTGCGCGCGCCGCTGGCTCTGGCGGGAGTCGCTTTTCTGGCGGGAGCGGTAGGCGGTTTCACGATGAAGGGACGCCGCGCGATGCTTGCCTTCGCCTTCATGATGACGCTGTTCTTCCACGCCGCCCGGCTCGCGCTGGTGGCATTCGATCCTTATCTTGGCTCGCGTGCCTTGGCCGAGGCGTTCGTAAAGGCACCCCAAGGAAAGCTCATCGTGGACGATCAATACTACACGTTCTCGTCCGTCTTCTTCTATGCGAACAGGCCCGCGCTGCTGTTGAACGGGCGGCAGATGAATCTCGAATACGGCTCCTACGCTCCCGGGGCCCCCGCGGTGTTCCTCGAGGACAAGGACCTGCCCGCGTTGTGGGCGAGCGATGCGCGCTACTATCTGACGGTGGAGGGACCGAAAGTTCCGCGCCTTGAAACGCTGCTCGGCAAAGAGCGTCTTCATGTAGTCGCATCGAGCGGCGGCAAGTTTCTGTTCGTGAACCACTAATTTGATGCTATTGGGCCTAATACGCAACGGCACCGCGAAACACTATTTCCGAACGGGTTCCCGACAAAGGCCTCACAGCTGGAGTGCGTCGCAAGGGGCAGTACTCCCCGTGCCACGCGGGGACGGAGGAGCGGTCTACAAACATTTCGAAAATGGTCTGGCGCGTGTTAGCTGCGGTACGATGGGTCTTCCCTCTCCTCGCGGGAACACATGAGGGATGAGCCTGGAGGAGGCAGCCATCTCGAGCTGCCTATCGAATGGCGATCGTCACCACGTTGGAAATGATCCCTCCGACAGAGATAACAAGAGGGACCGCATCTCCGCTTGGAACTCCAGCCGGCACCTGAACGTTGACCTGATAGAGGCCAATCGCTCCCGGCGTAAGCCCTGCAAAGCTGACCGGTGTCGCCACGCCGTCGATTGAGGCTGTGACAGTCGCTTTAGTATGCGAAAGTGGACTAAGCGGCGCGGCCCCGCCGGAAGTGGGGCGAATGGTCACACCCCCTAGTCCCGTACAATAAATCGTCAGAAAATCTCCCTTGGCAGCCGCTGATGTCCGCGAGCCAGCAATGCTTCCCCCGGGTGCCGCGATCTGACCGTTCGTCACGTTAACAACGGCTCCCTGTCCCCTTCCGGTGCCGTCCATTGTGTAAATTCCGGGCGCATAAGGCGCAATATTCACGATAACCGCTCTATAAGTAATTCCGGCAATTGTCGGACTCAGCATCGCCTGCGCCTGACCCTCCAGTTCCCAGGGCACCTGAATATTCAGTTGGCCACCTCCCGCAAAAAACAAGGGGACAGACCACGCACGTTCATCTATGATGCTGCCCATGAGAGGGGTGACGCCGCCCAGGCTCGTGGGTAGCGGCACGGCGTTAGCGAGCGAGGAACTCTGCGCCAGGTTAGCTCCAAACACCGTTGCTATACTTCCGGGTGCGACCGGAGACGTAAACGACGCGGAGTTGACCACGCCGCCAACATTGAAGCCGGGCAATAACTGTCCAGTGAGCGGGATCTGGAGGTCCCACATTCCGCGACCGTATGTACCAGCGCGAAGGGTTCGAGTCGGTCGGTGCAGGTTTAAGCCGGTAACCGCGACGTTGGGCAGACCTGTACCGATTGCCCCCCACGTTACTCCGCCGTCCGCCGTTGCGAGCACCCCGATGTCTGTCGCGACGTACATAACCTTAGGTAAATCCGGATCGACAACGATATCGTTTACCGGAATGTTGGGTAGGTTGCCGCTGATATCGGTCCAATGTACGGCATGGTCGATTGTTTTAAACACGTGGCCAGCGGTATCACCCAAAAAGCCGGAGAAGCCCGAAAGCGAAATGTAAGCGGTGCCAGCGTCGTCCGCGTCTAGGACAATCTTCGTCACGAATCTGTCGGGAACTCCCACGCTTCTATCGTTCCAGATTGCCGCTGAGCCCGCGCCCGCGGAAGAGGTAACCTGCACTTTGCCGTCGCTTGTGCCTGCATAAACAGTGTTGGGATCCGAGGGAGCCACCGCGAGTGCGCTTATATAACCAATTGTTTCCCGATTCGGTGGGCGGATCACGATCACTGCCTTGGTGATGTCGCCCGAGACCGTAGTCCAGGTCGCGGCTCCATCAGTCGTTCTATAAACTCGATACGTGCCAAAATAAAGCGTACGTGGGTTTGACGGATCAATGACCAGTGGGCGAATGCCCAAAGCTCGGTCCGAGGCGTCGATTCCGAAATTCGAAAGCTTCCAGGTACCGTATACTCCAGACGACGTGCTCCTATAGATCGTTGGAGGGCCGATGCAATCGGCGTACACAATGTTCGGCGTTTCAGGATCTATTGCCGTAGGTCCTCCGTCTCCACAGATCGCGTTCGTCCAGGAAAGATAGCCTAAATATCTCGCGGTTCCGCCCTCCCCTGGTCCGCCGTATCCCACATTTATGTTTGTTGGATGGATCGATTGTCCCGGAAAGAAGTGGGTCGCGCCAAACGTCGCATTAAGATTGGACCATAAGACCGATGGTTCTGTGGGATTCGCTGTGCTGTACACGCCACCGTCATTCGCGGCGTAAAGCAAGTCTCCTATTGGAGAAAAGGCCAAGGCTTTCATGTCAGGGTGAATCTCGAGGCCATCCGAGCTCAGCGAAACCTCGGTCCAACTGCTCCCGCCATCGAGGGTCCGAAAAAGGATGTTTCCTTTGACTCTGCCCCCCGCAAAAACGACGTTCGGGTTTGTCGGATGAACTCGGATCGTATGACGGTCGTCGCAAAGGTACCTGCAATAGTCGGGCGTATTCGCGAGTCGAATCCAAGTCGCACCTCCGTCTGAAGTCCTGAAAAGGCCTAGCAACGTACCATCGACTGTGCTCGCGATTCCAGCGTACAGAACACGCGGGTCGGATTGGGAGATTGCGATCTCAATGTTCCCCAAGTTCGTGACCGGCAGCGCATTCACACCTATGCCGCTGAGCAATTTCCAGGTCACGCCGGCATCGGTGGATTTGTATACTCCATCCTGAACGGCCCCGATCAAGCGATAGCTATTGACTGCGATTCTGTTCGTGATGTCGCCGCTGTATCCGCCGGTCGCGGCGTAAGCAATGCTCCCGTTTGCAGGATCGAACAGTATCTTGTTGCGGAGATTTCCCTGCAGCACCTGGGCCCAAGTTACCCCTCCGTCTGCCGAACGATAGACGCCGAAACGAGAGCCTGCAAACGAAACTCCTGCCAGCACAATCCGCCCATTAGTGGGGTGAACGGCAAGCGAAATTATGCTGCTACCTCCCAAGTCCGGAGCCGCAGGTCCTGCAAAGGGCCCAGGCAGATGTTGCCATGTGGCGCCGGCGTCGATGGACTTAAGCACTCCCGCTCCGTACGTATCCCCAGGAGCTGTTTGGCCGATCAGATTGCCGGTTCCAACATACACAATGTCTGGACTTGAAGGATCTAAAGCAATTGACCCGACCGAGAGAGAGGGTTGATCATCGGTCAAGGGAGTCCAGTTGGTGCCAGCATCAGTCGTTTTCCAGACGCCCCCCGCCGCGGCACCTGCGTACACAACATTTCCGCTTCGCGGATCAACAGCCAGCGCCGATGCGAATCCCCCCAGGATCCGATGCTCACCACCGATGCTTAAAGGCCGCGGCCCGATCTCCGTCCATCGAGCAGACGTGAATATCGAAGGTAGCAGGCGTGACTTGGTTCGCTTGAAGGCCTCAAGAGCCCTAATCCGAGCCCCACCGGGCACGTACCCCATCGGATAGGCTCGCTGCTCCTTAAACCAGGCTTCAGACCAAGCGGTGTTTGACCAGGCAGCAGATGAAGCAGCGAGGCAACTAATACAATCCACAGCCAGTTCTGGACGCCAACGCGAGGAATGCACTTGACATTCCATAATTTCATCGCGGCTTCTCCGGAGGTTGAGTCTTTCCTTGCCGAATCTTCCCCATTATACTCTCACCGTCGAACCGCTGTAACTTCGCCACGAATCACGACGAATCACCGATGGCAGTTCGACGGATCCGTTTGGGCACCTTTTCTTGCGAAGCTCGATTTCCGTTCCGCCGGCCGCGCCTCGCGCGTGCGCCTGCTCGTTCTGTGGTGGACCGGCTTCCTGCTGATCTCCTTTTCTTTCTCAACCACGCAGGAATATCATTCCCTGTCCTGCTAGCGAGCGGAGGCAAGTTTCTTTTCGTGAACCGCTAAAATCAGACGTTCTGAAAAAGCGAAATACCGGCTACGCCCGCGGCCCCCGCTGCAAGGCAGGCCGCGGTGTTCGCATGCGTGACGCCGCCCAGCGCGAGCACGGGGATATCTACGGCTCTTGCCGCTTCGCCCAATTGCCCGATGCCCAGCGGCTCTCCGTAAATTGCTTTCGACCGGGTGAAAAACACCGGCCCGAAAACCACGAAATCCGCTTCCTCCGCTTCGGCGCGACGCACTTCGTCCACGCTATGGCAGGAGACGCCGATCAGGAACGGCTGAGGCGCAAGGGCCCGAAATCGCCGTAGCGGAGGTGAATTCGAAGGTAGATGGACACCATGCGCGCCAGCGGCCAGGGCCACATCCACCCGTTCGTTGACCAGGATACGGACGTTCGGCGCGGCGGCGAGAGCCCTGCGAACCAAGGCAACCAGTTCCGCTCCGCCTAGATCCTTTTCACGGATCTGAATCCAGTCGACGGCGTTTTCCGCGTGCGCCGCCCTCGTGATCGCATCTAGCAGAGGCCCCAAGCCGCCCGCCTGTTTCCGGTCCGTGATGTAATACCGGATCACAGCGGCTCGTAGTAGCGCTCGCCGGCGCAAGCCTTGCAGAGCGTGCGGCCCTCCCGCTCCACCTCCCTTTGGAAATTGACACCCTCGCCGCATCCCTGGCAAACCACCCGAGGCCCGCGAAAACCGGGGAACTCCTCGGGCCCGAGCGTCACCTTCACCCACTCGACGCGGAATAATTCGTCGTCCGCCATTTCGCGATAGGCCGCCATCTGCTGCCTGTTCTTGTTTTCGATCTCGGGGTGCATCTCTCTTGCCCGCCGCTTGGATGATTCGAGCGCCGCCACGCGCACCGCGCGCTGGTCCCGCAGATCGCAAAACGTCGCCGCCATCTTTCCGAAGTCGCGGAACTTCAGAGCTCGTTTGCCCAGGCGGCAGCCCGTCACGATGGGGATGGCGTCGGTTGCGCAGCGGTCGATTTCGACAAAGGTCACAAGCCGCTTGCGGTCCGCGCCGGCCGGATCTTCGATGCCCAGGAGCCTCACGCCGCAGAGAGCCATGCGCAGCCCCAGCACCTGCCCCGCGCACATGTGGCCATGCGCCGCCTCGGCCAGCGTTTCGTACTCAGCCAGGGTTTTCATTGGCGCCGCCGCTTTCGAGCACGCGCAAGGCGGCCGCCGGGAACTCGATCAACCATTCCTTATTATGCTTCTGCTTTTCGAACTCCGCGCGCGGAAGGTCGACCGACAGATCTCCCGCGAACTCGAGCCTCACCGATTGAGACCGCTGACAGGCGTTCAGCAGGCGCGCGGAGGTTTGGTTCGGTCCCGGGCGCGCGCCGGCGCTGACACGCAACTCCTCCGACGGCATGGATACCCAAACGCGATCGCCGATGAAATGGCCAGGCAGGTAGGCCGCGGCCAACTCAAAGCCCTCGAAGCGCAACCGGCTCTGGCCGCGCCCCGGATCGAGCGCCGTGATCTCGGCGCGAAACAGGTTCGTGAGGCCGAGCAGCCTTGCCACCTCGATCGAGGCGGGACGCTCCCGGACGGCCGCCGGCGTCCCGGTCTGAACGAGGCGTCCCTCGCGCAGCACCAGCATGCGGTCTCCCAGTTCGAGGCATTCGTCGAGATCGTGCGTCACGAGAAGAATGGGGATCTGATATGCCGCGCGCACTTGTCTCAAAACGCGGTAGAGGCTGGCGCGCAAGGGCAGATCGAGTCCCCGCGCGGGCTCGTCGAGCAGCAACAGGCGCGGATTCCCGATCAGCGCGCGGGCGATCGAGCAGCGCTGCTGTTCGCCGCCGGAGACTTCGTGCGGCCGCCGGCCGGAGACCGGGCCTAGTTCGAACCGGTCCAGCATCTCGCTCACGACGCGGTACCGTTCAAGGCGGGCATGCCGCACAGCCGCGAAGGCCAGGTTCTCGCGCAGGGTCATGTGCGGGAACAGAGCGTAGTTCTGAAACACATATCCGCAGCTCCGCAGTTGCGGACGCAGGCAGACGCGCGAATCCGCGTCATAGAGAATCTGGCCGTCAAGTTGAATGCGGCCGGCGTCCGGTTTGACGAAACCCGCAATCGAGGAGAGCGCCAGCGTCTTGCCCGACCCGCTCGGTCCAAACAAGACAGAGACGCCCGGCCCCGCTTGAAACTCGATGTCCAGCAGGAAGCCGGCGGACTCAGGCCCTGGCGGAAAGCGCTTCCGGATGTGCGCCTCGATCACGCCGCCTGCCCTCTCCGCTCGATCCAGCTCGCCAGGTACAGGATGGCGACGGAAATCGCGGAGATCGCGAGCACCAGCGATCGGGCGAGCGCGCCGTTGCCCGATTCCACGGCGTCGTAAATGGCCACGGCGATGGTCTGCGTGCGGCCCGGAATGTTGCCCGCGATCATGATGGTGGCCCCGAAGTCGCCCAACGACCTGGCGAAGGCAAGTACTCCGGCCGCGAATACCGACCTCCTCGCGAGCGGCAGCGTGATCCGCCAAAACACACGCCATTCCGATGCGCCCAGATTCCGCGCGGCCATCTCGAAGGTGCGGTCCACGGATTCAAAGGCGGCGCGCGCCGATTTCACCAGGAGCGGAATCGCGTGCAGCATCGAAGCCACCACGGCCGCCTGCCAGGTAAACACCAGGGGCTGCCCGAAGGCCCATTCGTACAGGCGCCCAAAGGCGCTCTCCCTGCCGAGGACGACAAGAAGGTAGTATCCGAGCACCGTGGGTGGCAATACAAGCGGTAATGCCGCGGCGGCGTCAACCAGTTCCTTGCCGGGAAAAGCCCGGTTCGCCAAAACGTAGGCGAGCCAAAGCCCGACGGCGAGCGAAGCCAGCGTCGATATACACGCGACGCGAAGGCTCAGCCAAAGCGGGAACCAGTCGACGCCCTGCATCAAGCGGTCTTGATCCAGGAGTGGTTCGGATCGTCGCTCCACGCGCCATAGGTGCGGCCTTCGCCGGCCAGAATCCAAGTGTAATTCAGACTGTAGCCTGGGCAGGCTACTACCGGATGGTACCCGCGTGGAATCAGCACGGTGTCTCCGTGCTCGACCGGGTACGCGTGGTCGAAGGCGTCGGGGACGGAAGGGTCCGTGTAGACGCGCATGAATCCGAAGCCCTGGCGCGGCTCCACCTGAAAGTAGTAGACCTCTTCCATGGGAACCTCGTGCGGCGGTGAGAACTGGTCATGTTTATGCGGAGGGCAGCTCGACCACCCGCCTGGCTGGTTCAGCGTCTCGCCGGCGATGAGATGGGCCGCATCGATATTATTCGCGATGTGAGTAAACACCGATCGGGACCAGTTGTCCCTGCCGACACTGTTCTTCATGGCCTCGGCCCCGGTCACGAGGACCGGAGAGCCGCCAGGCTTGCCCTCGGCTCCGGCGATCGTCACCCTTGCGTTTCCATCAAGGCGACTGATCTTCACTTTCGCGCCAGCCGGAACATACACCATGGAGCCCACGTCGCGAATCGAAGCGCGCGGCGCAATCTCGGCCGACCACGCATCCACCTGCACTCTGACGGGTCCGGAATAGAAGTCGAGCGATAGTTCTTCGTCCCCGCTTTCGAAGGTATGCTCCGAGAGCGAACCCGACATTTCGAGGATCGAAAAGGAGAGGTATTTCAAGTCCTTTCCGCGCTCGACGATCGGGTAGACGCCCGCCTTCTCTCCCGGCGATTTGATATGCAGATTCTTCATTGTTAAAAGCTAGCACACGGCGTTAATAGCTATAGCTAGACTAGTGCACCCCAACGCCGGCAAAATGCGCGGACGGCACAATACGGTCGCAGACCAGACCCGCCTGCCGCGCCCAACTGATAGGCTTCATTGCTCGCCGCAGTGCACGCACTCTGACCAGATGTTATCGCCTGACCTTAGGCGGTCACTCGCGTGGGTAGTCTGAAGGGTGAGTTCACCCACCTGACGTAGGTTCCTGTCTCCTTTTGGGAATATCGCCACTTCGGGCGGCCCTGTTTCCCGCAATTTTCCCAAATTGGGAAGGGTTTCACTCCTGGTAGATTGGCCATTGAAATGCGAGTCTGGAAACGTTGAAATGGAGGCTGAATGAGGACCAATCTCATCTCTCGCGGAGTTCGATTTACACTGCTTGCAACGGCGTTGTTCGGAGCGGCGGTGCTTATTAGCGCGCCAAAATCTCCCTTTACCGCGTTGGATAAAGCTTATTACGCGGACGCAAACCTGGTGAGTTTTGTACGGCCTGGACTGGTAATCACGATTCTCTCGGCGGAGATCGCCCCGGACGGCACGATCCGTACTCGTTTCAAGCTGAGCGACCCCAGAGGATTGCCTCTCGAACGCGAGGGCGTAACTACGCCCGGTGCAGTGGCGGTGAGTTTTATCGCAGCCTACATTCCCAAGGGCCAGACGCAATACGTAGCCTATACCACCCGCGTTCAGCGAAGCACTATCACCAACGTATCGGCCACGCAGGCCTCCGCGGATGCGGGGGGCGTCTACGAAAAACTGGCTGAAGGCGAGTATCGTTACACCTTTGGCACGAAGGCTCCAGCCGCGATCGACCGCAACGCGACGCATGCAATCAGCATATATGGCTCACGGACTTTGGCGGAATTCGACCTCGGAATTCAGCGGGACGACGACGTGTTGGTGTTCGTCCCCGATGGGTCGAAGCCGGTAGTGACGCGGGATGTGGTGAAGACGGAGACCTGCAACAAATGCCACGATCCGCTGGCGCTTCACGGCGGTAACCGGCAGAGCGTCGGAGGTTGTGTAATGTGCCATCAGCCTCAAACCATCGATCCGGACACCGGTAATACGGTTGACCTTCCGGTGATGATCCACAAGATCCACATGGGTTCGAGCCTTCCCAGCGTCATTGCGGGCAAGCCCTATCAGATCATCGGCAACGCCAATAGCGTCAACGACTATTCGCACGTCGCGATTCCAGGCGGCGCGGGCAACTGCGCGACCTGCCACTCGGAGGGTGGCACGCCGCAAAGCCCCGCGCAAGCCAATGCCTGGCTGAAGCCCAGCCGGGCGGCGTGCGGCGCCTGCCACGACAACGTGAATTTCGCCACCGGCGAGAACCACGTGGATCTTCCGCAGGTATCCGATTCGCAGTGCGCGACGTGCCACACGCCACAGGGCGAACTCGATTTCGACGCCTCCATCCTTGGCGCGCATCTCACGCCGCGATTCTCCAAGACTCTGCCTGGCACGGTGTTTGAGCTCCTGAAGGTGGATAACGCGACCGCGGGCAACAAGCCGACACTCACCTTTACGCTGAAGGACAAGGCGGGCAAGCCATTTCTGCCGTCCGACACGCTGCGGCTGGCGGTGGTGCTGGCGGGTCCCACATCCGACTATTCCTGGTACGTTTCGGAGGACGCGCGCACGGCGCAGGGCAGCGCGGCATCCGGCACATTCACGCACACGTTCCAGACCGCGCTGCCAGCCGATGCGAAAGGCACCTACTCGATCGGCATGGAAGGCTATCGCAACATCCTGCTGCTGCCCGGCACGAAGAAGGAGGTAGCCGTTCGCGACGCGGGTGTAAACAAGGTCATTAACTTCTCCGTGGATAACTCGGCACTGGAGGTCCGCCGAACCGTCGTGAGTTTAGCCCTGTGCAATTCATGTCACCAGAGCCTCGATTTGCATGGCAGCAACCGCAACACGATTGAGATGTGCGTACTGTGCCACAATCCGAACGTGACTGACGTCTTAAGGCGTCCGGCCACGGCAGGCGCGCCACAGACCGTCGACTTCCGGACTATGATTCACCGTATCCATACAGGTGAGGAGAACGCCCGGGAGTATACGATCTTCGGTAACGGGTCGGTGCTCCACGATTTCACCGAGGTCCTGTATCCGGGCGACCGGCGGAACTGCTCGACCTGCCACGTCAACGGGTCCGAGCAATTACCGCTCAGGGAGAATCTGCTCGCGGTAAACGATCCCCGGGGGCTCATTACCTCTCCGGGTCCGGCGACCGCAGCCTGTCTTGGCTGCCATACGACGAGGGCGGCCGCATCGCACGCGCTGGCCAACACCACGTCGCTCGGCGAAAGTTGCGCGGCGTGTCACGGATCGAACGCCGAGTTCTCCGTAAGCCGAGTGCATGCGCGATAGGCACCCCCATGCCGACACCGCCGCTGTCCGGGAGCGCTCCATTCCCACCTCCTCAAAGGCCCCGCCGGGTGGCGGGGGCTTGGGCGGCGCTCGCGGCGGCGGTGTTTCTCTCCGCCGTGCATGCACAGGCTCCGGAGGCGGCGGCTCCGCCTTCGGTCTACGCGGGATCGGAAGCTTGCGCCCTGTGCCATGAGGATATCGCAAAAGCTTTCAAGACCAGCCGTCACGGCGTCCTCGATGAGGACAAGAAGCGCGGCTGGGAGGCGAAAGCTTGCGAGGCGTGCCATGGCGCTGGCGCAAAGCACGCCGAGTCCGCCACGGCGGCGGAAATCCGTAATCCCGCCAAACTGGCGGTTGCCGAGACGGACCGTGCCTGTTTGACTTGCCACGCCAATGGGCCGACACACGTTGGCCGCATCCAAGGCGGGCACGCGCGGAATCAGGTAGCCTGCACTTCGTGTCATACAGTGCATCACGCGCCGACCGCGAAGGTTGTCGCGCCGGCGGCGAATATTGGCGCGCAGAACACCCGCTGCGCGGAATGCCACACGTCTGTAGTGGCGGAGTTCAAGCGTCCATACAAGCATCGCGTCCCCGAAGGCACCATGGGTTGCGTGGATTGCCACAACCCCCACGGCAGCTTTCTCGCCGGCTCTCTCCGAACCGTTTCGGCGAATGAGCCGGGCTGTCTCAGGTGCCATGGCGACAAGCGCGGGCCTTTCGCCTTCGAGCACGCCCCGGTTCGCCTGGAAGGCTGCTCCAGTTGCCATCAGCCGCATGGCTCGGCGAATCCAAAGATGCTGACTCGCCCTGTCGTGGGCCAGTTGTGCCTCGAATGTCACGCGAACCTGGGCGCGCAGCCGGCTAGCACGATAGGGGGAATCCCGCCGGCGTTTCACGATCTGCGCAACGTGCGTTTCCAGAACTGCACTTTGTGTCATGTGAAAGTTCACGGATCTCACGTGAACCGGGCGCTACTTCGATGAAACCGATTGCCCTATTCCTGTTCGCTGCCGTCCTGCCGGGGGCGGAGGATGCTCCAGCTCCGGTGGTTTCGGGCAGTGCGGACGTTGGATACCGCTGGGTGAGCGATGTCGGCGGCAATTTCAACGCTTACCGCAGCATCGTCAATCTGGGCAGCGGTCCGAAGCTATTCGGTCTGGATCTCAATATTCAGGATCCTTCGAAGCGCCTTTTCGACCGCGCCAATCTTCGCGCCGAGGGGTGGGGCGGCGACCCGTACAATACCGCGCATCTCACGCTTTCTAAAGACGGCCTTTACCGGTTCTCGTTCGACTACCGGAACATCGCCTACTTCAACTTCCTGCCATCCTACGCGCTGAACCAGCGCGCCTCCGACACCGCGCGGCGGTTCAGCGACGTCGAGCTTGAGCTGCGCCCCGGCAAGCGTATCGTCCCGTACCTGGCCTATTCGCGCGACGCGGGCAGCGGCCGCGGAATCACGGATTTCTACAGCGACGCAAATGAATATCCCGTTGCGACTCTGTTGAACGACAAAACGGATCATTTTCGGGGCGGCGTTCGCATGGAATTCAACCGCTACCATCTGACGCTCGAGCAAGGCGGCACGACCTTCAAAGACGACCAGCGCGTCTACACATCGGACCTCAACCGCGGGAACCGTTCCGTCCCGCTTTTCGGCGAGACGCTACTGCTGCGGAACCTCGAACAGGCTTACGGCGTGCGGGGCGACAGCATCTACACAAAGGCGATATTCACAGCCGCGCCGGCGACCTGGGCCAATTTGTACGGTCAGTTCCTATTCAGCAGGCCCCGCACGGAAACGAATTACTCCGTTGCCGCCTCGGGCCGGTTCGTACTGCTGCAATCGTTGACGTTTCTGAACGATCAACGCGATCTTGTGATGACGCAGGCGAAGCAGCCGCACACCTCCGGCAGCTTTGGCGTGGACCTGCGGCCCACGAAGCGGCTGCGTATCCTCGAATCCATCACGACCGACCACCTGCACAGCAATCTCAGCTTTAACTACAACCAGCAGCAACTCGAAGCGTTGTACGACCTGACTTCGCGCGTCACCATTCGCGGAGGACATCGTTATCTTTGGGGGGATGCGCGCGTGCGCACGCCATTCCTGAACCCCGTTCAAGGGCTCGAATCCGGCGAATTGAAGCGCAACACCGGCCTTGCCGGCGCTACCGTCCGCTTCCATTCACGGCTGAACGCCAACCTGGATTTTGAAGGGGCGTCGGGCGATCGGACGTGGTTCCGCACAAGCCTTCACGATTACCGCAGGCTTCGCGCACGGGCCCGCTATCAGGCATCGGGATCGCTCCAGTTCGCGGCCCAGTTTTTCGTTCTGGACAACCAGAACCCCACGCCCGGCGTGCAGTACGACTTTCTGAGCCGCCAGAATTCGATTTCCGCGGCGTGGACTCCAGACGGCGGGAAGCGCGTCAGCGTGCTGGCCGAGTACATGCGGTCTTCGCTCCGGTCGAACCTCAGTTATTTCGTGCCTCAGGAACTGAGCAGGCAGGAATCGATCTACTGGGATAATGCACACACGGTGACCGGGACGGTGCAGACTACGGTGCCCGGCCGCGTATCGGGGAAGCTTGAGTTCGGCGGCGCGTTCTTCACGGCCGCCGGGAGCCGGAGCACGAGTTACTACCAACCCCTAGCCAGATTCTCCGTGCCGTTCGACAAACGAGTGACGTGGAACGCCGAGTGGCGATGGAGCGGTTTCACGGAAGGATTGTACCGGTATGAAGGTTTTCGGGCGCACCAGTTCGTGGCCGGATTAAGGATCGCGAGGTAGCCCGGGGAGGCCGCAAATGCAAATCGGATTGATCGCGCTCGCGGTGACGTTCACGGCCGCCGCTTCCGCCGCGACTGGGCATTTCTCGGGAGACTCGCGGCGGGGCGCGGCGTTCTTCCGCGATCAGGGTTGCGCTTACTGCCATCCGGTTCGAGGCCAAGGGGGACGGCAGGCTCCCGATCTTGGTGTCCGCGGCGCGCGCAACTACACGCCGGCCCTGATGGCGGGACTGTTCTGGAATCACGCGCCGGAGATGTGGAGCGCGATGGCGGCGCAACGCATCAGCCGTCCGCTGGTCTCGCGCGAGCAGGCGGGGGACCTGTTCGCCTACTTCTATTCGGTTCGATTCTTCGATGCGCCCGGCGACGCGGCGCGGGGAAAGCGCGCCTTCGAATCGAAGCGTTGCGCGGCGTGCCATGGAATCTCGTCTGCCGCCGATCCGGCAGCGAAGCCCGTGGTTGCGTGGAAGTCTCTTGAGGACCCTCTGTCCCTTGTGCAGCAAATGTGGAATCATTCCGGCCAGATGCGCGCCTCATTCAAGGAACGGAAGATCGCGTGGCCGCAGTTGACTTCCCAGGATGTGACCGATCTTTTCGTGTACCTGCAGAATCTCCCGGAAACCCGCAGCGTGATCGCTGAATTCGCGGTTCCGGATCCTTCGGCCGGCGAGGCCTTGTTCCGGGAGCGCGGCTGCCTGGTCTGCCATCAGGGGCGGCTCAACCTTCAGCATCGCGCTGTGGAACGGAAAACACTGATCGACATTGCGGCCGCCATGTGGAACCATGCGCCCGGCATGATACAACCGCCGCCGCGCGTCGAGCCGGAGGAAATGCGAAGCATCGTGGGCTACATCTGGAATTCACGGTTCTTCGCTTCCACGGGGAGCGCGGCCCGCGGCAGGAACGTTTTCAGCCAGAAGGGTTGCGCCGGCTGCCACAACGACGGTGAGGCGCCCAAACTGAAGGGAAGATACGATCCCCTCGATATCGTCTCTGCGCTGTGGAAACACGGTCCCGCGATGCTCGAACAGATGAAAGCGAAGAACGTCGCGTGGCCGCGGTTTCGCGGCGACGAGATGAGCGATCTGGTGACATACCTCAACACGGACCGGTAGTCGTAGCGGCCGCGCTTCACCGCCTGCCCGCCGGCGGCCGCGCGCTACTCCGGACCCTGGGTCAGACGAAAGGGCTCGTCGGGAAATAACTGCTCCACACTTGCCGATGGAACTGTGGCGCCGGTGGGGCAGGCCATCGTCGTCTGTGGCCTGCTACACGCGCGGCAGAAAGCAGGCGACCAAAAACGATCGCCGGCCCCACCGGCTGCCATTTGCAACAGTTGTTTCATTCCAAGTCCTAGGCCCGCCCATCTCCGCCCCGTACCCAGTGTTTTCCATAGACGACCGCTCGCCGGGCTTGCAGTGTGGGTTGGAGCGGGGGCCCCCACTCGCCGTTCCGCACCAGCGTTCTCTTCAGGCGCGACCGCCCCCGCCCCGCCTCCTGGGCCAGACCATGGCCCCACTCTCCGTTCCGTACCATGGCTCTTCCAACCTTCTCCCCGTCGCGCTCTCCCACTCCGCCCATCTGCTATGTTGGAGGTCATGTCATCCGGGAACCCGTTTCAGGACCCGATCCGCTTCGAGCGCCGCGTGCCTGAATGTACCGTAGTCATTTTTGGCGCGAACGGAGACCTCACCAAACGCAAGCTTTTGCCGGCCCTTTACCGCCTCGCCTACGAGCAGAGGCTCTCCCCCGGATTCGCCGTGGTCGGCATCTCCCGCACGCAGATGACCGACGATCGTTTCCGCGAAAACATGCGCGAATCGGTTGCAAAATATCTTGAGGATGCGCCTTTCGACGAAGAGGTCTGGACCGGCTTCGCAACAGGCCTTTTCTACATGGCGGGCGACGTTAACGATCCCGCTTCCTACCAGGGTCTCGCCACCCGATTGCGCGACATCGAAGAGACCCGCCACACCGGCGGCAACGTCCTGTTCTATCTCTCGACTCAACCCAGCCAATACGCGGCCGCCGCGCGGGGGATTGGCGGCGCGGGCATCGCCAAGGGAAACGGATGGCGCCGCCTCGTCGTCGAGAAGCCCTTCGGCCACGATCTTGAAAGCGCGCGCTCTCTCTCCGCCGCGCTGCACGAGGTGTTCGACGAGCGGGACGTCTACCGCATCGATCACTACCTCGGCAAGGAAACCGTCCAGAATATCCTTGCCTTCCGCTTCGGCAACGGTATCTTCGAGCCGCTCTGGAACCGGCGCTACATCACTCACGTGCAGATCACCGCCGCCGAATCGATCGGCGTCGAGGGGCGGGGCTCCTATTATCAGGAGGCCGGCAGCTTGCGCGACATGATTCAGAATCATCTCTTGCAGGTGATGGCCACGATCGCCATGGAGCCGAGCGCCACCTTCCACCCCGGCTCGGTGCGCGATGAGCGCTCGAAGCTGCTGCGCTCCATCCACGTCATGAAGCCCGATGAGGTCGCCCTCAACACCGTTGCCGGGCAGTACGGACCCGCGCGCGTCGGCGCCACGTCGCTGCCTGGATTCCGCGAGGAGCCTGGGGTCGACCCGGCGTCGCGGACCGATACTTACGCCGCCGCCACCTTTTTTGTGGACAACTGGCGTTGGGCCGGCGTGCCGTTCTATATCCGCACCGGCAAGCGCCTCCCGAAGCGCGTCAGCGAAATCGCTATTCAGTTCAATGCCCCTCCGCACGACATGTTCGACGCGAATGGCGGCGGCGCGCGTCCAAATCTTCTCATTGTTCGTATCCAGCCCGAAGAAGGTATCTCGCTCAAATTTCTTTCGAAGCAGCCCGGCTCCGGTATGAAGCTGCGGCCCGTGTCGATGGACTTCAACTACGGGTCGAGTTTTGGCGGCCGCTCTCCCTCGGCGTACGAAACCCTGTTGCTCGACGCCATCGCGGGCGATGCGACGCTCTACACCCGCCAGGACATGGTGGAGGCCAGTTGGGCCGCCGTCGAGCCCATCGCCGCGGTCTGGAGCGAGCGGCAGTTCGACTTCCCGAACTACCCCTGCGGCGGCTGGGGACCGAACGCCGCGGACGAAATGCTCGCGCGCCGCGGACACGTCTGGAGAACGCCGTGAGCGCCATCGTTCCGCAGAAAGTGCTCCACGATCTGGCCGGCCTATGGGCCGGCATCGACAGGCAGGCCGGCGACGGTAGCGAAACCGCCGGAGATTCCTCGACCGGCGTGTTACGCGCCTGCACCATGACGCTCGTGGTCCTGCTTGACGATCAGCCCGGTGTCGAGTCCGCCGCCGCCGAACAGTATGCGGGCGAAGCGATCGCCCTGCTCATGCGCGAGCACCCAAGCCGCACCATCGTTGTCCATCTGCGCCCGTCGGGAGATCCTTCGCTCGAAGCCCGCGTCTCCGCGCAGTGCTGGATGCCGTTCGGGAAAACCCAGCAGATTTGCTGCGAACAGATCGACATTACCGCGACCGAAGCCGCTCTCGGCGACGTCCCCGGAGTGGTGCTTCCGCTCGCCGCACCCGACCTTCCGCTGGTCGTCTGGTGCCGTCCGATCCGCCTGTTCGGCCTGCCCGCATTCGCCGGATTTTATCCCTTGGCCGGAAAGGTGATTCTCGACAGCGGAGATTGTCCCGACGCCGCGGCGGCCCTGACGAATCTCGCGTCCGCCATCGCCTCCGGCAAGCGCGTTTGCGACCTTGCCTGGACCCGCCTGACGCGCCGCCGCGAGTTGATCGCTCAGATCTTCGAGAATCCCGTCTACCTCTCGCAAGTCTCCACCATTACCGGCGTCAAGATCCGCTCTACGGGAAGCGCGATTCCGGTTTCCGCCTATTACCTCGCGGCATGGCTCCGGCAGTGTCTCGAAAGCGCCGGCGCCCACCCCACTCTCGAGTTTGTCTCCGAAGGCGGCGCCGGCCGCGGCGAACTGGCCGTCGTCGAGATCAACGGGCGGAATCAGGTAGAAGTAGAACTGGTGGAGGGCGCGGTTTTCGAAGCCCGTGTCGACGGCCTTGCGCACCGGACCTCGTTACCGGCTTTCACGGACCACGCCCTGCTGCGCGAGGAGCTGGGATTGATGGGGCGCGATCCCGTCTACGAAGCAACGGTCGGCCTGGCGGCGAAACTGGCGTCGGGATTGGAGCCGGGGGCCCGGTGAGCGTTCACCGCTACTCCTACCCGGATGCAGCGGCCGCCGCCGAAGGCTGCGCTCATCACGTGCTCGGAGTGCTCGAAAACGCGCTCGCCGCCAAAGAACTCGTGACGTTCGCCGTTTCCGGCGGCGTTACGTCGAAGCTGCTCTTCGACGCTCTCGCGGCATCCCGCTTCAACTGGGACCGCGTTCATCTCTTGTGGGCCGACGAGCGCGCGGTTTCGCCGACGCACCCGCGAAGCAACTATCGCCTGGCCGAAGAGCATCTCATCCTCCCGACGCGCATTCTCCGCACGCGGACCCACAGGATTTTCGGAGAGTTTGAGCCCCGGCGCGCCGCCGTGAACTACAGCGAGGAAATCCGCGAGCTTTTCGAACTGGAGCCCGGCGAGTTGCCGCGCATCGATCTTCTGCACCTCGGCATGGGCGCGGATGGTCACACGGCGAGTCTTTTTCCGGGCGAACCGCTGATCGGCGACCGTGAAGGAATCGCCGCCGCGGTCTACAGGGAGAAGGATAAGGAGTGGGGCATCACCCTGTTGCCCGGCGTGCTGCTGGCTGCGAAGCACACCGTCGTGCTTGCCGCGGGGGCGGAGAAAGCGCCCGTCGTGCACTCCGTCTTTGAGGAAGACTATCAGCCGGAAAAGTACCCCGTGCAACTCATCGCTCACAACGGCCGCAGCGTAACATGGTTTCTCGACGAAGCCGCACTCAGTCAAACCAGCTGAGGGCTCGTCAGGAAATAACTGTTCCACATTTGCCGATTGCCATTCGATAGGCGATGCCGAGCTTGCGCAACGAACCCGCCAGCCAGTGGCGCCGTTGAAGCAGATCCCCGCCACCCGCACGCGGCGCAAGACGAGTATCGTCCGGCTACGAAGGGTTCACGGTCAGATTCGGGCGATTAGAGCGCCGGTGAACTCAGCCGTCGAAGCCGCGCCGCCTACGTCGGAAGTGAGAAATTGCCGCTCCGCGTAGACGGACTCGAGGCCCCGCTGGAGCCGCGCGGAGGCTTCCCGTTCTCCAATATGGGCGAGCATCAGCACGGCGGAGAGCATCAGCGCCGTGGGATTCGCCAGCCCCTTGCCCGCGATGTCCGGCGCTGTCCCATGGACCGCTTCGAAAACGGCGTGGGTGTCGCCGAGATTCGCGCCCGGCACCACACCCAGTCCGCCCACGAGCCCGGCCGCGAGATCGGAGACGATATCTCCATAGAGGTTCGGCAAAACGAGGATATCGAACGTCTCCGGGCGCATCACGAGTTGCATGCAGGCGTTGTCCACGATCAGTTCGGTGTACTCGATCCCGGGAAAATCCGAGGCCACTTCACGGCACGAGCGCAGAAACAGACCGTCGCTCATTTTCATGATGTTGGCCTTGTGAATGGCGGTGACTCGCCGGCGGCCCTCGCGTTGCGCGTATTCGAAGGCGGCCCTCGCGATCCGCACCGACGCGGCTTTCGTGATGATTTTCAGGCTCTCCACCACGTCCGGCACCACTTCGTGCTCGAGACCCGAATACAGATCTTCGGTGTTCTCGCGAAAGATCACCATGTCGATGGGCAGGTCCTGGAAGCGTGTGCGAAGCCCCGGCAACATCTTGATCGGCCTGAAATTCACATAAAGGTTCAGGCGCTTGCGCAGGGCGACGTTGACGCTGCGCTGCCCACCGGCGACCTGCGTCGCGACGGGTCCTTTCAAGCCCACTCGCGTTCGGGCGAGCGATTCGAAGGCCGCCTCCGGCAGAACTGTTCCGGTGGCGGCAAAAGCGGCGGCGCCCGCCTCGACCCGCTCCCATTCCACGGCGACGCCGGCCGCTTCCACGGCCCGCACCGTTGCGTCGGCAACTTCGGGCCCGATGCCGTCTCCGGGAATCAGCGTAATTCGATGCGCCATCCATTCATTATAGAGGGACCCTCCGCAACCCGATGGCGAACTGTGGGAAATTTCGAGTAGACTGGAACGAGTTGGGGTTTAGTCACTAAAGGGTGGGAAAAATCAAATTATGCGCAAACAACGAAAGACTATCTTTTTGCGGGCTCTTGCGGTTTTGGCGGCTACGCCAGTTCTCATGTTCGGTTTCGCGGGCGGTCCGGATCCCAAGAATACTGGCGCTCCGGGAGACACCACCTGCGCTCAGGCAGGCTGCCACGTGGGCACGCCGAATACCGGCCCCGGAAGCATTACCATCACATTTCCCGGCGGTCTCACATACACACCCGGAGTAAAGCAGAGAGTCAGTGTAACCGTCGCCGATCCGACGGCGCGCCGCTGGGGTTTCCAGATGTCCGCGCGCCTGGCAAGCAACGAGCGTAGCGCTCAGGCGGGGCATTTCAATACGTTGGACACAAATACCCAGATTTTTTGCGAGGACGGCCTGCCGATCAGCGGGGCGCAGGCGTGCCGCGCTGCCGCGCCGCTTGAGTTCATCGAACACACGGAGAGCGGAACCCGCCGCGGCCAGGCGAATTCGGGTACGTTCGAGTTCGAGTGGACGCCGCCCGCCGCCGGGGCTGGGAACGTCAGCTTCTTTGCCGCTGGAAACGCCGCGAATAACAACGCGAACAGCGACTCAGGCGACAGGATCTACACCACCAAGGTGACCCTAACGCCAGCCGCAGCCGGGCCAAAACCGTCAATCGGGGCGGGCGGCGTGGTCAACGGCGGCAGTTTCCAGGCGGGTTTCGCCCAGAATACGTGGGTGACCATCAAGGGCTCGGATCTGGCTTCGGGCACGCGAATCTGGGTCGGCAGCGATTTTGTGGGGAACAAGCTGCCCACGGCGCTCGACGGCACCGCCGTCAACATCAACGGCAAGCCCGCGTACGTGTACTTCATCAGCCCCACACAGTTGAACGTGCTTTCGCCGGTCGACACCGCAACCGGCAACGTTTCCGTGGAAGTGGTGAGAGACGGAGTGAAAAGCGATGCGGTCACGACGGTAAAGAACGCGTTCTCACCGGCGTTGTTTATTTTCAACAACGACAAGTACATCGCCGCCACTCACGCCAACGGCTCGTTCCTTGGCCCGACTACGTTGTTCGCGGGCCTTACCACACCCGCAAAACCGGGCGAAGTGATCGTTCTCTACGGCACGGGGTTTGGTCCGACGGATCCGGACTTCCCTGACGGCCAGATTATCCCGGCTCCGGGACTGCTGAGAAATACGGTTACGGTGACCTTCGGATCCCTGGCGGGAGAAGTCCAATTTGCGGGCCAGACCGCAACGGGGCTCTACCAGATCAACGTGAAGGTCCCCGATGCCGCGCCGGACGGCGACATTCCTGTAACCGCCACCGTCGGCGGCGTTCAGACACAGAGCAGCGCTCTGATCAGCGTCCAGAAGTAGCAACATCCGGAAACAGGAACGGCGGCGCCCCATTCGCGTGAGGCGCCGCCCCGCCTATCCTTCCGTCAAAAAAGTTGTAAACTCTTCATCCATTACCTCGCATTTCACTTCCTTATCCCGTAAACTATATCCATTCAGGGTTCCATTTTCTCGTGAATCGTGAGTAGTCGAACAGGATAGGGTGATAATTTCATGAAACGAATCTCTTTTTCTCTGATGATTTTGCTGGCGTCGATACCCTTCGCAAGCTTTGGGCGCAGCAACGGCCCAACAGGGCTAGGCCCGCCTGCCGGCAGGACCGGCGCACCCACGGATGGCCCGGCGACGCAGACGTGCGGAGCCTGCCACCGGAACGCGGCCGCGCTGCCGCAAGTGCCCAACACCGAGGGCGGGAGTGTTGCGGTGAGCGTGGTGAACTATATTCCCGGCCAGAAGCAGACCATCGGCGTTCGCATCACGGATACTGCCGGGCTGCGCTGGGGTTTCCAGCTCACGGCGCGCCTCAAGACCGATGAAACCAAGGTGGCCGGTACCTTTACGGCGAACGACGATATCCGCGTCCGCTGCGGCCCCGCGGCCCTGGGTGACACTTCGCCAGCTGCCCCGTGTAACGGCGAGGTGGAATTCGCCAGCCACAGTCTGGCTGCGACGAAGCCTGGTACGCCTAACCCCGGCCTTTTTAGCGTGGAGTGGACGCCGCCGGCGGCCAATGTAGGCGAAATCATCTTTTACGTCGCCGGAAACGCCACGAATAACAGCAACACGAACGTGGGCGATCATATTTACACCACCAACGTGACCATTCAAGCGGCGGCCAGCAAACCGCTGATTGCACCGTCGGCCGCGGTGGTCAATGGCGCCAGCTTCCAGGCCGCGATCTCTCCGAATTCCTGGATTACAATTCGAGGAACCGATCTTGCGGGATCCATCCGTACCTGGGGTCCGGCGGATTTCTCGGGCAACAGTCTTCCCAAGACCCTCGACGGCGTCGGCGTCAATGTGAACAACCGGGCGGCGTATGTGTACTACATCAGCCCGACTCAAATCAACGCCCTTGCGCCGGGAGACACCGCCAGCGGCAACATCTCGGTCGAGGTCGTACGCAGCGGATTAAGGAGCGACCCCGCGCCGGCCGTGCTGAACCGCGTCTCCCCGGCGTTCTTCGTCTTCAAGAACGACAAGTACGCCGCCGCCACGCACGCGGACGGCAAATTCGTCGGCCCAACCTCGCTATATCCAGGTGCAAGCACGCCCGCCAAGCCGGGCGAGGTGATCGCTCTCTACGGCACGGGTTTCGGAGTGACTAATCCGGCCATACCCGAGGGACTCACTGTTAGCACTGCTTTGGAGTTGCCTACAAGACCGGGGGTCCGAATCGGCTCATTGACGGCGGAAGTCCAATTCGCCGGGCTCACCGCGGCGGGCCTGTATCAGATCAACGTGAAGATCCCCGATCAGACGCCCGACGGAGATCATGCGGTTGTCGCCGACATGGGCGGAGTCACTTCCCCGGCCGCCGGTGTTCTCGTTACCGTGGCCCGGTAATTCAACTTTGGGCATTCTACTTCGCAAGCGCGAGGTCGAAGACCCGGAAGTTGAGGACGCGCGGATCGGTGTCGGTTCGAATGCCGCCGTTCCGCGCGACCAGTCTTATCCTGACAGCGTCGCCGGCATTCGGCGGCATTAGGGACAAAACCGCCGTGCGGTAGGCCAGAGTCTTTTCAAGGATCACTCCGCCCTCGTCATCGAGTATGCCGAGTTCCAACGGCTTGCCCCCGGTGCCCGGGCCGGGTCCTATTTCCATCACCAGCTTCCGCGCCGCTCCCGTTGGGGCGGTGATCACTATCTCCGCCTCGGCGCCTGCCCAACGGAACGTCCGGCCATCACGAGCTTCCATCGGAAGCCAGCCATCGCCGAGGAAGAGTCCGTCCGGAGGCAGCCCGCCCGAGTACAACCGTTCGACGTGTTTGGTGCGGGCTAGATCGGGCGGGTAGTTGCGCTCGAGCAGCCGCGTGACGAGACCTTCGGGCTCCGGCGGGCAGTCGTAGTTCATAGCCCGCATTACGCCACCATGCAGTTTGGCGAATAGCGCGGACAGGCCGGGAGGCATCTCTTCCTTCCATGCGCCGACGCGGCCTCTGCGAAAATATTTGGGGTCGGCTTTGTGCAGCTCTTCAAACTTCGGAATCACCGCGGATTTCAGAATCGGCAGATTGCAATCCAGCTCGCTGAGCGCCTTACGGACAACGGCTTCCGGGTTCAGGATGAGATCCTCGAAATGGATCGCGTGCGTCGGCGCGGCCCTCCGGCGCCAGGCGAGGATATTTCCGCTCCAACCCCCGAATTGCGGCGCCGTCGCGATCAACCCGTGCAGGACATTGTGGAATACCGCATTTTCGCCGCCGCCGACGCAGGTGTGGACCGGTTCGCCCGTCAACGTATAGTGAGTGTGCGAAACCAACGCGTCGCGGCCGTCGCGCACCAGATAGATTGCGGGGTATTTGTCGCGTCCCGGCAATTCATGGGTTTTCAGAAAATAGATCTCCTTCGATCTCGCCGCGGCGGCAAGCGTCCTATCGAAAGGAGCCTCACCCAACGCCTCCATGGGCTGCGGATCTTGAGGGTATATCGTGTACGTGTTGACGCCAAGCATGCGGTGGAGTAACACCCTGAAAAAGTGATTTCCGGAGCGTGGATACGAAGCAACCCAAATGATCATTTGGTAAGAGTTGGCCTTGAATGAGAACTATAGGAACTTTGCAAACCAAGCCGCCATGCGAAATTTCATATCCTCATTATAGACGTGTCCGGTTTCGGGATATGTTACATTGCGGAATGCGTCCGGCCTGCGATTCGTCTGGTAAAGCCGGGTGAGAATCCGGTCGAGCTTCGACATTCCTTCAGGCGGCGAACCGGCGTCGCGCTCTCCCGTCAGCGCCAGGAAAGGACGCGGCGCGATCAGCGCCATCACGCCTTCGCTATCGAAATGTTTGAGGATCCCGGGCACAAAATAGTAAATTCCGTGCGCTTTCAATTGCCGCGCGGCGATCAGGTCCTCATATCGCGTGAAACACGCGACGCCCACGACGGCCTTGATCCTGTCGTCGATCGCCGCCAGCCACCATGCGCGTGTGCTGCCCATGCTCATGCCCTGAGCGCCAATGCGGGCGGAGTCCACTTCAGGCCGCGAAGCCAGGTAGTCGAGCGCAATCCGCTCGTCGCGCAGCATCATTCCCCACAGCGTCCTGCCCAGCCAAAGGTTAAGCTTGAACAGCGACATCTCCTGGTCTGAGCCGCGCTCCATCTTCTCGAGGCCGCCAGCCGGTCCTTTTCCTTTCCGTTCGCCGTTGAAATAGTTGTCGATTCCGCACACGACATAGCCCTTCTTTACGAGTAACTCCGCCACGTTTTGCGAACTCGGATCGTATCCGAACATGTTGTCCTTGCTCGAGCCATGCCCGTGCATGGTGAGGACTGCGGGCAGACGCCCCGTGCGCCCCTCGGGAATGGCGATGTAGCCCGGAACGTCGGAATCGACGCCGTTGTGGAACGCGAACTTCTCGATGCGGTAGCCGTCTTTCCTGTCAACCGAGAGAATGCGCACGGCGGACGGCGAAGGGCGCGGCGGCATCTCTCCCAGGCTCTTCACCACGATTTCGCGTATCTTAACGCGCTGCTTTCGCCATTTCGACTCGGACGCGGGAATAGCCAGTTTGCCCACCGCCGGCGCGCGAAAGCCCGGCGGGACGCCCTCGAGCGGTTGCTGGATCGCGGCGGGCGGAATTCCTTCCACCGGCAGGAAGTCGTCGAAGTAGGTTACGCTGTCCGCCTTCGTCCAGAGGCCCATTTTGCCCGCATCGGGGAACGTGGAGTCCTCGGCGTCGAAGATCTTCTCCCCGTCGAAACTCACGCTGAAGAGGTTCCCGCGAAAGTCGACGCGCAGCGTGCTCCACGTCTGCTTCGGGACGCGGCGGCTAACACCGTAGGTTTTAGGCGGAGAACCTCTTGGCGCAATGGCGGTCCGCTCGCCCTTCTCTACCTTGTAGAGCACGACGTTGTCTTCAAGAGCGTTGGCGCGGGCGATGTAGTAATTGTCCTGATCCCGATAGCGCCAGACTACTCCCGCTGCCTGATCCTTTGCGCCCGCGACCGCCTTGAACTTCACGCTGACCGCGCCGTCCCGGGCGGTGGCGCGCTGCCAGACGGCCATGGGGAATCTCGACCCGGTGGCGTCGTTCGAGAGCTGCGCGAATACGAAAGATCCGGAGGGAGCGGCAGCGTCTTTGATCGCCTCCCACCGGGGAGGGCCGCCGGCGTGCGTCATTGCGACGGTCCAGCCCTCCGGCGCACCACCAGCCCTCTCGTCATCGAACCCGAGCATCTGTGCAAGCATGCTTTGTGCAAAAACGCCCAGCGCGAGACACCCCGAGGAAACCAACGCCTTAGCAAAGAGTTTCATGGTAGTTCAATAATAACCGCGATCCTATCGCAGAAACGCCCGGAGGCTTTGCTGGAACGCGGCAGCGCCGGCCATTCCGGCGATGCCCGCCATGACGGGTTGCGCCGCTCCCCTGCGCTGCCACTCCTCGTGCACCGCGTGGAACCCCAGATAGCAGAAGAATCCTCCGGCGAGGGCGAGCGGGTACCAAAGCCATGCCGTGTCGAGGTGCGGGGCGATGAGATCGCCGATTACGGCGCCCGCGATGGTGGCGGATTCCGCACACACGCACCAGAAAAATGCCTGGGAACGAGACGCGATGGATGCCCGCAGGATGGAGCCGAGCGCGATCCCCTCGGGAACTTTGTGCAGAGCGACGGCGATCGGGATGGCCAGCCGAAGATCCGGCGTTCCCCATTCGGAGGTGGCGATGCTCCAGCCGTCGAGAAGGCTGTGTAGCGCCGCCGCGGAGATCAGGGGCGCGGCGAAGCCATGCAGCGAGGAAGCGCAGCCGGCGTGATCGTGGTCGTGGGAGCAGGCCGGACAGACCGGGTAGACGGTGCGGCCCACCACGAAGAGGATGCCGTAGCCGGCGGCGAAGAGCGCAACCCCGGATACCCACCCAAGCTCGCGTGCAAGTTCCGGCAACACACTGAACAGCGACACGCCCAGTAACACGCCGCCGCTGAAAGGCACCATGGCGCGCGTGCCACGCCGCGCTCCTGTCAGGCTGAGGCCGGCGATTGCGCCAGTCACGGCCGCGAGAGCGGCCCATAGTGACATGACGGTCGCCGAAGAGGCAAAGAATCCGGAAAGCAATCTACTACTCTACCGCGCGGGGCGGACGGCGCGAGACGGTTACTTTTCAAGCGGCGGCGCGGCCAAAAAACCGGAAACATCATTCGAGTAGGTCGGGCGCCCGCGGCGAGCTCACATCGTTCTCCCCCCGCGTTCGATCGAGCGACTATCGGTACCGGGGACGAGTACCAGGACGAACTCGCGCCAGGTAAATCGAAGTCTTGCCTTCGTGAGACGAATAGTAGCTCACCCACAGCACGCCCTTCCGGTGAACCATGCCTGCGTAGCTCGTGTCCCCGCCGGAAGGCAGCGTCAACAGTTCCTTCAGTTTGCCGGCCGCCGCGTCCACGGAACAAAGAGCGGTGCGGGTTTTCCCGTCGTAAAGCCGGACCGCGGCGGCCAGCGCCCCATCGGGCAGCCGGATCATCTGCGGCCCGCCGATCCGCACGCCCAAATCCTGCCAGGTCCAATCGGTATAGGGCGGCCGGGCGCGCCCTAACTGCCCGGAGCGTGTGCCTTCGTCGCGGCGGAGCAAGCACAGGGCGGTGTTATCCGGGAGGAAGACGATAGAGCTTTCGTTTGGATAGCCGCGCTCGAAAAGCGACGGCGCCAGCGTCTCGAATTTCGCCGCGCGGTTGCCGCGGTAGAGGCGTACAAAGCCTCGGGCCATGGTGTCGTAACCCACGCCCAAGGCCATGCCGGCGTTCCAGGTGACGCGCCAAAGCCAGACGTTCGGGTCGCCCACCTTGACGGGCCCGGTCCAACTCCCGCCGTCTGAAGAGAACCAGACCATCGACTCGTGTTTCGCGGCCGCGGGCTGATGCAGCGCTCCCGCGGCCAGCAGCATGAGCCGTCCATCGGGTGCGATCGACAGCTTGGCGTCGCGGAGGTCGGCCGCGCCCGATCCGATCAGCGCCGCCGATTCCCACTTCCCGCCATCGCGCGAAGCAATGACGCGGATCGAACCGTCCGGGGAGACGTGCGCCGCGCCTTCGCGAAAGGCGCAAATCCAGCGGCCCTTGTAATAAATGAGATCGGTAAATGCGTTATGGGGAGCCTGGTCCCAGATCTTACGCACGTCCAGCAGTTTGTACTCGGCGGCGCCGCAGATCGCCGAAGCGAGCAGAACTGCAAAAAAACGTGTCATTCCTCAACCTCCGTGTCGAAGCGGCGCCAGTTCCAACGCCAACCTCGCTACTGAACCAAGTGATGTTCCTGCCTGCTTGACCGGCGTGGCGCGTGGAATTGGACCTTCGAAGTGTACTGAACTTCGCGGCCGGTAGTCCATGTGCGAGTTTACGGCGCCAAACTAGTCGCGGTCAGGTTGGGATTAACGGTATCAGGCTGTTGGTGGAGCTGACGGCCTCGAACCGCAAAATGGAGACCGAACCGCTCGGTCACGTTGAAGATTTCGAGAGCCCACTCCCAAGTTCCATCGCAGGGCACACCGCGACGCTATTCACTACTCAGCCAAACTCGCCTGTGTCATGTTAGGATCCTTCAATGAACCGCGCCGTAACCCCTGATATTATTCGACGCGGTCCTCGCGGGCGCATCGTCCCGGGCTCCAGCCGCGATTTCCTGTCACTGGACCCGGATCAACCTCACCGCCGGCCACTCCATCCGAGGAATCCGCACTTTGGCTCAACTCGCGGGGCGTGCGGCATGAGAACGATGGGCAGTCTGAGTCTGTTTGTCGCGGCTGCCGCGAGCCTGAATGCCGGCCCGCTCAGCCTACTGGACCTGGGCGGGGGCTTCGCATACGGAATCAACGACTCCGGACAGGTTGCGGGTTGGGCCAACGCTGTAGGCGGCGCTCAGCACGCATTTCTGTATAACCTCGGGAGCGGAATGACGGACCTCGGTACGCTTGGCGGCGCCAGCAGCTTCGCTTTCGGAATAAACAACTTCGGACAGGTCGTGGGTAACGCCGATACCGCAGGCAACGGCGCTCAGCGCGCGTTTCTGTACAACAACGAAAGCGGAATGACGGACCTCGGCACGCTCGGCGGCGCCAACAGCTTCGCAAACAGAATCAATAACTCCGGACAGGTCGTGGGTTGGGCCGACGTGGCGGGCGACCTCACTGTGCGTGCGTTTCTGTACGACAACGGAAGCGGGATGAGGGACCTGGGCACGCTTGGCGGTACATATAGCCAAGGATTAGGAATCAACGACGCCGGGCAGGTCGTGGGTTTAGCCGCTACCGCGGGTGACGCCGCCGCTCACGCGTTTCTTTACACCAGCGGCAGCGGGATGACGGACCTGGGCACGTTGGGAGGCGCCTTCAGCGCCGCATTCGGAATCAACGACTCCGGGCAAGTGGTGGGTGTTTCCACAATTGCGGGTGACGACACCGTTCAGCACGCGTTTCTGTACGACAGCGGAAGCGGGATGACGGACTTGGGCACCCTCGGCGGCGCCAGCAGCTTCGCATTTGAAATCAGCAATGCCGGGCAAGTGGTGGGTCGCGCCGCAACTGCCGGCGATGTTGCTCAGCACGCGTTTCTGTACAGCGCCGGAAGCGGGATGACGGACCTGAACTCGCTCATTCCTTCAGGTTCGGTGTTTTCAGAGTTGAATGAAGCGCCAGGTATCAACGACCTGGGTCAAATCGTGGGCAAGGGGAGGGTAGGCGGACAATCCCACGCCTTTCTCCTAACACTGCCTGACGCCGAGACGCCGGAGCCCGGCACATTCCCGCTGCTTGGGTGCGGCTTGGCAGGAGTGGCCATTTCCAGACGGCGGGTGCGTTCGTCCGTCCCTCGGCCGTGTTCCACAGCGTTGCTCAGAACGCGTGAGCCAACGCATTCGGGTTTGTAACCTCCCTTGAGAACTCGGCTTTGGCGTACGAGTCGGTGTTTCGAACTGCGACGGCGGCACGAGGACGCCGCGGATTCCGCCCAACAGTGGAACTCTTCTACCTCTTCTTCAATAATTCAAGAAAGGCCAGCCGTCCGGCCATCTGCGGGCTTCGCACGAATCGCGCCGACTCAGGTACCAGAGTCGTGAGCCCAAGTTTGTGTTGACCGACCTCGCCTTGCTCCCGGCGTGTGGAGTTAAAGACCAACTTCGACGCTCAAAAATAAGGCGCTCAAGAAATAAATAGGGGCTCTCGGGTACGACCCGATCTGAAAGGGCGCGACCGAAAATAGCTGAATGCGATTCCGCCGAGGAAGGCCGTCCGGCGGAACGGAAAAGCTGCATGAAATGACGAGCCGTCAGCAGTGCCGTAAGCCAATCCCGGTTTTGATTGGAGAGCTGAATCGGCGCCTGAGAGGTTGGATGAACTACTTCTCCTTCGGGTATCCCTCCAGTGTCCACTGTGAGATCGAATGCTATGTTCGGGATGGTCTAATCCAGCATCTGCAACGACGCAGTCAACGCCCATACCGTCCTCCGCAAGGCGAGGGATGGCTTCAGCACTTGGCGCGGTCGGGGCTGGTCCGTCTGTCGGGAAATGCGAAAGCCTGAGGCGAGAGCTCTCAGGAGAACCGGACGTGGGAAATCTGCATCTCCGGTTCGACGAGGGGAGAGTGGGTCGCGCTACTCGCGTCGCCCTCTCTCCTACTCTAACCCCCCGAAGGTTGTACGGCGTTTGGGCAGTTTTAGAGAATACTTCATCTCAAGAAAGGAGGTCCTGCGCGGATCGCTTCGCCCCCCTTTCAGAGCCATTCTTGGATTGGAATATACCGCTGGCGGCGGTTGATTGCCGGTTTCCGCTATAATCGCGGCATCATGAACCGGCGGAATTTTCTGACATCCACAGCCTCCGCAACAACGGCGTTGGCGGGGTCTCGAGCCCTCGGGGCGAATGGCACGATCGGCCTCGGCACAATCGGATCCGGCGGACGCGGGCGGTACCTGACGTCAACATTCAAGGAGCAGCCGGGTACGGAGATGCGCGCCGTCTGCGACGTTTACGAGCCGAACCTCCAAAAAGGCCTCGAGTCGGCCGGAGGAAAGGCGAAGACCTACACGGAATACCAGAAGCTTCTGGAGAACAAAGACGTCGACGCCGTCATCATCGCGACGCCCGACCACTGGCACGCCCAAATGACCATCGACGCCGTTGCCGCGGGCAAAGACGTCTACGTCGAAAAGCCGATGTGTCACACCATCGCCGAGACCTTCCGCGTGGTGGAGGCCGTGCGCAAGCACAAACGCATCGTGCAAGTGGGCACGCAGCGCCGCAGCTACGACCTGTTCATCGAGGGCAGGAAAGTGATGGACTCGGGGAAACTGGGCGAGGTGAGGCTCGTAAACGCGTGGTGGTATAACAACGCGAGCAGCGCGCGGCGAACCAAACTCGACGGCAAGCTCGACTGGGAGAAATGGCAGGGTCCGTCCCCGAAACGCGACTTCGACCCGAATCGCTTCGGCAACTGGTACTACTATTGGGACTACTCGGGCGGCCTGATGGTGGGGCAGGCGGCGCATGTCATCGACGCCATTCACTGGTACATGAATTCATCGTTCCCGATCGCGGTAACCTGCGCCGGGGGCAAGCCGCATCTGGACGGCGTGGAGATTCCGGAGACGACGACGATGGCGATCGAGTATCCCGAGGACTACATGGCGGTGTTCACGGTCGGCTACAAGGCGATGCGGTACAACGCGGCGAACGACCAGATGAAGCAGTTTCACGGATCGAAGGCGCGGTTCGACGTGGCGCGCGAGTCCTGGGCGCTCTACCCGGAGTCGAGGGAAATCGTCATGAAGCCGGAGATGGAGAAGAAGGAGTATGGCAGCTTCGAGCGCGCGGCGCGGCAGCACATTGCGAATTTTCTCGATTGCGCAAGGACGCGAAAAGAGCCGAACGCGCCCGTCGAAGCGGGCCAGTCGACGGCCATCGTATTGTGCATGGCGATCGAAGCGCTGCGCTCCGGGCGAAGAATGAAGTGGAACGCGGCGAAGCGGGATATGGAAGTATGACTATCGCTTCACCGAGGTGGCTTTCCACGCCGTCAATTCGGCGGCAAGCCGCTTGTGAATCTCAGGGTATTCCTGGAGGATCGTGCGCCGCTCGCCGGGGTCCTTCGCGACGTTGTACAGGAACTGCGAGCCTCCGATATCGAGGAGCTTGAAATCGCCGCGCATGGCCGCGTACATCCTGCCGCCTTCGCTCGTCCACTCCCAGAAGAGCGTTCTTTCCGGCGGACTGCCTACACCCAGAAATGCATCGAGCACGTTCACGCCATCCACCTTCCATGCTGGATCGACCTTTCCGGCCGCGGCAGCCACGAACGTGGGGAGCAGATCCGTCATGTGAATCACATCGTGTGAAACTCCGCCTGCCGGAACTTTTCCCGGCCAGCGGACCACGCCCGGCACGCGTATGCCGCCCTCTTCAAGGCTTCGCTTCTGGCCGCGGAAGGGCCGGTTGCTGTCGTGATAGTTAGAGGAGCCCTGGTTGCCCTTCTCGAAGGTCGCCCCCTGGTCGCTGGCGAAAACGACAATCGTATTGTCCGTCAGCCCCGCGTCGTCAAGCGCTTTCAGCACGCGGCCGATGCCCTTGTCCATGCGGTGAATCATCGCGGCGTAGCGGGCGTTAACGGGATGCGCGGGGTCCTTCTCTTCGAACTTCCCGGCGAAGAGTTTGACGTCCTCCTCGGGAGCTTCAATGTAGTAATGCGATTCGATGTAGGCCAGGTAAAGGAAAAACGGTTTGGTCTTGTTCTTGCCGATGAACTTGACGCCTTCGTCCGAAAATAGATCGGCGGTGTATCCGCTGACGGTTTCCTTTTCCTTGCCCCGCCAGAGATACTTCGGAAAGTGCTCCCACGCATGCCGCGCGTCGAGGAAGCCGAAGGTCTCATCGAAGCCGCGGTCGATCGGATGGGTAAACCCGCCGTCCGGCAGAGTGCCGCGATGCCACTTGCCCACAAGCGACGTGGCGTAGCCATGCCGCTTGAGCGCCGCTGGAATCAGGACTTCGGACTTCGGCAGGTCGTCGCCGTTGGTAAACACCCCGTTGTGGATGGTGTACTTGCCGCTCAGGAGGCACCCGCGCGATGGGGCGCATACGACGGCGCCGGTGTACCAGCGCGTGAAACGCGTGCCCTGACTTGCGAGCCTGTCCAGATTGGGCGTGTCCCACTCCTTGCGTCCGTTGAAACCGACGTCGGCCCAGCCGAGATCGTCGGCATAGATCATGACGATATTGGGCGGACGCGCCTGCGCGTGCGCGGTTCCGGCGGCTAGCGCGGCGAGTCCGCCGCCGGCGAGCAGCCCGAAGGTCTCGCGGCGCGTAGCTTGACGCCGGGAAGCTTTACTGCTGGAAGAAGGCATGCTCTTGCTCATCGGATCTTACCGATTATATTCCGGCGTGACGCCGCGAACCTCGGCCCAGACCCGGTCGCAGGCGGCAACCGTATCGGCGGCGAGCGCGCCGTCTTCCATTGCCTTCACGTTCTCTTCGATCTGGGAGAGGCGGGACGCGCCGAGGATCACACAATCCGTGGGCGTGTGGTGCAGCAGCCAGTTTAGCGCGAGGCTCACGGGCGAGCGCCCGGCGGCTTGGGCGATCGAGAGCAGATCGGCCACCGCCTTGAAATACGCGTCGTGCCAGTAGCGGCTGAGGTACATCTGATTTCCGTCGAAGCGGGTGCCGGAGACCGGCTGGCCGGGCTTCTGTTTCCCGGTAAGCAGGCCTCCCGCCAGCGGATTGTAGACAACCGTCGAGATTTCGAACTCCTTCGTCATGGGCAAGTACTCGGGCTCGATGGCGCGCGCCAGCAGGTTGTACATCGGCTGCGCGATCACAGCCGGTTTGTAGCCGCGCGCTTCGGCGATCCACTGCATTTGGCACACCTGCCAGCCGCTGTAGTTGGAACTTGCGGGGTAACGCACCTTCCCTTCGCGCACCAGCTCGTCCACGGCTCCGAGAGACTCTTCGAGCGGCGCACTGTAATCGGGTTGATGCAAATAGTAGAGATCGAGATAGTCGGTCTGCAGCCGGCGGAGACTGTCTTCGATGCCTTTGCGGATGGCGGCGCGGGAGAGACCGGATTCGTCGGGCGCATCGCCCATCCTGCCGCGAACTTTCGAGGCGAGAACCACGCGGTCGCGGCGGCCCTTGAGCGCTTTTCCGACGATGGTCTCGGAAATTCCTTTGTTGTACACATTCGCGGTATCGAGAAAGTCGATGCCCGAATCGAGACAGTAGTCGACGATGCGGATCGAGTCGGCTTCGTCCACCTGCGAGCCGAACGTCATCGTGCCGAAGCACGCGCGGGAGACGGTGAGGTCCGTGCGCTTCAGAGTGCGTTTTTCCATTTCATTAGGATACCTTCTGAACGGGCCGGCAGCCCGCCGTGCGGAATGCTCCAGCTCCTGCCCGCGTTCGACGCCATCCGATACGTGCTCGTCGGGGAGTCGCCTCGCGCCGTTGGCTCGGCCCGAGCCATGAGTTGGACTCAAGAGCAAAACGACATGAAGACACGCCAATCTGAGGGACCGTTCCGAGCCGGCTGCGGCCGGATCGATGGCACGGCCCAATCCGCGCATCGGCGGTAGGATAGACGTGATGGATCGCCGAACTTTTCTGGGCGGGGCCGCTTCGGCGGCGCTTCGAGCGGAAACACCCGCGCTGCCGAATATCTTGTGGATTACTTGCGAGGATACTGGTCCGCACCTGGGAGTCTACGGCGACAAGTACGCCGTGACGCCAAACCTGGACGCGCTCGCGGCCAAGAGCCTTGTCTACACCCGGGCGTGGTCGAACGCCCCGGTCTGCGCGCCGGCGCGCACGACAATCATTTCGGGTCTCTATCCGCCCTCGACCGGCGCGGAACACATGCGCTCCCGCACGCGCCTTCCCGCGGGAATGAAGATGTATCCGCAATACCTGCGCGAATCCGGCTACTATTGCACGAACAATGCGAAAGAAGACTACAACCTGGAGAAGCCCGGCAAAGTCTGGGATGAATCGAGCAACAAGGCCCACTGGCGGAATCGCAAGCCGGGCCAGCCGTTTTTCGCGGTCTTCAACATCCTGATCACACATGAGAGCCAGATCCGCACGCGGCCCCATGAATGGAAGCACGACCCCGCCGAGGCCCGCATCCCCGCCTATCATCCCGACACACCCGAAGTGCGCAAGGATTGGGCGCAGTACTACGACAACATCACCACCATGGACGGCATGGCCGCGAAGATTTTGGACGACCTGAAAAGTGACGGCCTCGCCGACGACACGATCGTTTTCTTCTACGGCGATCACGGCTCGGGCATGCCTCGCAACAAGCGCTGGCCCTACAATTCGGGACTTCAGGTGCCGCTGATTGTGCGCATTCCCGAGAAACATCGGGCGCTCGCGCCGAAGGACTACGCCGCGGGCGGAATGACGGCGCGCCCGGTATCGTTTGTAGATCTGGCGCCCACGCTGCTGAGTCTCGCGGGCGTAAGACCTCCGGAACATTTTCAGGGGCACGCGTTTCTAGGCAAGTACGCCGCGGCGGAGCAGCCTTTCGTCCACGGATTCCGCGGCCGCATGGATGAACGCTACGATCTGGTGCGTTCGGTGCGTGACGGGCGCTACGTCTATATCCGCAACTACATGCCGCACAAAATCTACGGCCAACACATCTCGTACATGTTCGAAACCCCTACCACGCAAAAGTGGAAGCAACTCTATGATGAGCGGAAGCTCAACGCCACCCAGAGAATCTTCTGGGAGCCGAAGCCGCCGGAGGAATTGTACGACCTGGACAACGACCGCGACGAGGTGACAAATCTGGCGAAGTCAGCGGCGCACCGCGAGATTCTGGAGCGCTTGCGCAAGGCCCAGCGGGACCTGGTTTTGAAGATCCGCGACGTAGGTTTCCTTCCCGAGGACGAGATTCACACCCGTTCGGCGGGGTCGAGTCCGTACGAAGTGGGTCATGACAAGGCGAAATACCCGCTCGAGAGGATGCTGAGGACGGCCGAACTCGCGTCGTCCCTGGATGAGGCGGCGCTCCCCGAGTTGACGAAGGCTCTCGACGATTCCGATAGCGCGGTCCGCTATTGGGCCGCATTGGGATTCCGGATGGGGAGCCGGACGCCGCCCGCCAAGGCGCTTGACGATCCGTCTCCAAGCGTTCGCGCGATCGCGGCGGAGGCGTTTGGTCTGTTCGGCAACGCGGCGGAGGCGGCGAAGGCGCTGTCGATGCTCCTGGATCTGGCGGCGCTCGACCGGAACAGCGTCTACATCTCCATGCTCGCGCTGAACGCACTCCACTCGATGGGCCGGCGCGCGAAGTCCGCCGAGGCGCGCATCCGCGCACTGCCCACCGAACATGCATCCGCGCTGCCGCCGATGAACGGCTACATTCCGCGGTTGATCGAAAAGATTCTCGAAGACCTGAAATGACCCGCCGGGATGATCCGGGGTCACGGTGAACTCTTCGAAAAGCCGGACAAAATGACAAGCAACGCCCTTCCGGCAGTCGCGCCCATAGCGATCGCACCGAATCGCGTCCAGTGAGGGGAGGTAGTATATTCCAATCGAAGAATGAGCCTGAAGGAGGAAGGGAGCGAACAGCCGCGGGGCCTCCTTTCTTGAGTTGAGAATGACCAAAAACTGCCCATACGCCGTACAATCTCCGGGGCCGACCAACGGGAGGTGGGACACCGCCCCC
>CAMDED010000052.1 GCA_945893365.1 Candidatus Sulfopaludibacter sp. SbA3 | reverse complement strand
ACATCAACCCTATGCTGCCGCGTGCCCAATTCCTCCATTCCTCCCTCTCTCCCGCCAAAATTCTCCATCGACAATCATCCCCGACACGAAAATGCCAGGATCTCCCAGCACTTCGTGGAATTTCCTTACTTGGTTGCGGAATCGCTGCCGCGTGTGGCCGGTTACGGTTGAACGAGCGAAGCCTAACGTATTATGAGAGGATGCGGACGGCATTGGGCCTGCGGGCACACTCGGGCTGGGCCGCGCTGGTGGCGGTCGCGGGGACGCTCGACGCGCCGCGCGTGCTCGATCGGCGGCGGATTGTAATCGCCGACCCTGAGCTGCCGGGCTCAAAGCAGCCGTATCACGCCGCAGCCGGGTTATCCCTTCCTCAGGCCGAGGCGCTCGTACGGAAAGCCATCGAATCGTCGCGCGCGCTTGCGCTCGAAGCGATGTCGGCCTCAGTCGAAGCGCTTCGATCGCAGGGGCACGAAGTCGCCGGATGCGCCGTCCTGGTCGGATCCGATAAGGCGCTGCCGGAACTCGAAAAGATTCTGGCCTCACATGCGCTGATCCACACGGCGGAGGGCCGGATGTTCCGGGATGTGTTGGTGTGGGCGGCCGGGGAGTGCCGCCTGCCTGTCACGGGTGTGCGGGAGAACGGCCTCGACGCCTCATCCCTCGAGCGCATCGGTTCCCTCGGCAAGTGGATCGGACCGCCGTGGACCCAGGATCAGAAGTACGCGGCCGTTGCCGCCCTAGTGACGGTAGGAGGCGCCTGAAGCCGCCTTGCACGAGCCGGAATTTTCCATCCTGGCCTTCCGCGATTGCGGCTCGTTAGTAACGGTACTGGTAAACTTGCGAGTCGAAATGCTTCTCTGCTAAGGTTTACTGAAGCTGTAGGTCGTTCGCCGAACATGCGGAAATCCCTCATTTTTTGGACTTGGCTGGTCACTTGCGCCGTGGCACATGCGCAAGGAGTGATCGTAACCGTCGCCGGTTCGGACTGGAGTTTTCCGGGCAACGGAAAGCTCGCGGTCGATGCTCCGCTCGGCGCTCTGCTTGGAGTCGCGGTCGACCTTCGCGGCAATCAGTACATCGCCGACAACGAAAATCACACCGTGATGAAGGTCAGCCGCGACGGCATCCTAACCGTACTCGCGGGCAACGGGCTGCCGGGCTTTACCGGCGACGGAGGCCCCGCGACCAGCGCATCCCTTTCCGGTCCTTCAGGAGTCGCCGTCGATCCGAACGGGGTCGTGTACATTGCGGAAATCGGCAACCGGCGCGTGCGGCGCGTGGGGACCGACGGCATTATCACCACCATCGCCGGAAACGGCGAGGCCTCCTCGAGCGGAGACGGCGGGCCCGCCGCGCGCGCATCGCTCGGAGGCCGGCCATTCGCCCTTGCGCTCGATTCCGTGGGAAATCTTTACATCGGCGACCCCGACGCGCACCGCATACGCAAGGTGACGCCGACCGGCCTCATCACGACCGTCGCCGGCACCGGTCAGCCTGGATTTTCGGGCGATGGATCGGCAGCGATTTTCGCGGAGCTCAGCTCTCCGATCGGCGTCGGAGTGGATGCCAATGGAAGCCTCTATATCGCCGATGGAGGAAATTTCCGCGTCCGAAAAGTGACTTCGAACGGCATCATCACCACCATCGCCGGCGGAGGATTGTCCTCGACCGAGGGTGTGCCGGCAACCAGCGCCGCCATGGTCCCGTTCGGTCTGACGGTCGATCCGGAGGGGAATGTTTACATCGCCGACATCCAGAACTTCCGCGTCCGCAGAGTCGGCACCGACGGCTTGATTCGCACGGTAGCGGGAAACGGCCAGCAGGGCTTTTCCGGCGACGGGGGATTGGCCATCGGCGCGTCCATCAGTTTCCCGGTAGCGGCGGCGCTGGACGATTCGGGCATCCTGTACTTCACCGACCGCGCGACGTTCCGTTTGCGGCGGGTTTCGACCACCGGCCTCATCACGACCGTAGCCGGGAATGGGCAGTACCGCGCCTACCGCGACGGCATCGCGTCCACCGACGCTCCCCTGCGCTCGCCCGACGGACTCGGCGTCGATTCTTCCGGCAACCTGTACTTCGCCGAAAGGGACCGAGCCCGCATCCGCCGCGTTTCCCCGAATGGAGTCATTTCCACCGTCGCCGGAACGGGCGATCATGGTTTTTTCGGCGATAACGGACAGGCGCGCAACGCCGTGTTGTCGTTTCCCCGCGGCCTTACCGCCGATGCCGCCGGAAACCTCTATTTTTCCGATGGATTCAATCATCGGATTCGAAAAATCACGGCGGCCGGCGTCATTTCGACCATCGCCGGCAATGGTATTCCCGGTTTTTCCGGCGACAACGGACCGGGCACGGGCGCGGCGATCATCCTTCCGGAGGGCGTGGCCGTGGATTCCGCCGGTAACGTGTACTTCGCCGTCCCTCTCGGCCAACGCATTCGCAAGGTCAACGCGGCGGGTATCATTTCAACGTTCGCCGGGAACGGAAAAAAGGATTTTGCGGGAGACAACGGTCCGGCGTCCCAGGCCTCTCTGAGTTCTCCCTTCGGCGTGGCGGCGGATGCGCGCGGCAACGTCTACATCGCCGATACGAGCAATCATCGCGTCCGTAAAGTCGCCGCGGACGGAAGAATCACCACCGTGGCTGGAACCGGACGAGCGGGTTTTTCCGGAGACGGAGGTCCGGCGCTGCTGGCCGATCTCAACAGTCCGGTATCGCTTACCGCCGACGCGGAGGGCAATATCTTCGTCGCCGACCAGCGGAATGAAAGGGTCCGCAAGATCTCGGCCGCCGGAATCATCACGAGCGTTGCGGGGACGGGACGAACCGGCTCGGCCGGGGATGGCGGACCCGCCAACAGCGCCGATCTGAACACGCCGAACGCGCTCGCGGTGGACTCCGCCGGAAACGTTTACTTGAGCGATACCGGGAACGCGAGGGTGCGAGTGGTTCTCACCGCCGCGCCGAGATTCGAGACCTCCCCCTCCGAAATTCGGTTTACGGGTAATTCCACGGGCCCGCCGACCGCTCCATTGGACCTCAACGTGACGGGGTCGGTGCCGGGCGTACCGTTTTCCGTCACCGTCAAGACCGCCGATGGCGCGGAGTGGCTCGACGCCGGAACCGCGCGGGGAGCGACGCCCACGGCGCTGAAGGTGAGCGCCGATCCAGGCAATCTCGCGCCGGGTACCTATACGGCCGTGATTACGATATCGGCGCCGAACGCAAATCCCGCGGTCCGCACCGTCGGCGTGCGGTTCACGGTTGAGCCGCCGCTTCCGAAGAAACTGAGTCTGATCGGGCGGGCATTCTCGTACGCGTTTGTAGAGAACGGCAGGCCATCCTCGCAGTCCGTTGGCGTCACCAATCTCGGCGGCGGAACGCTCGAGTTCACCGCCAGCGTGGCTTCGAAATCCGGAGGTAATTGGGTGACGCTTTCCCGGGACGCGGGCGCGGCCACCACGGCGCGCCCCGATACGATAAGCATGGTGGCGAATCCCGCCGGTCTTTCTCATGGCACGTATTCGGCGATTGTCTCGATCGGGAGTCCCAGCACGGACGAGACCGAGGAAGTCGCCTTAACGATGACCGTGAGCCCCGCGCGGCAGACGGTGTTGCTCAGTTCAACAGGCATGACGTTCACCGCGGTTCAGGGTGGGGGAATTGTGCCGCCGCAGAAACTGGCGGTCCTTAACTCCGGGCAAGGGGAGATGGGGTGGACGGTCGTTACGTCCACGCTTTCCGGCTCCAGAGGCTGGCTGCTGGCGTCGCCCGAGGGCGGTTCAAGCGGACCTACAGGCCTCGCGCCGG
Organism: Candidatus Sulfopaludibacter sp. SbA3; assembly: GCA_945893365.1. Lineage (GTDB taxonomy): Bacteria > Acidobacteriota > Terriglobia > Bryobacterales > Bryobacteraceae > SYKU01. The sequence continues at coordinate 43,031 of CAMDED010000052.1, read as the reverse complement.
AAGTGGAAGTGAGCGTGAACCCGCTTGGACTTCCCGCCGGCGTGTACTACGGCCGCGTGCTCGTGATCGCGCGCGGCGCGGACAATTCGCCGCAATCGGTATCCGTTGTATTGAACATTCTTCCGCCGTTCAGTAATCCGGGACCCGTGGTCCTACCCGCCGGACTTGTGTTTACCGGCGTATCCGGCGGCGTTTCGCCGGGTTCACAACAAGTGCTGGTCTACAATGTTTCAGACCGTCCCATCAGCTACACTTCCGGCCGCCTCACGCTCGACGGAAAAAACTGGTTTGTCCACGCGCCCGGCAATGCGACGGTCAGCCCTGACGTTCCCACGCGAGTCGTGGTTCAGCCCGACGTTTCGGGATTATCGCAAGGCGTGTACCGGGGCGTTCTCACCCTGCTGTTCTCGGACGGCTCCGTCCGGACCGTCAGCCTCTTGTTCGTGGTCACGGCAAGCGGGAGCGCTCCTGCGTCAAAGGATGGCGAAGGGACGCGCCGCGATGCGGGTGGATGCGCGCCGGCGCGTCTGTTGCCCATATTCACGAGCCTTGGCGTCGACTTCAACGTTCCCGTCGGCTGGCCGGCGGCGCTTGAAATGCGAGTGGTCGACGATTGCGGAGAGCCCTTCGTCTCGGGCTTTGTCGGGGCCGCGTTTACGAACGGCGATCCGCCCATCGCGCTGGTTCCGCTTCGCGATGGAAGATGGGCCGCCACGTGGGTGGTTCGAAGGCTCACGAATTCGGGCGTCACGATCTCCGCGATTGCGGAGGTTCCTGGCACGCCTCTGCGGACGGTGGTTGCGCTGCCGGGAGCGATCCGCGGAAACTCCGCAACGCCTCTCGTCACGCCGGGAAGCGTGTCGAACGCGGCCACGCTGCGGCCCGGGCTCCCGGTGGCTCCGGGAAGCCTGATCTCGCTGTTCGGAACGAAACTCGCCGAAGGCGAGAAGGCATCCCCGCGCTCGCCCCTCGATTTGGTTCTAGCGGGAACTACGGTCGCCATTGGAGGCCGGCCGATGCCGCTGCAGTTCGTGGCCGATGGACAGGTCAATGCCGTGGTTCCCTACGACGTGCCGGTAAACACAACGCTGCAACTGGTGCTCGCAAACGGCGCGACGATTACCGTACCGGAGGCCGTGGTTGTCGCCGGCGCGCAGCCCGGTGTATTCACGAAGGATGGCAGCGGCCGCGGACAAGGCTTAGTCTACCTGTTGCGAGACGGAGCGCCCGGCGCCTTGGCGGAAAAGGGAACGCCCGCCGGGGTGGGAGACGCCATCACGATTGTATGCGCGGGCCTCGGCGCGGTCAGCCCGGATATCGAAGACGGAACGGCGCCGGCGCGCGGCGCGGTGCACTCGGTGGTGAAGCCGGTTTCGGTGACTATAGGCGGAGTCGACGCGGATATCTCCTTTGCAGGGCTTTCCACCCTGGGAGCCGGTCTCTACGAAGTCCGCGTAACGATGCCGGCCGGAGTTGCGCCGGGCGAGTTGACGCCGCTGGTCGTGACGGTCGATGGCCAGGCAAGTCCGGAAGTGACGATCGCGGTTAAGTAGGAACCGCGAGTGCGTACATGTGGAACCGCCGCGAAACAGCCGGTCGCTCATCTCACCGCGAAACGCTTCTCCGCCCGCAGCCGCTCTTTCCCCTCGGCGGTCACGCGAGTGCCGGCCAGATACACCACTTCCAGCTTCTTCATCGAGATGAGCACCGGAATCGCCGCGTCGTCGATGTTCGGCGCGTACCCGAGACGCAGTTCCTGAAGATTCGGAAGCGCCGCGATCGTTTCAAGCGTCCCGGCCGTCACTGGAGTGCGGCTCAGGTCGAGCTTCTTCAGATTCACCAAGCCTCGCAGTTTCGACAGGTCCTTCAATTCCGAGCGCTCTGCCTCGGGGTGGCCGGGACGGTCGACGCCGCGGTCCGCCAGATTCGCGCCGCTCAAGTCAAGTTCCGTCAGTTGGGTCAGGCCGCCCAATTGTCCAAGATTCGAATCCGTCAGCGCCAGCCCCCACAAACCCGAGTCCACCCGCTGAATCCCGCTCACGTCGAGCTTCTTCAGGTTCGGCAGCAGTTTGAGAAACGGCAGCGCCGATCCATTCAGGCGGTTGGCTCCGATGGCCAGACTTTCGAGCTTTCCAAGCGAGGCCAGATTCTCGAATCCTTCGTCGTCGATCTGGCTCGAGCTGAGGTCGAGCACCCGCAGCGCCGCGAGCTTCGCTAGGTGATCGAATACTTTGCTCGTGACTTTCGTGCCGCGCAGATTCAGCCGCTCGAGCTTCTTCCATCCGCTCAGGTGCGCGATGCCGTCTTCGGTGATGTACTCGGCAAACAAACAATTGAGATCGATGACGTTTTGGAGGTTCTTGAGATGCTCAAGGCCGAGGTCGGTGATCTTCGTGTGAGAAAGATCGATTCTCCAGAGCTCGGCAAGCTGTCCGGCGGGCGCGAGATCGGCGTCGGTGATCCAGGTATGCGCGTAGTCGGCGGAGTTCGCGCCGATCCTGCCATCGTCCGATGGGGTCGCTAAGGCAAGCCCTGCTAAGGCAAGCCCAGCCAAAACAATGCCCGCGCCCGCTAACGACAGTTGAAGTTTCATCGGCTAACTCCTCCTGCGGTTCGGCAACCGCGATTTCGCATCCCAAATGATCCGGCAGCCGGGCAGGGCCGCCTTCAATTCCGCGAATCCCTTTTCCGTGACAAGCGTGTGGTAGAGGTTCAGCTCCTTCAGACGCGTCATGCCTTTGATCGTCAGGGCGGCGGCGTCGGTGAGGTGCGTGCTGTCGAGACTCAGTTCGGTCAGTTGTGAGAGCGGCGCGAGGCGCTCGAACGCCTTATCGTTCAACTCCGCGTAGTCGAGTTTCAAGCTGGTGAGACCCGTCAACTTCCCTAGCGCCTCGGCGCCCGCGTCGGTCACGCGCGTCCGCGTCAGGTCGAGCGCCGCTAGCCGCGGTAGGCTCGCGAGCGCCGTCAGGCCTTTATCCGTTATGCGCGCGTCGCGAAGGGCAAGCGTGCGCAGCGAGCTGAGCCCCTTCAGCAATTCAAGACCCGCGTCTCCGATATCGGTCCCCGTCAAATCCAGATCTTCCAGGCGGCTGAGTCCTCGAAGCGCCGCTACACCCTCGTCGGTGAAATCCGTATAAGCGAGCGAGAGCCGGTTCAGCGTCCTAATGCGGCCCACCGCCTCCAAACCCGCATTCGTGACCGGCGAACCGAGCAGACTCAGGGCTTCGAGAGCCGGCAATGCCGTCAAACTGGAAAGCCCCGGACCTTCGATGTAGGTCTCCTCCAGCCGCAGGACGCGAAGCTGCTTCAATCCCGCAAGATGCGCCAGACCCGCGTCCGAAACCATCGTGCTATTGAGACTCAACTCGCGCAGTCCGCTCAACCGGGCAAGTTGCTGCAAGCCCAGATCGCCCACTTCCGTGGCTTCGAGGTTCAGCTTGCGCAGTCCGGCGAGTCCGGCGAGCGTCTCCACCTGGGCGTCTGTGACGGCGGTCGCGGCGAGCGAGATTTCCGTCACCCGCGGCTCCCCGTACGCGTTCTCCATGCGCACCTTGCCGCCCGCCGCACGCACCCATGCGGCGACGTCGGTATCCGTTTTTCCGGCCGGTTGAGGAATTTTACTCTTTCCGGCCGCGGAGGAGTCGACAAACAGCACCCGCGTTTTCGGCAACGCCGCCCTAAGCGCATCGACGCCGGTCCGCGACGCGCGGGTGTACCGAACATCCGCCTCGGCCAGGCGCGACAGGTGTTTCAACCGGCTCAGCCCCGCGTTCGTGATCCGCGTGCGATAGAGGTTCAGCTCTTCCAGATCGCGCATGCCGCGCAGGCTCTCGAGCCCCGCGTCGGTAATTTCGACTCCCATCAGGTTCAGCTTGCGCAGCTTCGTCAGGGTCTTCAGACTTGCGAGCCCGGCATCGGTGATCTGCGTGCCATGCAGATCGAGATCTTCGATACCGGTCAGGCCGGCAATCCTCGCGAGGCCCGCGTCGGTGATCCGCGTGTCGCCGATCCACAGCCGCCGCAACTGCGTCATGCCTTCGAGATTGCGCATCCCTTCGTCGTCGAACGGGCAGAGCGTCACGTCGAGCGCGCGCATGGCTTTGAAGGGCGAGAGCTCGTGTCCCTTCACAGACGTTGTCCGAACCACTAGTTCGCGGAGCCCAACCAGATTTGCGATCTCCTTCAACCCCGCGTCTTTGAAGCGGATACTGTCGAGAAAGTGATAGCTGAACGTCAGCTCTTCGAGGGTCGTGACGGGCGCGATAAAGCGCAGGTCGCGGCTGAGATCCTTTCCGCCGTCGGCATTGCGGCTCCAGAGCGGCCCCGGAAGGTGCAGCTGTTTGAGCTTTTTCAGGCCGCTCAAGCGTTCCAGATCCGGCGGATCGGCGTTGATCCCAACCCAGTCCACGGTTTCAAGCTCAAAGTCGCCGTCCGGAAGCTGCGCCACGTCGCGCACGGGTTGACGACTTCCCGCAAGCGTTACCTGCCCGCCCATGTAGAGCGTCCATTCGGCAACCGTGCGATCGGCGGGCGCGGCGAAGGCCGTGGCCAGCGCGGCAAGAAGGGACGCAAGCGTTTTCATTGGAACCGGATCGATTGCAGCATCTGGTCGAACACCCCGTTTAGCGCCGCAAACTCGCGCTCCGGCGCTACCAGTATCATATAGAAAAGCCCCTCCGGGCGTGCGACCGTCACCAGTACATCAGTCTCCTTTCCGCCAAACGGCGATGCACTCGCCAGGTTCGTCACCAGCGCATTGCTGCCGCCGACGCGCACGCGGCGCTGGGTCTGCGACGCGATAACCATGTTCGGGTTCGTCGAGCGCAGGTTTCGAATCAGTTCGTTGGTCGAGCCCGCCAGATCCTGCCGCTGCGACGGGGTGTAGTAGTTGAGGACAGCGCCGTAGCCCACTTGCGCCTGTCCGCTCTGGTCGCTGACGATACCCTGTTTGGGCCCGATCGTTACCGAATCCTGGGCGCTTCCACCGAATGCCTGCCAGTTATCCGGATAAGCGATCTGGTAGGTACTCGCGCGATACGTCCGCGCCGTGCGCGAGGGCGGATCAATGACGCCGGCACCGGACCGACCGGCATTTCCCGCAGCCCGCGAAGTTGGCGCCGCAGGCAGCTTCGCTACCAACGCCTTCATCCGCGTGAACTCCGCGCTGTTCTCCGGGTCGTACGTTCTGCGCGGGAAAAACCTGATCTCCTCTTCCACTGCTTTGACGCGGTTCCCCGGATTCGGATGGTCCGAAAGGAACTGCGGACCGCGTTGTCCACCTTCGGCTTCAAGCTTCTCGAAGAACCTGGCCATCTCGATAGGGTTGTAGCCCGCGCCCGACATGATGCGCGCGCCCAGCGCGTCCGCGTCGCTTTCGGCGTCGCGCGAGTACTTTAGAAGGATCGAGTTCGCGCCAAGCCCGATTCCGAGTTTCGCCAGCTGCCCAACCAGCCCGCCGCCCCCACCCAGGACGCCCGAAGCAAGCGCCGCTGGAATCTGCAGCAGGTTGGCTTTCGAAACCTGGTTCGTGCCATGGCGCATCGCCACGTGTGCGATCTCGTGCCCCAGCACTCCAGCGAGTTGCCCTTCGTTCTCGGCCGCGTCGAGAAGGCCCGTGTGGACGAAGGCGGGACCGCCAGGCAGCGCAAACGCGTTGATGCTCTTGTCCGTCACCAGCGTGAATGCGTACTCGAACGATTGCGGGTCCGCCTCCGGCCGCGAGGAGAGCTTGCGGCCGATCTTCGCGATATAGTTCTGCAATTCACGGTTCTCGACGATGTGCGTCTGCCGCCTGACCTCGGCCGCGGCCTCCTTGCCGAGTTGCACGTCCTGCTGTTTCGAGAACAGGTTGAATCCGGGCTTGACCTCGCTCCCCGGCTTCCGCGCGGCGTACACCACGCTCCCCGCCGCCAGCGCCAGCGCGAACGCTCCCAGCCTCCGCCGGGTTCTCCGTCTTATCCACGGTCGCATCTCGTGAACTCTCCTATCGGCAAGTTATAATAAATTTCATGTTAACTCCTACGGAAAAGATCTGGTATAACGGCCGCTTCATTGCCTGGAAGGATGCAACCATCCACGTCCTTTCGCATGTGGTCAGTTATGGCAGTTCTGTCTTTGAGGGGATTCGATGCTACGCGACGCCCCAAGGCCCCGCGATTTTCCGGTTGCACGAGCATGTGCGCCGCATGGCGGATTCGGCCAAAATCTACCGGATGGACATGCCGTTCACGAACGAAACGCTTGCCGCAGCCATGGTGGAGCTCGTCCGCGTCAACCGCCTTCCGTCCTGCTACATCCGCCCGATCGCGCTTCGGGCGTACGGAGATATCGGCGTGAACCCGATGAACAACCCGGTCGACGTCTATCTCGCCTGCTGGGAATGGGGCAAGTATCTCGGCGACGAGGCGCTGGCGGAAGGCGTCGACGTCTGCGTGTCGAGCTGGAACCGCCTCGCTCCGAACACGCTGCCGACGCTCGCCAAAGCCGGCGCCAATTACATGAACTCGCAGCTCATCCGCATGGAAGCGATCCTCAACGGATACTCTGAAGGCATTGGGCTCGATACGGCGGGTTATGTGAGCGAAGGCTCCGGCGAGAACATCTTCGTGGTGCGCGACGGCAAAATTCATACGCCGCCGCTCGGCGCAAGCGTGCTGCCGGGCATCACGCGCGACAGTGTGATCAAGCTTGCGCAGGATCTCGGCATTGCGCTGGTCGAGACCATTGTGCCGCGCGAGATGCTCTACATCGCCGACGAGGTTTTTTTCTCGGGCACGGCGGCCGAAATAACGCCCATCCGCTCGGTCGACCGGATTCAGATCGGAAACGGAAAACGCGGACCGGTTGCGGAGAAACTCCAAAAGGAGTTCTTTGCCATCGTCAACGGAGCAAAAGCGGACCGGTACGGCTGGCTGTCGTTCGTGGGAGCCGCGGAACCGGTTCCGGTTTAGGCTGCGCCTCTTTAGAACCTGTGAAAGAATCGATGCCGCCATGTAGGACAGGCCTCCCGGCCTGTCAAGGGCCTCGTCAGAGGCCCTACGGCGCGTTCACGCGGCTCGGCGTGCGGCCTTTTCGGTGGGAATGCTCTTTGCGAATGACGAGGCGGTGTTGGTGACGGGGTGTACTTGGTCCTGCGTAGTTGGTCCAGCGAAGATGCGCGACCCGATGCAGCCACCTCCCCCGAGATTTGCCGTTCGGGCCGCGCCTCAACGTATGGACTTATCCGTTTTAGCGCGTTCCGCAGGGAATATCCAGACCCAAAAGATGCTTTTCAACAGATTTCATTTCCCGATATTTCAAAGAGTTAATCGCGGTCCCGTGTGAGTAACCTGTGCATAAAACAATAAGCGGCAAGGATGTGTTTACTGGATCGGCGGTCGAGGTCCGTTTCGACCGGAACATTGCGGAGGTGTCGCAACCGGCATCCGCCGCCGAGTCGTACCTGTGCCCCGGCTTCGTCGACGTTCAAGTCAACGGCTTTGCCGGGGTTGACTACAACTCGCCCATGACGCCGCACGACGAGATCGCGAGATCCGTGCGCTACATCTACTCGACGGGCGTGACGCGCTTCTACCCTACCGTCATCACCGGCTCGCCGCACGACATGCTGGGAGCGTTGCGGAATCTGGCCATCGCAAAGGACGAGTTGGCGGAAGGCCGGGCGATGGACGGCTTCCACGTGGAAGGCCCGCATATTTCGGCCGAGGACGGCCCGCGCGGCGCCCATCCGAAGCACTGCGTGAGGAAGCCGGACCTCGAGGAGTTCCTGCGCTGGCAGGAGGCGGCACGGGGCCACATCCGCCTCGTGACGGTAGCGCCCGAGTGGCCGAAGATCACGCGCTACATTGAATCGGTGACGGCGTACGGCGTAACCGTAAGTATCGGCCACACGAACGCGGAGGCGCATGAAATCAAAGCCGCGGTGAGTGCGGGGGCGACGCTTTCGACGCACCTCGGCAACGGGGCGCACGGCATCCTGAGGCGGCATCCGAACTACATCTGGGATCAGCTTGCCGAGGACGGGCTCTCGGCGAGTTTCATCGCGGACGGTATCCATCTGCCGGCATGTTTTCTGAAATCGGCTATTCGAGCGAAGTCCGTGGCGCGGTCCGTGCTGGTGACCGACGCGAGTTCGCCCGCCGGCGCTGCGCCGGGCCGCTACAGGCTGGGCGAGCAGGAAGTGGACCTGACGCCCGATAACCGGGTAGTGCTCGCGGGGCAGGATAAGCTCGCCGGTTCGGCGCTGCGAATGGACGACGGCGTCGCAAACCTGGTGCGCTTTGGCGAAGTCGCGCTGGCGGACGCAGTGCGAATGGCGACGATCAACCCCGCGCGTGTGGGCCAGGTTCCAGGGCGAACGAAAGGCCTCGCCGTGGGCGAGCGCGCCGACTTCGTGGTGTTCGACTTCGATGGCCAGGTCCGTGTTCAAGAGACCTGGATCGACGGCGAGAAAGTCTTCGGGTGAGCCGCGGAATCGTTTTCTACGTAAGCGGGCATGGGTTTGGACATGCGACCCGGAATGCCGAGATCCGCCGGGCGCTCGCGGCGATACACCCGGAGTTGCGGCTCCACGTCCGGTCAACCGCGAACTTCGACTCGGGCGCAATCGAGGACGGCAGTGCGCTCCGAGTCAGCCCCAGGCTTACGCTCGAAGCCGTGGCGCGCGTGTTCGAGGCGCGGGAACGGACAATCGCCGATGAAGCGGCGTTCATCCGCTCGAACGCGATCACGCTGGCGGTCGCGGATATTCCGTACCTTGCGGGCGACATCGCGGAGGCGGCCGGGGTCCCTTGCATCGGCATCGGCAACTTCTCCTGGGAGTGGATCTACGAACCCTATTTCGAAGAGTGCCCGGAATACGCTCACTTGCAGCCGCTGGTGCGGGCGGGATACTCGAAGATGGAACTCTATCTGCGCCTGCCGTTCAGCCACGCCGGCGGACTGGAGGCGTTCCAGGAAGTTCGAGATGTACCCCTGGTAGCAAGGCTTGGCCGGCCGGTGGAACGAGGTTCGCGTCCCCGAGTGCTGCTTGCCATGCGCGGCGGCATCGACGCCGGTTCGCTCGAACGGGCGCGCGATGCGGGCGCGGATGAGTTCGAGTTTCTCGAGCCCGATGGAGGGCATTTTCCGGACCTCGTCCGCGCGAGCGATGCCGTGGTTTCAAAGCTCGGCTACGGGACGCTCGGCGAATGCGCGGCTAACGGTAGCGCGATTCTTTATCCGCCGCGCACGGCCTTTCGTGAAGAGCCGGTTCTGGAAGCGGCAGCCGCGCGGTACCTGAGGGCGAGGCAGATCCCCATGCCCGATTTTGAATCGGGGAACTGGGCGCCCCACTTGCGGAAGTTGCTCGCGATGCCCGCGCCGGTCGAAACTTTGGAGACAAACGGCGCGGACGTCTGCGCCCGGATTCTCGAATCGCGATGTTCATAGGCCCTAAGATAAGCGCGTCGATTCAGGGACGTGGCGCAGACACTTGTGTCTGCCGCGCCGAGACTCGTCTCGGCGCCTCCTTTGCCTGAGAATCCACCCAGCCGAAGCGCCCTCTACGGTATGCAAGAATCTCGCCGCCGTCTCCTCACCGTTATCCCGATGGGCAGTGGCTCTTCATGACTTGGCATCCTCACGGCAGCCTTCCACAGCCAGGTATCCTCCTCCGGACAAACTGTCCGCGGGCGTAGCTTTCGTTTGGACGGATCGGTATCTCGATTCCGCCCGCTGCGGGCCGATGTATTTGGCGCAGGAGCCCATAGCACGGATTGTAGTAGCCTCATTGCGATTGGGGGTGCTGCTGGGTCACAATGATCTGGCGGCGTATGCGATCCTATCCAACCACGTTCATGCCGCTGCTGCCGAAAATCTCACCCTCCCGTCTACTGCAGTCCCTGAAGGGAGCGACTGCAGCGTGAATGGCTGCATACTTCGATGAAAGGCGGACCGAAATCCGCGTCCTCAAGGGCCCGCGCTTTCTCTTGCGCCGCGTCGATGAATACGATCCCATCGCTTGTGCCGCTCTGTTGCCGAAATTCCGCGAAATACCGCGACTCTACGGCGGTCGGTTTGAGGTCGAAGACCTAGCCAAGAAGCGCTCCTGGCCGCCGCCGAAAACTAGAAATGGAACCCGAGCCGGCTTCCGTAGGTTTGGAAGCGGCCGTTGGTTCCGGCGATGCGGTTGTAGCGCGTGTCGAAGCCGAGCGAGAGAGCCCGGTTCAGTCGAATCTCAAACCCCGCTCCCGAGTGCAACCCGAGATCGATGTTTCCGTGCCCCCCGGGCAGTCCGCGGCGCTCAAGCTCAGGCGATTGCGCAATCTGACCCGCGACCAGCGGCCCGCCGAACGGCGCTTGGCCGCCAAAGATCTGTTTGACCGCCGCCGCGACGTCCGGCGGCAGGTTCGCATCCGGACGGATTCCGTAGTTGGGCGGCGCTCCTCGTCCGGGGTTCTGGTTGTGGATCGTGACGTAGGCGCCAAACCCCAGAATTCCGTAAGGCCGGATTCTCCAACGGTCGAAGGCGGTGCTTGTGTACTTGAAAGCAAAGGGCACTACCTGCAAGAGGCGAAGACGTGTCTGAGTGGAAGCCGTGACCGGGAACGGCGCCGCGCCCGTGCCCGACACCGCGGCAGTCACGTTCTGCAATCCTCCGGAAGGGTTGAGCGCGGTCAGCACGGCCAGGTTCGCCACCTGGGCGACGTTCGACGTGGTCTGAAAAGTGGTCCGCGACTGCGAAATCCCGATCATAACCTCGTAGGAAAGCTTTCCCGGGATTCGGCGCGGAGTTTCGAGGAGGGGGAGATCGATGAATCCACCCGCGAAGGACCCGGAATTGAGTTGAAACGGATTGGCGGAGCCCGCGAGCAGCAGCCCCACTTGGGAGCCGATTTTTCCAATTTCCGGGACGAGTTCCGGAGGCATTTCAAACGATTGCCTGCGCGGCGGCGAGGCGGGAACGGGTGAGGCCGGTTCAGAAGCGAGGGGAGCTTCCACGGAAGCGCTTGTCTTCAAAGCCGTTTCGACGACGCGGAGAGCCGTCTCGACTCCCCGGAGCCGCTCTTCAAGCTTGAGCATTTGCGCTCTGCACTCGGCGTGGGAATCCGGTTCAGAGGCGGCGATTGCGGCCGCGGATAGCGTGAGAAGGGCGCCGAAGCGGAGGGTCATGCCCGCTATCGTAGCGCAGGCGCCGCGAGAGCTTCGATATCGGCCTCTTCCTCTTTCACTGCCGCTACTTCGAGCTTCGTCAACCACACGGGGAATCCGGAGTGGAACGCGTACTCGGCCAGACTCTGCCCGTTGGGTAACAGCCACGCATCGACCGGGGCGGGAAATCCCACAGGCGGCGATGGCGTACCGGACTTCGCTTGTTTCACCTCTCTACCTCTCTTTCTCTACCTTTCTTCCATATCGGCGGGAAGCCGACTTTCTTTAAACGATTTGGGAGAATATTTGGATGACCTCCCGATGCGCCTGGTGCGGAAGCGACCCTCTCTACGTGGCCTACCACGACCTGGAGTGGGGCGTTCCGCTTCACAACAACACTGGACTATTCGAGCTGCTGACTCTCGAAGGCGCGCAGGCGGGGCTGAGTTGGATCACCGTTCTGCGGAAGAGAGCGCGCTACCGCCAGGTTTTCGACGGCTTCGACGTTGCGAAGATCGCGCGTTATCGCGCGGCGAGGGTAGAGAAACTGCTGCTTGATCCCGGCATCATCCGCAACCGGGCAAAAGTGGAGGGGACCGTGGCCGGAGCTCGCGCCTGTCTGGAAATCATGAAGGAATTTGGAAGCTTCGACCGGTATTTGTGGCAATTCACCGGCGGGCGGACGATCCAGAATCAATGGAAGTCGCTGAAGGAGATCCCGCCCGAGACCGCCGAGTCGCGCGCCATGAGCAAAGGGCTGCGCGAACGGGGATTCAAGTTCGTGGGACCCACGATTTGCTACGCCTTCATGCAGGCAGCCGGAATGGTAAACGACCACACGGTGGATTGCTTCCGGTACGCGGAGACGGCCGGTCTTGATAGGATTGGGTGATGACGAGATCGGCGAAGCTAATCGCGTGCGCGGGCGTCCTGGCTGCGGCGGGCGCCGGATACATTGCGTTGCGGACCTTCTTCGGGTTGCGAGTTGAGTTGGCGGGCAGCGGAACGCGGCCCATGTTTTCGTTCTACAAACCGGAGAAGCATTTCGAGAACCTCGAACGGCAGCGGGCGGCGGCGGCCGTCCCTCCGGACCGGTCCGCGGCGGCGTTGCCTGCGGAATCCGTTGTTCAGACAGCCTCTGCCGCGCCGGTTCGACCCCCGGCTGCCGCCGCCGTGGCCGAGTATTGGACGACTTTTCGCGGCCCTCAACTGATGGGGATCTATGCGCAGAAGCCGATCGACACGAGCTGGCCGGCGGCAGGTCTTAAGCAATTATGGCGTCAGCCGGTGGGCGGCGGGTACGCCTCGTTTGTAATTGCCCAGGGAAAGGCGTACACGATCGAGCAGCGCCGAAAGCGGGAGATCGTGGCGGCGTACGACGTGACGACCGGCCGCGAGATGTGGTCGCACGGCTGGGACGCGGCTTTCGACGAGTCGATGGGCGGTCCCGGGCCCCGGGCGACGCCAACCTGGGACGAGGGCCGTCTTTACGCTCTTGGCGCGGCGGGCGAGTTGCGCTGCCTTGACGGCGAGACCGGAAAGCGCATCTGGTCGAAGAACATCCTGACGGACAACGGCGCGGAGAACATCACCTGGGGCATGGCGGCCGCCCCGCTGGTGGTGGACGGCAAGGTGATTGTGCTGCCCGGAGGGCCTTCCGGCAAATCGGTCGTGGCGTACGACAAGTTGACGGGCGAAGCGGTGTGGAAGGCGCTTGACGACAAGCAGGCCTACACCTCGCCGGTGGTGGTGACGCTCGCGGGCAAGCGTCAGATCCTGGTGGTGAGCGCACTCCGGGCGATGGGCTTGGACGTTGCGAACGGCGCGTTGCTTTGGGAATACCCGTGGCGTACGGAGTACGACATCAACAGCGCGCAGCCCATCGTGACAGCGCCGGATCGCGTCTTCATTTCGGCGGCCTACGGGCATGGAGCCGATTTGATTCAAATCGTCCAGGCGGGCGGCAAGCTCTCGGCGAAGACGCTGTGGTCCAACAACCGGATGAAGAACAAGTTCAGCAGCTCCGTGCTGCGCGAAGGGTACATTTACGGTTTGGACGAAGCGATCCTCGCTTGCATGGATGCGTCGACCGGAGAGCTGAAATGGAAGGGTGGGCGCTATGGCTACGGGCAACTGCTGCTTGCCGGCGATCATCTGGTGGTTCTGAGCGAGACGGGCGATCTGGCGTTGGTGAAGGCCTCTCCAAGCGGGTTCCAGGAGGTGGCGAAGTTTCCCGCGCTCGATGGAAAGACGTGGAACAATCCGGCGATCGCCGATGGACGGCTCTTCGTGCGCAACACGACGGAGATGGCTTGCTTCCGAATCGGGAAGGAGTGAACGCTGTGGCGCGACCCGGGACGTGCGGGTTCGAGCGGTTTGGCATCGGGGCTCGATGGTCTACGGCGCCCAAGGGGCACTATAATCGGCGCGATTTGCGATTCGCGATTTACCTGATTGCGTTTTCATTTCCCGCGGCGTTCGCAGCCGACACGCTTACGAACTTCCGGCACTCTCCGGTCATCTCCGAGTACGGCGCCGCGAGCGAGGTGGAGTTCTCCACTCCGCTGATGGAACTTGAAGCGGGATCGCTTGCCCATCACCTGCCCGCCGCAATGAAGAATCTCCGATTCGACGAGCCAGTGTGGGTGATCGGCTACAAAACCGCAATTGTGGACCGGCAAGGGAAGACGCCCCGTGAGAATTATCTCTGCCACACTTTTCTTGCCGATCAACACGTCGACCAGCATCCTGAATATGAGTTGAAAGGCATTTATTCGGACGCCTTTACGCCGGAAGTCCGGCTGCCGGCCGGTTTTGGCATTCTCTTCACGCCGAGCGACCCGCTGCACTGGATGCCGATGTTCAACAATCGCCTGGACGATCCGGTGAGGGTTGCGATGAAGGTGGTCCTCACGGTGATTCGGGCGAAGGATTTGACGAAGCCGCTGAAGCCGCTCTACGCAAACTTGCGCAGCGTGCAGGCGCCGCACTTGTTCTTCGTACCGCCGGGCAAGGACGAGCGCGCCATCACCTTCACGCTCCCGTTCGAGGGAAGCTTCCACTTCCTGGGCACTCATCTGCATCCGTACGGCGCTTCGGTCGAGCTGTTCAACGTTTCGAGGAACGAGACCGTTTGGAGGGGCCGGCGCACGGGCGGACCGGAGAGTCCGATGGAAGTCTACACAAGCTCCGGCGGCTATGCATTCCACGCGGGAGAAACTTTTCAGATCAGATCGATTTATGACAATCCGACTAAGGAAAAGATCGACGCCATGGCGGGATTGTTTATGCTTTACGCAAGAAAATAGTCGAATGGCGGCCATTTGAAACTTTTTCTTGACTGGAAGTTTCCGAATGGTTATGATTGGCGCACAGCCACATTGCTGAGGGAGCTTTTAGAATATGGGAGTTCGAGTCGCACTTAGTTTAAGTCTTTTCACGCTGTTAGGCGTGGTTCCAAATACAATTTTCGGCCAGGCTCGCGACACGGCAGCCTTATCGGGTACGGTTGTCGACACTCAGGGTGCGGCGGTTCCGCAGGCGAAGGTGACGCTTACAAACCTCGCAACGGGCGCCAACCGTTCGGCGGTGTCCGATCAAGGCGGAGCCTATTTGTTTTCGCTGCTTCCGGTCGGCAACTACAACCTCACGGTTGAAATCAGCGGGTTTCGCAAGTTCCAGCGGACGAATATCGTTCTGCAGGCCAACGAAAACGTTCGCGCCGATTCGACGCTCGAAGTAGGCAACGTTACGGAGAGCGTCACGGTCGAGGCAAGCGCCGCCCAGATCGACACGCGCGCGGCCACGCTCAACCATACCGTAAGCTCGAAAAGCGTCGTCGACCTCCCGCTGAACGGGCGGAATCCAGCCGATCTCGTGCTCCTTGCTCCGGGTGTCGCCTCGGGCGCGGGAAATAATAGCGGCGATGTCGGCGGCAGCGCCTGGCGCCCCAAAGGACAAAAGGAAATCACCGTCAACGGATCGAGGAATAACAACCTGCGCTACACTCTCGACGGCGGCACGAATATGGACGATCTGGTCAACGGGAATCTGGACTTCCCGTTTCCCGACGCCGTGCAGGAATTCAGCGCTCAGACGAGCAACATGGGCGTGGAACAGGGCGGGCTCTCCGGAGGCGCGCTAAACGTGGTGACCAAGTCCGGCACCAACCAGTTACACGGCGATGGCTTCTGGTTCGTCCGCAACACGGAGCTCAACGCCACGAACTACTTCTCCCAGTCGCAGGATCTCCTTAAGCGTAACCAGTTCGGATTCGTCGTCGGCGGCCCGTTCATCAAGAACAAGCTTTTCGGCTTTGCGGGCTACCAGCGCCTGACCATCCGCCAGGCGGCCGGCAACAGCCGCGATCAGTCTCTTACCGCCGCGGAGCGCCGGGGCGACTTCTCGTCCAACTCGATCCGGCTCTACGATCCCGATAATCCCGGTCAACGTTTCCCCAACAATATGATTCCGGCCAGCCGCTTTTCGGCGCCCTCGCTCAAGCTGCTGTCGCTCTCGCCGCTGCCGGACGCGGAGGGCTTCGTTCGTTACACCATTTCCGCGCCGGAGAATGGGACACAGGGTATCGGCAAGCTCGACTACGTTCACAGCGACAAGCACAACTTTATTTTTCGTATCTTCGAGAGCGATGGCAATCAGCCCTTCCACTCCGCTCCCGACAACATTCACGCGGCGCGCTACGACGGCATTCGCGAGTCCCGCAGCGCCACGGTCGGGCACACGTGGATCATGAATTCCAACACCGTGGTTCATACGCAATTTACCGGCGCGCATGAGCTTGCGGATATTCGCACCGACTTTCCGTTCACCATCGCCTCTCTGGGAGTGAATCTCAATCCGAACGGGAATCATATCGATATCAACATGACCGGCAGCGGTGTGAACTTTAACCGCCCGCTGCACCCCATCCGCTTTGGCCGCGGCAGCTTCGAACTGGTGCATGACTGGAACAAAACCAAGGGCAATCACTCGATGGTCTTCGGCATGAGTATCGTCCGCAAGCGGTTTAACAACAACACGCTGTTTCACAGCTCCGGTTTAATCGAGTTCGACGGGCATGTCACGGGTTTCGGGGACGACCAAGGCTTCGACCGCGCCGATTTCATGCTCGGCAGGTTTTCCTTCTTCACGCAGAACAGCGGCGAGATCGAGCAGCGCCGCGGAACTCAAACCGGATGGTATGCCGGCGACACCTGGCGCGTCCGGCCGGGCCTGACTCTCAACTTCGGAATTCGCTACGAGCCGTATACCCTATTCTCGGACAAGCTTGACCGCAACCAGACGTTTGACTTTGCCGCCAACAAGGCCGGCATCCGTTCCACCGTCTACAAGAATGCGCTGCCGGGTCTCTTCTATCGCGGCGACAAAAAGCCGCAGGGATATGGTGGGGGCGATACGTTCGGCGAGGTGGTAACGGAGCCCGACTACAACAACCTGGCCCCCCGCGTGGGTTTCGCCTGGGATCCCCGCCGCAACGGCAAAATGAGCGTCCGCGGCGGCTATGCCATCTTCTACGACGGACCATCCCTCAACGCCCAGAACGACGCCAACAACGTGACGCCGTTCAGCTATAACGTGAATTTCACCGACGGCTTCTTCGCGAATCCATTCCTCGGCCGCGAGAGGCTGAACATCTTCCCGGTGAGCGCCGCCAACAAGGATGTTCCGTTTCCCACGCCGCTCGAAGTCATCGTGCTCGACAAGAAGTTCCTTACGCCGTATACGCAGAACTGGAGCCTGACCATCGAGCGCGAAGTGGCGAAGAATCTGGTCGCGCGCGTAGGGTACGTCGGCACCAAATCGACTCACCTGAAGAGCGAATACGATGAGAATGCGCCCGTCTACAACCCCAGTCTTTCGCTAAGTCAGAACCGCGCAACCGTCGACACCCGCCGCCCGGTGACCGATTTCATCACGATTTCACGCTGGATGCACGGGCTTAACCAGACGTATCACTCCCTGCAGTTGTCTTTGGACAAGCGCTACAGCAACGGTTTCACCGTCAGCAGCAACTACACGTGGGCGAAGAACCTGGATTACCACTCGCGCAACGGCTTCGGCGGCAGCCGCGGCATCAACAACCCGTTCAACTTCTTCTTCTCGCGCGGCAACTCGGAGCTGACGCGCACTCACCGCTTCGTGAATTCGTTCGTATGGGATCTGCCGAAGATGCAGCAGAAGGGTGGCGCCATGAACGCGGTCCTGGGCAACTGGCGCTTGAGTGCAATCACTTCGCTTCAGTCCGGCCGTCCGTTTAGTATCGGATCGTCCAATAATTCGGTCGCCGGCGCGGGTTCTTCGCGCGCGGATCTGATCGGCTCCGGCTACCCGGTTCTCGACTCGGGCCGCTCCAAAGGAGAGCGCCTGGCCCGATATTACGACATCACGCGGTTCGCCAATCCCGCGCCGAACACCTACGGTACGCTCGGCCGGAACGCACTCTTCGGACCCGGCTTCGCCAACATGGACATTTCGCTTGTCAAGGGCTGGCGGATGCCGTTCCTGCGGGAGCAAGGCCTGCTCGAGTACCGGTTTGAAGCCTTCAATATCGCGAACTCGACTCACATGGGGAATCCGGTAACCGGCTTAACCAATCCGAATGTTGGGAAAATTACGGGTACGGATGGCGACCCGCGGATACTTCAAATGGCGCTTAAGCTCATATGGTGAGGGGCTGACACGCCGAGTCCTGCTGGCTTCGGCCTTCGCGCGGGTTCTCCCTGCGCGGAAGGCCGAAGTCAGCGCCTTTGATCTTTCCCTGCTCGATGACGCGGCGGTACCGAACGAGTTGTTCTTCGTTCGCGAGCATTTCCCTCAACCCGCCGATTTGTCTTCGGCCGCCTGGAAGCTGTCTGTCGCCGGGAAGCAGTTGTCGTTCGACGAAGTCGTAGCGAGGCCCAAGAGAAATATCCTTTTTACGCTCGAATGCGCGGAGAATCCGGTTGGCGGCGGGCTTGTAAGTCACGCCGAGTGGACGGGTGTTCCGCTGGCATCTCTTCTCCCATCGAATCTGCCGGCGACGCCTGAAGCGCGCTTCGTGACGCTGAGTGCGGCCGATGGCTTCAGCCGCACGATCCCCATCGAAAAGGCGCTCCATCCCGATACGCTCATCGTCTACGCGATGAACGGTGAAAAGCTCCCTCTGAGTCACGGGTTCCCCCTGCGCGCCATCGTTCCGGGCTGGTATGGAATGGACTCCGTGAAGTGGCTGCGCGGAATCGACGCCGTATCGGGCGCAGCGCCGGCCGACGGCTATATCCGTAAGGTGAAGTCGCTGCTCTCGGGAGTCCGCGACGCCGGCCGCGTTACCGGGATTCAGGTCAAATCAGTCTTTACCAGACCGCAGGACGGCGCGATCCTCTCGAGCCGCCGGTTCGTTGCGAGGGGTGTCGCCTGGGCGGGCGAGAATTTGGTTTCGAAAGTGGAGATGAGCCTCGACGGCGGAAAGTCGTGGATGCCGGCGAAGATTGACGACAGTCCCCTGCCCTATTCGTGGGCTCGATGGTCTTTCGACTGGAAGATCCCGCGATCGGGCGAGTACACGCTGACGGTTCGGGCAACCGACGTCAAAGGGCGGGTACAGCCCGGGGAGAGGGAACCCGATCGCGCCGATGGCTATGAGTCGAACTCGTGGCAGACCATCAAGGTGATGGCCGCATGAAATCGCTGCTCGTCTCGTTGGCGCTTTTGTTTCAAGCCGGGACCTCGCTGCTGGAACGGGCCGATGAGGCGTTTCGCGCCGGCGATTTGGAGAGGGCCGCGGTCCTCGCCCGCCAGGTTGCCGCGCGCGATCCGGGCGCAGTCCACGGGCACATGATACTGGGCGTGATTGCGGCGCAGGCCAACCAGTGGGATGTCTCTAACCGGCACTTTCTCACTGTCGTTCGGCTCGATCCGGCGAATCCCTTCGGATACTTTTATCTGGGGCAGGCGAAGTTGTACCAGCAGCAGTGGGCGCAGGCTATTTCTTATTTCACCAAGGCGCTTGAAAGGAAGTATCCGGAGCGCGAGCGGCTGATGGTGGAGCTTGCGATGGCGCAGAACGAATCGGGCAAGCCTCAGCAAGCGCTCGATACGCTTTCGAAGATCTCACCGCCCGCCGACCCCCGCCAGGCCGCGCAGTATTTTGCGGTCACAGCCTTCGCCTTGGGAAGATTCAACCGCGCCGGTGAAGCGATCGAGCAGATTCGCCGCGCCCGCCAGCTTGACGACTCGAACGCTCACTACTGGAACTTCCTGATCGACTCGTTGATCAAAATCGATGAAGCGCCGCAGGCGCTCGCGGAAGCGATTGTCGCGCAAAGAAGGTTTCCCGACCATCCGGATACGCAGTTCCTGTTCGCGCTCGCGAGCCACCATGTGGTGGAAAGCCCGCTCAGTAAGCTCGCGC
The DNA here is from genome assembly GCA_945893365.1 of Candidatus Sulfopaludibacter sp. SbA3. Classification (GTDB taxonomy): domain Bacteria; phylum Acidobacteriota; class Terriglobia; order Bryobacterales; family Bryobacteraceae; genus SYKU01. The sequence continues at coordinate 23,491 of CAMDED010000052.1, read as the reverse complement.
TGCGAAACCTGCGCGAGGCCGAGCCCGGCAGTCCGCGCGTCGAGATCGCCGAGGGTCTTCTCTACCGAAAGCAAGGGAAGACCGAGGAAGCTACGGCCGCGTTTCAGCGCGCGGCTCGGCGTGGCGCCCCGGACGCGCATCTCCTGCTGGGGATCGTATACAAGGAGAATGGCGATTATGAAGAAGCGGAACGCGAGTACCTGGCGGCGGAGCGGCAGAATCCCGCGAGCGGGCAACTGATGCTCGAATTGGGCAAACTCTTTCTGGTCAGGGGTGATCTCGAACAGGCGCGCCAACGCCTCGAGAAAGCCGCGGAATATATGCCCGGGGCCGGGACGGTCCAGTACCAGCTGGGTCTCGTCTACCGGCGGTTGGGCCAAACGGAAAAAGCGGAAGAGCATTTCAGAAAATCGAAGCAGCCGTGATGGGCGCGGCGTCGGAACGGCTGCACCACTCGAGCGGATCGCCGGCACACTCGGCCTTTAGCCACCGGCAATGGGCGATGGTCGAATTGTTCCGGGTCCACGGCGGCGGCGTCGGGACGGACACAGCCGCGATCTACCGCCAGACCGGGCTGGTGCGGCGGATGATTGCGCAAGAAGATCGCGGAGCGCTTTCGGAGGGAACGGTGTCCCCTGGGGAGAACCTTGGCGGTGGACTTGCTGGCCTTTTGGCGCGAGCGGCGGCGACCTGGAGGTCGTACGGATCGCGCTCGAACGCATCGACCGGCGCGCGACGATCCACGCTGGTTCTGGTTTCTGGCGAGATCGCTCGATTTCTGGAACCACATTCCGTGGCTCTCCGCGGAAAATCCCGAGCTCGATCGCGGCGCCTATCTCGCTTGCTTCCGGTTAGTTAGCGTTCGCGAGCTGCGGCCCGAGCCCGATCGGCGGTTTCAGCAGAACGGTGCTGCATGAGGTGGCTGCCATGGGCGAGCAACGGAAGAGGAAGGGGCAGTCGCGAGGGCGCTGCTCGACGATGGAGCGGTAACGGATGTTCGCGGCGAGATCCTAATAAGTACGCGGCTGGGCGTGCCGCTTGGGCCGCGAAGCCGTGGCGAGAGTGCTGCTTGAGCGGGGCGGATCAGCACACGGATTTTAACGGAGGTTATGCTGGACTACAGTGCGTCACGTTTGGTCAAGGTGGGCGGAGGTCTTGGTCAGGACGGCGATCCGCTGCCGCAGGGCTAAGATCTCCAAGGCGGTTTCATTCATGCAGGCTGCGGGAGAAAGACTCGTAGCATTGCCAGGAGAGCGAAGAGGGATTGGAGCACGAGTCTTGAAGTTGTTGCACGTGATCGCAAGTTGCTGATTAGAAACCTTGACCCGGTTTCGGCTACCATACCTAACGCATTTGCCCGATTCTGCCGATAGGGAGGTAACGGTTGAGCCCGGCCTGTCGTGGACCGTTCCGGGAATACCCGCCCCGCATTGCTCATGCCGTCAGGGAGCCAACTTTGTCCTGCTACAGGTTACTTGCTGTTTACGCAATCACTTCCGCCATGGTGGCGCAGACGACCGGCGCCGGCATTCAGGGAACGCTGAAGAATGAGGCTGGCGATGCGGTTTCGAAAACAACGCTGTCCTTGAGAAACATGAAGACCGGGGGGGAGTGGATCATCACGACCGACGACTCGGGGCGTTTCCGTGTACCACTGCTACCACCTGGGGAATACGACCTTCGGGTCTCGGCGCTCGATTTTGCAAATTTCGGCGATACCATCGTGGAAAATATCCAGTTGGCGGTCGGTCAGGATGCCGTCATCAATCTTGCCGTTTCAGCGGAAAAGAGTACGGGCAGGTCTCCCGGAGCGGTGACGGTAGCGCGAATCAACCTGACATCGGGCGCATTGAGCGGGCTAACCGACGACAAGCAGATCCGCGATCTGCCCCTCAACGGCAGATCGTTCCAGCAGCTTGCGCTGCTGCATCCGGGCGTGACCGTGGCGCTGGCCGCGGGGAAGGATGTGATCGGAGGACGGGCGCCTAAAATCTCCATCAACGGGGCACGGCCTGAACAGAACGTTTTCCTGCTCGACGGAACGGATATCAACGGCGTGTACGATAAGACCCCGGGATCGGTGGCGGGGCTGCTGCTCGGCGTCGAGGCGGTGCTGGAATTTCAGGTGCTGACCAACTCGTTTTCCGCGGAATTCGGACGGTCCGCGGGCGGAGTGGTCCACGCGGTGACGCGCTCGGGCGAGAACGCAATTCACGGCGCGGCATTCGAGTTTCTGCGCAATTCCCGGCTGGACGCGAAGAACTTCTTCGATCCCGGCGACCAGCCGACGCCAGCGTTCAAGCGGAACCAGTACGGCGGCACCGTGGGCGGGCCGATCCGGCGGAACCGAACCTTTTTCTTCTTCGCCTATGAAGCGCTGACGGAACGGCTGGGGATCACGGGCGTGGCGCCGGTCCCCGACGTCGAGGCGCGGACGGGCCTGCTCGGAGGACGCCGCATCGAGATTCACCCGGCGATTCCGGCGTATCTCGATGCCCTGTTTCCGCTGCCCAACGGGCGGTCGCTCGGCGGCGGGGTGGCCGAGGATCTGTTTTCCAGATCGCAGCCGACGGAAGAACATTTTGTTCAGGGCCGCATCGACCATCATTTTTCCGCCGCCGATACGCTGTTCGGGCGATACACGATAAGCAGTGGCTCGGTGGACCGGCAGAGCGCCAATTCGCCGCCGATCGCCTTCGTCAAGGAGAGATCGCGCAACCAGTACGTGACGCTCGAAGAGCAGCACATATTTTCGCCCACCCTGCTCAACATCCTCCGGCTGGGATTCAACCGCTCGACGGGGGAGGCCGCGAATGAGCGGACCGTGGCGATTCCGGCCGCGCTCTCGTTCGTGCCCGGCGAGCCATTCGGATTCATCAATATCCTCGGGCTGCTGCCGGCCATGGGCGGCGATTTTCGACTGCCGCGGCTGGACCGGCTGAATAACTTTCAGTGGAGCAACACTTTGATACTCACGCGCGGAGCGCACGGGCTGAGGACCGGCTTTATGGGCCAGCGCATCCAGTTCAACCAGAATTCGGTGAGCCAGAAGGGCGGCGTGATGAATTTCCCCAATCTGGAAAGCTTCCTCACGGGCAGGCCTTCCAGCATGGACGTGGCGCTGCCGGGCCTGGTCGATCCGATCCGCGCCTACCGCCAGTCGCTATGGGGATTTTTCGCGCAGGACGATGTCCGGATCCGGCCCAATTTTACGGTCAATCTGGGCTTGCGCTACGAATTCGTCACCGTGCCGACGGAGGCTAACGGAAAGACGTCGAACCTGCGTTATATAACCGACAGCCGGATCACGGTGGGAAATCCATGGTACAGGAATTCCTCGCTGCGCAACTTTGCGCCGCGCGTAGGGATGGCGTGGGATCCGTTTTCCAACGGCAGGACCTCGGTCCGCGCGGGCTTCGGGGTGTTCTACGACGAGATTCAAGCCAAGTACCTGTTTTTCGCCGGCAGTTTGAATCCGCCGTTCACCACGCGGACATCATTCCCCAACCCGGCGTTTCCCAACGGCGTGGCGACTTTCGATCCGCTGACGCCGATAAAGGCGCAGTTACAGACCGTAAACTACGATCTGCAATCGCCGTACATTATGCAGTTCAATTTCACCGTGCAGCGCTCTCTGCCGGGCAGTTGGGATGTTTCGGCGGCCTATGCAGGATCGCGCGGCATTCATCTGCTGCGCATAGGAGAGACGAATATGGCGCCGGAGACCGTGGTCGGGGGAGTGAAGTTTTACCAACCGCTGGCGGGACGCCGGAATCCCAATTTCGCGGGAGTCACGTCGCGGGCCACCGATTCGCAATCCTTCTACAATTCGCTGCAGCTAAGCGCGGTGAAACGGTTTTCGAGCGGGCTGCGCGCGCAGGCCTCCTACACGTTCGCGCGCTCGGTGGACGATTCGAGCGGCGTCAACTCCCAAGATTTCGACAACGGCGTTCAATACAGCTCGGACTGGTACGACCGCAAGAGGGACCGCGGCCTGTCCTCGTTTTTCGTCAAGCACAACCTGGTTTTCAATTGGACTTACGACCTTCCGTTCGGAAGGTCGATGCGCGGGCCTTTGGGGGCTCTGCTGAAGGGATGGCAGGTGAACAACGTGAGCACGCTGCAATCGGGGGCGCCGTTCACGGTGCGGCTGGGGTTCAACCGCTCGGGGAATTTGAACACGGCTTCGTTTTCCCTGAATGAGCGGCCGAACCTCAAGGCGGGTCATACGGGCGACCCGATCCTGGGCGGTCCGGATCGCTACTGGGACATCGGCGCGTTTGAGTTGCAGGCGGCGAACACTCGCGGCAACCTGGGCCGCAACACGCTTATCGGGCCCGGGCTGGTGGGAATAGATTTCTCGGCGGTGAAGATGTTCGCGCTGAGCGAGCGGGCGCATCTGCAGTTTCGCACCGAGGTGTTCAATATTGGGAACCGGCCGAATTTCGCTGTACCGAGCGGAACGGTGGCTTTTTCCAATGCGAATGGAGACAGAGCGCCGAACTGGGGGCGAATCACCAGCACTACGACCACATCACGGCAGGTTCAGTTCGGGCTCAAGTTGACGTTCTAAAGACAGCCACATGGCTTCGAGATTAAATCCGACCGGGAGGATCGCCGTTACACACCGTCGCCGAAAGGGGCTGTTGACGCGTATTCTCCTGGCGGCGTTCTTTCTGAGCCTGACGGCGAGCGGCGAATCCCCGGACGGCGGACTAGGCAATCAGGTCAAGGCGATGTTCCTGTTCAACCTGGCCAAGTTCGTCGAATGGCCGGCGGAAAAAATGGCCGCGGGAACGCCGATCGTGATCGGGATTATCGGCCAGGACCCATTCGGCGGCTCGCTTGAAAAGACGCTGCGGGGAAAGACGGTAAGCGGAAGGGCGCTGACAATCCGCCGGCTGACGGAACTGACGGACGTGGAAGTGAAAGGGTGCCACATCCTGTTCATCAGCGCCTCGGAGAAGAAGCGCATAACGCAGATCCTGCAAAAAGTAAAAATCGACGGAGTGCTGACGATGGCTGAGGTCAAGGGGTTCGCCGAGCAGGGCGGCATGGTGAATCTGACGACTCGGGATGACACGGTTGGCCTGGAGGTTAACGCCAACGCGGTGGAACGCGCGCGTATCAAGATCAGCTACAAGCTTCTGAGGCTGGCCCGGATTGTTCAGGAACAGAACCCGCGAGGGAAGAGCTAAACGATGCTGACGTTCCAGGATCTCTCCATCAAGCGCAAGCTATCGCTGATCATGATCCTCACCAGCGGGGTCTCGCTGCTGGTCGCCTGCGGAGCGTTTCTGCTTAACGAACGGATTTCCTCGCGCAACGACATCGCGGCCGAGGTCGCCTCGCTTTCCGAGGTGATCGCCGCCAACAGTACGGCGGCGCTGGCTTTTCAGGATCAGCGCGGGGCGAAAGAAATTCTGGCGGCGCTACGCAGCCAGCCGCATATCGTCGCGGCATGCATATTCGCCCGGGACGGAGTGGTTTTCGCCCGCTACTCGCGGGACGGCGGCGCCAGGCTTCCGCCGGCTCCGAGCGCTCCGGGGACTTATTTTGGGGACGAAGCCGTCTTCCGGTTTCAGGACATCGTTCTCGATAGGGAGCGGATCGGCACTCTCTACGTGTGGTCCGATCTGCAGAAAAGCTCACTGCGGATGACGCGTTATGCATCCATCGCGCTGCTGGTGCTGGCGCTGTCGTTCCTGGTGGCAGTGATCCTGTCGACCAGGCTGCAGCGCATAATATCCGGACCGGTGTTGAAGCTGGCGGTGACGGCGCGCCAAGTGTCGGCCGACAAGGACTACAGCGTACGGGCGGCGAAACACGGCAACGACGAAGTGGGAATTCTGATCGACGCGTTCAACGACATGCTGGCGCAGATCCAGGAGCAGAATTCACAGCTGAGCAGCGCCAAGCGGAAGGCGGAAGACGCCACGCGGCTGAAGAGCGAGTTTCTGGCGAACATGAGCCACGAGATCCGCACGCCGATGAACGGGATTCTCGGAATGACGGAGCTGGCGCTCGACGCGAGCGTGAATCCTGTGCAGCTGGACAATTTGCGGACGGTGAAAGCGTCGGCGGAATCGCTGCTCGAGATACTCAACGACATTCTCGACTTTTCGAAGATCGAAGCCGGCAAGTTTGTTCTCGATCCGGTCGATTTCGAGCTGCGGGCGTCGCTCGATGAAACGATGAAGCTGCTTGCGCTGCGCGCTCACCAGAAAGGTCTGGAACTGGTCTGCTATTGCCGCCCGGGCGTCCCGCAGGGTGTCGTCGGCGATCCTCACCGGCTGCGGCAGATCCTGATCAACCTGATCGGCAATGCGATCAAATTCACGGCGAAGGGTGAAATCTCGGTAGAGGTGCGAGTCGAGTCGAGCGAGGCGAACAACGTTCAGCTTCATTTCGCCGTTCGCGACACGGGAGTGGGAATACCGCTCAACAAGCAACAGCACATTTTCGAACCTTTCGAACAAGCCGACGGCTCCACCACCCGCAAGTACGGTGGCACGGGGTTGGGACTGTCGATCTGCCGGAAGCTGGTGGAGATGATGGGCGGACGGATCTGGGTGGACAGCGGGCCCGGCAAAGGCTCCACGTTCCACTTCACCAACAGCTTCGTAGTGACGGAGGGCGCGAGCGTGGATTTTCGCGCCGATGACGCGGCGATGCGGGGCGTACCGGTGCTGGTGATCGATGACAGCCCGTTGAAAAGGCGCGTCCTCGAAGACGTTTTCACATCCTGGCAGATGCGTCCAATGGCCGTGGGAAGGGGAGAGGAAGGTCTCGAATTGCTGATGCGGCGCATGAAAGAGGGAGATCCGATTCGGGTGGTGCTGCTCGACGCTGGAAAGAAGGGCGAGGGATTCGCTATGGCGGACCGGATCAAAGCCACTGCCGGCATTGAGGCCGTCACGATCATGATGCTCGGTACGCTCGATCCGAACGGCGACGTCGGCCGGTGCGAGGAGTCGGGCATCGAGCACTTTGTCACCAAACCGGTTTCGCAGGCCGCGCTTTGGAATGCGGTGATGTCGGCGACAGGAAACAGGAAACGGATCGAGGTGCGTCATGCGGCCGAGGACGACATCGCCGCCGTGGCGCAGGTTCGAAGACTGCGCATCCTGCTGGCCGAGGACAACGTGGTGAATCAGCGAGTTGCCGTCGGTCTGCTGGAAAAGCAAGGCTACTCGGTAGTGGTCGCTTCGAATGGCAGCGAGGCGGTGGACGCTTATGAAAAGCACCCCTTCGACCTGGTGATCATGGATATGCAGATGCCGGGAATGGACGGATTCGAAGCCACGGCCATCATCCGGTCAAATGAGAAGGCCGGTCCCCGTGTTCCGATTCTCGCTCTCACAGCCCACGCGCTCAAGGGTGATCGTGAAAAGTGCCTGGAAAGTGGCATGGACGACTATTTGAGCAAACCGATCAACCGGCGGGAATTATTGGAGAAGGTCGATCTTCTGACGGCTGCGGGACGTCCCTACGACAATTGAGAAGAGCGGATGTCGGCGGTAAGTATATTCCAATCGAACAATGGGCCTGAAGATGGGAGCGAAGCGATCCGCCGCCGGGCCGGGCCTCCTTTCTTGACTTGAGAGTGTTTTAAAACTGCCCATACGTCTTACAATCCCCGGGGGTAGAGTAGGAGAGACGGCAACGCGAGTAGCGCGACCCACTCCCCCCTCGTCGAACCGGAGATGCAGATTTCCCACGTCCGGCTCTCCGGGGAGCTCTCGCCTCAGGCTTTCGCATTTCCCGATAGACGGACCAGCCCCAACCGCGCCAAGTGCTGTAGCCATCCCTCGCCTTGCGACGGTTCGTCATTTCGCGCAGCTTTTCCCGCTTCCGCCGGTCAGCCTTCCTCGACGGAATCACATTCAGGTATTTTCGGTCGCGTCCTTTCAGATCGCGGTCGCACCGAAACGTGTAGCCCAGAAAGTCCAGACTTGCTCCTTCTTCCCGCAGGTACACTACCCGCGTCTTTTCCCGATTGATCTCCAACTGGAACTTACCTTCCAGCCGCGACTCGATGAACTCAATGGTTTCCGATCCCATCTGTTTCGCCAGCGCCACAAAATCATCGGCGTAACGCACCAGCTTGACATCAGCCCTTTGCCCCGGCCCCTGCGTACCGTAAAACAGGGCGTCGAACCAGTGCAAATACAGGTTTGCCAGCCGTGGCGAGGCTACCCCACCCTGCGGCGTTCCCTTCTTCGGCCGGCTCCATTTACTGCCTCCACCCTGCCCCTCACTCCGTTCCACAACCAGCGCCTCCAACCACATCCGGATCAACTTCAAGACCCACCGGTCTATGACCCGCATGCGTACGCACGCCAGAAGCTGAGAGTGCGGAATCGAATCGAAATAGCCCTTCAGGTCCGCGTCGTACACGACTTGATACCCGGCCTGCAAGTGAACCGCGTATTTCCTCTAACGCTCCCCAGGGGGGACCCCTGCACTGATCGCCCCGGTCGGAACCCATACGAGCAGTCCAGGAAATCCGCCTCAAAGGAAATGGCAGGCCGCTCGGCACCCTTCGGTCGCCCGCGCGCCGGATGGTTTGGTCATGGTTGGAAGGCCCGTCGAGCATAACTTAAACAAGCCAAAAAATGGTCTTGACTTTGGGGTCCACTTTAAACCGTTCGTGCTGTAGATCAGCGAATTTGACTGCTCCGATCGCGCGATCTGCGATGCAGCCGTAGCTCGTTCCTCGCCTGTGAGGTTCAGCGCGAAATCGGCCGAGGCCAAATGAGCCGTAGCCTGTTGACGGGCGGCAGATATGAGGCCATCGAGAGCATGCACCCCCCCGCCCGAGTTTTGAAGGGTTTGCCGTCGGCCCCGTTCATTGTTCCGAACTTGACGTGTTCGAGCGACGCACCGCCGTCCAAACCGACTAGTTTGCCGCCCTGAAGACTTGCTCAAAGTGCAGCGCCTGACGTGTGTCTACCACGTAAAGAATCAAGTCTGTATGCCGCTCTCTCACGCGGAAATCCAACGTCGCCAGGTCCGTCGTTGCGCGCCGCCACCCACCGTGACCTTCAGGCGGAGGTTGCTCGCAATGCATTTAGGGCGGACCTCTACTATCGTCTGAACGTCTTCCCGACTGAAACCCCTTCGCTTCCGGAGCGGCGCGAAGACATTCCTCTTCTGGCGGAATACCTCATCCATCGGTTTGCGCAGCGGGTGGGGAAGCAGACTCAAGGAATCAATCGAATTGCCGGGCGACGGTGCGGGAGATTTGGCGAGCCGCGTTGGCCGCCTGATCTGTATCCTGATTTATCGATACAGCAAAGCGGCGGAATTGCACAACTCATAGTTTGCACCAGAGCCATCCTTAAGCAGGGGCAACGGGGCACATGGGACCAACTGGGTCAATGTAACAGAATCGCCGTCGTCCCGTTCGGTACAATATCGGGCAACGATATGACAGGCCTGCAACAGGTGCGAGTGGCTGGGGCCATCGCCCTTCTTGTTCTGCTCGCGCGCGCCGGGAACCAGGCAGTCCAGTTTGTCGATGTTGCCGCCGAAGTGGGCCTGAACGACGTATTCTATTGCGGCAGTGCGGAATTTTCCCGATACATCATTGAGACGCTGGGCGGCGGCGTAGCCCTGCTGGACTATGATCGCGACGGACTCCTCGATGCGTTCTTCGTGACCGGGAGCCGGCTCGATGGCTTCCCGAAAGGTCAGGAGCCAACCAATAATCTGTACCGCAATGCGGGCGACGGAACCTTCCACAAAGTCACCGTGGAAACCGGCTTGGCGACGCCGGGGTGGGGACAAGGCGTCTGCGCCGGCGACTACGACAATGACGGCTTTGAGGACCTGTTTGTCACCTACTACGGCGAGAATCGGCTTTACCGGAACAATGCCGGCGCCGGCTTCAGTAATGTTTCCGCCGCGGCCGGGTTGAAACAAGGCAAACAATGGTCCACGGGTTGCGCGTTTCTCGACTATGATTTGGACGGCCGCCTCGATCTGTTCATTGCTAACTACATCGTCTTCGATAAGGAGAAGGTTCCGCTGCCCGGCGAGGCTCCGACGTGCCGCTGGAAGGGACTGCCGGTCATGTGCGGACCGAAAGGACTTCCAGGCGGAACCAACCAACTTTTTCATAACGAGGGCGGCGGCAAGTTCGGTAACGTATCGGGACCTTCCGGCGTAGCCAAAGTCAACGATCGATACTCGCTCTCAGTGACCACCGTCGACTGCAATCGGGACGGCTATCCCGACATTTACGTCGCCGTGGATTCTCAAGCCAGCATCCTGTTTCGGAACAATCGCAATGGTACCTTCTCGGACATCGGAGTCCCCGCCGGAGTGGCCTACAGTGAAGATGGACGGGAACAGGCTGGAATGGGCTCCGCCGCAAGAGACTTTGACGGAGACGGCCTTCCGGACCTCGTTAAGACGAATTTCATAGACGATACCGCCAACCTTTACCGTAACAACGGAGACGAAACATTCGAGGATCGCATTCATCCGTCGGGTATGGGTGCGAACATGAAGTACATGGGGTGGGGCGTCGAGTTTCTGGATTACGATAACGACGGCCGTCCCGACATCGTCATGGCGAACGGCCATATCTACGTGGAAATCGAACGGATCATGACAGGCTCGGTGTACCGGCAGCGACGCCTTCTCTACCGCAATCTGGGTAGCGGCAAGATTGCGGATGTGACTGCATCGTCGGGACCCGGCGTCACCGCGCTGCATTCGAGCCGCGGCTTAGCTACCGGGGATTTCGATAACGATGGCGACGTCGACGTTTTCATCAACAATATGAACGAGCGGCCAAGCCTGCTCCGAAACGAAGGTGGCAACCAAGAAGCGTTCCTGTCGGTGCGCCTCGTGGGCCGCAAATCGAACCGCAGCGCGATCGGCGCACAGGTAACCGTGACGGCCGGTGGAGTCAGGCAGGTACAGGAGGTACGCTCCGGTTCGAGTTTCATGTCGCATAGCGACCTGCGACTCCACTTCGGACTAGGCTCCGCAAAGACCATCGAAAAGATTGAGGTTCGCTGGCCGTTTAAGGCGTCGGTGGACGTAGTCAGCGGCCTTACGGCCAATCAGTTTGTGACGATCGAGGAAGGAATAGGGCTTCGCAAACCGTGAACCGGCACTGTCTACCGCTGATTGCCGCGGTCTCGTTGCTGCCCGGCTCGCAGGCAGGTGGTCAGTCTCCCTATGCTGGGGCAAAGACGTGCGCGGCGTGCCACTCGGAGATCTTCCGTAAGCAGCAGAACAGTCACCATGCGCGATCGTTACGGGGCGTGGAGGCGGTGCCGGAAGTGATGTCGCGATTGCCTTTCACGTTTCAGGATAAGGCCGGCGGCGCTACTCTGCACCTTGAAAGAGCGGCGGCTGGTGTCGACTTGACCGCTCAACAAGGCTCGGAGATTCGGCGCTTGCGCCTGCAGTGGTCTTTCGGCAGCGGCGTGAAAGCGATTACGATGACCGGCCTCCGGGAGGACGGCAAGTATGTGGAAGGCCGCCTCACCTGGTACCGTTCTCTCGGCGACTTCGACCTGACAACGGGAGCCACCAGGCACATGCCGTCGAACGTTCTCGAATCTGTGGGACGTGAACTCACCGGCGACGATCTGCGAAAGTGTTTCGAATGCCACACGACCGGCGATGCTCCCCAGGTCCCCCTGCAGCCTGGCGCGGAGACTGGAATTCACTGCGAGCGCTGCCATGGTCCTGGCCGCGAGCACATTCAGACCATTGCGCGCCCGCCGCCCAGTGACAGGAAAATCTCCCAGCCAGGGCGCCTCGAAGGCTTCGCGCAGGCGCAGATGTGCGGCGCCTGTCACGGCAAGCCGCCCGAGGACAGCGATCTGGCGGGGATTCGCGCCATCGAGACGAATCCAAATACCGTGCGGTTTGCATCCTCCCGATTGGTGCTCAGCCGCTGCTTCAACGAATCGGACGGGAAGCTGAAATGCACCACCTGTCACAATCCTCACGAGGACGCTGTGCAGGCCGCGGCTCAGTCGGACCGGACCTGTCTGAGCTGTCACGCCAAGGAATCGCGCCGCAAGGCGGCGGTCTGCGCGGTGTCCCGCGACAAGTGCGCGAGTTGCCACATGCCGCGCGAACGCGTGATGGCTCACTCCAGTTTCGCGGACCACTGGATTAGGATCGTTCGATAAGGGAATCGATGATTCGAAGGGGATCAACGCTTCGAAGGGAATCAATGCCTCGTAGCCTTCTCTTACTCATGCTCGTTTCCGCCGCGGCCGCCCAGCAGCTCGACGATCAGGCGGCCGCTTTCATCGAAATTCACTTTCTTGCAGCCAAGCGGGCTGAAGCACAATCGGACTTTTCCACCGCTGAGCGGGAATACAAAACGATCCTTCAGAAATACCCGCGGGCCATCCCCGAGGTCTATCAGAACATCGGCCTCGTTTATTACTTGCAGCACAGGTATCCGGAAGCGGCCGCCGCTTTCGTGGACGGGCTGAAGCTGAACCCGGCGATGGAAGGAGCGCGCCTGTTTCTCGGAAGCAGTTATCTTTTCCTGGAGCAACCCGTTAAAGCGCTGCCGCACCTGGAAGCGGTGTACAAGCACAAAACATCCGTCGAAAGCTCCATGTACCTCGGGCTCGCGCACATCGCGCTGAGAAAGTATGAAATGGCGCTGCCGTACTTCAAGCGGGCTCTCGATCTGGCGGAAGTCAAGGCGGACTACCTGTACCTCTTGGGAGACACCTACCTCAAACTATCGGAGCAGGTCGCGCGCGGCATCGCCGGGAAGAATCCAGGCTCCGAATACGATCAGTTCATCACGGCGAAGATTCTCGATGGGCAGGAGTTCTATCAGCCTGCGGCCCGTCATTACCTTCTTGCTGCGCGGAAGGATCCTGAGAATGCATCTGTGTTCTACCGCCTTGCGCGCGTGTTTTTCATTCTGGGGCTGGATGAGCCCGGCCAACTGGCGCTTGCGCGATACCGGCAATTGATGCCCTTGGACAGCGAGGCGAAGCTCGATCCGCGAAGCGTCCCCCGGAAGGATGCCGCCGAGGTTGGCCTCAAGATCGACTATGCGGCCGCCTTGCGTGCCCTTCCCCCTGTCGAGAAGAGCCTTCCCCCGCTTGCGTTGATGCCATCCTCCGTCAATATGGAACTGCGGAAGCGATTCCGAACGGCCAGGGAGAGGACTGCACTGGATCACCTGGCGCGGGGCCGCTGGCAGGAAGGGATCGACTCGCTGAGACTCATTCTTCCGTCGGTGAGCGGATGGACAGGAGACTACCTCACCGCGATGGCGCATTTCTGGAAAGACGACTATGCCGCCGCCGAGCGAATCGTTACGCGGCGAACCTTCTCGACGCTGACTTATCCGGCTGCCCAGACGCTGCGATGGCAGGTGTTTCATGAGCTTTCGCTTACGTACTTTCAACGATTGCTCGAGGAGTATCCCGAATCCAGCCGCGCGCATTTCGTCAAGGCGCGCATGTACCAGGGGCAGGGCAAGAAAGAAGCTCTTGAGGAATTTCAGGCTGCCATCGCGGCCGGGCCGAATCAGTTGGGCATGCGCACCGCTATGGCGGAGTACCTGTTAAGCAATTCGAAGTATACAGAAGCTATTGATGCTGCGAACGGCGAACTGGAGCTGAATCCCCATTCCGCCGAAGCCAGAGGTATTCTCGGCCGTATTTACACGCAATTACGCCAGCCGGATCAGGCAATGCCTCACCTGGAAGCGGTACTGGCCGCGGATGCCGGACATGCCGAAGCGCGGTCCGACCTCGCCCGCTGCTATGAGCTGAAGGGCGAAATCGACAGGGCGGTCGCGGAATACCAGCGCGCCCTTCAGGACGATCCGGGTCTGAACCGGATTCACTACGTGCTCGCGCGCCTATACCGAAGACTCGGGAAGACCGACTTGGCCGATCGAGAAAACGAAATATTCCAGAAGACCGAGGCGGACGAACGCGCTCGCGGACGCCGCCTTCGCGAGGAACAGGCGCAACAATAGCGCCCGCCTGCCGCTACCACTCTAGTCGTAGTTTCATTTGTATCTGGCGCGGCCCGTTCGGCTGATACGGTGTAATCTCTCCGAAATCGGATCCCGCAATGTTGCCGCCCTGCAAGCCGTACTGCCAAGTGTGCCGATTGAAGAGGTTAAACATCTCCGCGCCGAATCGCACTTGTACCCGCTCTTTGACGCGGAAGCCTTTGGTGACGGATAAATTCTCCATTAGTACCCCGCATTGTCGGGCGGAGGGATGTACGTTTGGCGCGTTTCCAGTCTGGAAATCTCCCTGCGGAAGGAAAGCCAAAGGCCGCCCGGTTCGGGTCGCCTGCTGAGGGTTGCCCGCATTAAACAAGTAATTCCGCTGCGGGTTTCCGAACTCCAACGAGGAACAGGCGATATCGCTGCGCAACGGAACCGCGGTATTGACATCGGCGCGGGTGCCTACCGTGGGGATACCGATCGAGAGACTGCCACCGAGTCCCACTGGTGTTCCACTCTGGTAGTTGTTGAATCCGGACAGCGTCCATCCCCCGACTACGGCATCTACTACTGGATGCGCTCCCGAGACGAACTTCTTGCCTTTTCCCACCGGTAGATCATAAGAATAAGCCAGCACCACGCGCTGCGGTATGTCGAACCGCTGTACGGCCTTTTCGAGCCGCCGATTGTACGCGTCCCGAGGTGAACTGCCGAAGGCCCCCGGGGCCCAAGTCGTATCGGATATGTACTTGGAGATCGTATAGCTGCCGAGGAACGTCAAGCCGGCCGAGAAGCGCTTCTGAACCTTGAAGACCGCTGCGTGATAGGTGCTGGTCGTGTGGTTCGACGAGTCTTCGGTGACGCCCGAATACTGCGGAAACGGCAGCAAGGCGCGGAACAGCGGCAACTGGTCGTCAAACTGAGGGAACGGCTTGCGGAAGCCGGCGGCCTGCACTTCGGGAGAGTTCAGGGGCCGGTTCAAGAGCGTGCCAAGCCCTCGAAATTGCGGAGCCAACTGGTTCAGCGGCAGATGATCGTGCGCGTGCCGCATGCCATTGTACAACCAGGTTGTGTCGAGCAGTAGTCCGAACCCAAGCTCGCGCTGGAATCCGGCGCTAGCCATGTAGAGTTCCGGTGGATCGCCGAGCCCACTGGCCCGCTGATAGGTGACAGCCTGGTTATTCTTAAGCGTCGGATCGGTGTTGGGGAACTTATCGAGGCCTAGAATTTCCGTCGGGAAGCGGTTATCCCAAACGTGGTAGACACTGAACGGGTCGACCCGCGGTGGGATCGCTGCCTGCGTAAAGAAACCGGTCCGGTCCGCGAAATTTGCGTTTGCATTTTGGATTCCCTGGTAAACGAGGCCGGCAAATCCGCGAAAGACCGTCTTCTGATTAAGCTGATAAGCGAGGCCGATGCGTGGGGCAACATTGCGCCACCGCGTGTCGCCCGGCTGGTTCGAGCCGTTCCTGCCCGCTCCCTCCCCGTAAAAAGTAAGCGCCCCTAGCCGGCCGGTTGCTCCGGGATTCGCCAGACCTGGATCGAAGCCGGTGATGCGGCCCTGCACTTCGGAATAGGGGATATTGAGGTCCCAGCGCAAACCGAGGTTAAAAGTGAGCTTGGAACTCACTTTCCAGTCGTCCTGTACAAAGAACGCCAGATAGGTTTCGCGGTTTCCGACGATTTGGGGCGCACCCACAATGGCGCCCTGCGGCCAGCCAAGGTAAAAGTCCGCCCATGGGTTCCCCCCTGTGTTGTTGGTGTCGGAGGTGGCCGCGCGAGATCCGCCGAGCGGATTGCCGAACGTAAAGGTACCTGCCGCGGAAGCCTGGAACGGACCACCGAAAGGCTTCCGATTCTGGTTGTAGCGGATCATCTGTGCCCCGTATTTCATGCTGTGGCCTCCCTTCAACCACAGCAACGAATAATTCGCCGTTGTGACCGTGTTCGCGGTGGCGTTCAACGGCCCCGGCTGGGACGCGCAGATGACGAACCCCGAAGGATAATCGATCCAGGTTTCCGGGCAGTTCGGGTCCAGCGTTCCCGTGATTCCGGCTTTGCGGCCGAACTCCTCGCCGTAGTTATTGTTCGCCGAGCTGAGTGGGTTCCGTGTGACGCCCAAAATCACCTGTTGGATCAGATTCGGCTTGTAAATGTGGTTCCAGTCGAGACGGACCCGGTGATTGAGGTTCTTGCTTGTGGCGCCGAATGCATCCCCCAGGATGCTCCCGCCGAACAAACCAGCCTTGGAGTACTGGTAAAAACCCGCCAGTCGGTCGTTAGACGTAAAATTGTGATCGGCCTTAATCGAGAAATCGTGATTGTTTGTAATGCCTCGTGAGCTGCCTACGAAGTTGTTAACAGAACCGGGACGGTTTGTTGCCGGCAAGGCGTCGAAGAAAAAGGTCGATACTTTGCTAAGCCGGCTGGCCGGAACGCGATTACCCGGAAACTGCTGGAAACGCACGTTGCCTTGTGGATCGGTGAACCGGTCCAGGCGATCGAAAATCTGGGGCAGGTCCGCCGCGGAGAAATCTCCTGCGCGCATCGCCTGGGTGGGTAGGGACAGCACGCCGGAAGCGGCTGCCTGGCGGTCTTTGTAACCGGTGTAGTTAGCCCAGAAGAACGTCTTGTTTTCGCCGTTGTAGAGACCGGGAATCTTCACAGGACCGCCGCCTGCCACTCCGTACTCGTTCTGCTTGCGTACATTCCGCCTGGCTCCCTGCCACGGCCGGGCATCCAGCTTCTCGTTCCGGAGATACCAATAGCCGACTCCGTGGTACTGATTCGCGCCCGATTTCGTCGCGAAACTCGTGAGGCCGCCGGAAGACCGGCCATATTCCGCGGGCATTGAGTTCAGCACCATCTTGAACTCGCCGATCGCCTCTACGGACGGCAGGGAGCCGGAGCTTCCGATCTCGCTCGACTGCACGTCCGCCGTCTGTCCGTCGATCAGCAGTTCGTGCGAGTTGGTGCGGCCCCCGGCAATTGTCAATTGTCCGGTCGAATTTACGGTTGGCGCAGTATAGATGTATTGAAAAGCGCTGCGCTTTCCGCCGGAGACGGGTACCGGAAGCTCGCGTTTCAAATCTTCATCAATGGCGGCGCCGATCACCGATGTGGTGGACTCGATCACGACGGCGCTGGCCTTCACGCTCACCTCTTCAGCAACGGTCTTTAGGCTCAGGGTCACGTTGGCGGTCGTTGTGGTCGCCGTCGCGACCTCCACTCCACTGATCGTAGTCGGAGCAAACCCGGCAGCCGAGACTCGCAGATCGTACTTGCCGTAGTTGAGGAGTGGAAGGGTGTAGGATCCATTCTGACTGGTCGTCGTTTGGAATTTCGCTCCTGTCGTCGGACTCGTCAGTTCGACTGATGCTTCGGCCACTACGGAGCCGGAAGGGTCTGTTACCAAGCCGACGATTTGGCCTCGTTGCGTCTGTGGGTAGAGGTTGCTGCCGGCAAAGAAAAGCGCGGCTAGCAGTAGTCGGGAACGAGTCGGTGACATACGTGGTTCCTCCCTGGGTCGGATTATCGTGCAAATGAGATGTATCACCGATTGGAAGGGCTTGTCAAATGGGTCCGGTTTCCTGTGTTGGGGCCAAGTGAAAAGTTCCTGATTGAGCCGAGTAGAAAGTTCCTCTTAACAGCCGCGAGGTTGAGGGATGGAACGAATCGGGATGAGCCCAGAGGAACGAGACTTATTGGAATGGCTGAAACGAGCCAAGGAGGCAAGAATCAGCCAACGGGACGTAGCGGAGAAGGTGAGCATCAGTGACCGGTGGGTGCGGACGTTGCTGAAGCGGATGAACTGCGGGGGCGGCCTTCCAACCGCAAGATTGCGGCGAAAGCGCAGGATCAGGCTCTCGCCATCGTCCAGTAGGCGGACTGGCACGACTTTGGGCCGACCTTCGATGCCGAGCAGTTATCCCGCGTCACCTTGGTTGGAACCCGCTGCCCTTTCATTGCCTTCGTGCAGAAACGCTGTGGCCGCGTTGACATCTCTTGCCGGCTCAAGAAGAAATCGACAGTCTTGCCCGTCTTATCGACGGCTCGCTACAGGTAGACCCATTCGCCGCGCACCTTAAGCAGAATCGTGGTGTGCGCCAGCCTAATGCCGGGCTCGCTCATCATGCTGACCAAATCCCAGTAGCTCAGTTTGAAACTCAGGTACCACCGAACGCACAACACCACAATCTCCGCATCGAAATGCCGGCCGGCGAACAATTCATCAACTGGAACGAATCGGGACACTTCACCATCTTCGCCGACACCACCGATTTTGCACCAGAGCCGCTTCCCGCCGCGTCATTTCTCGGATCAGTTCAAATAGAGAAACTCGTTCGTAGCTATCAGGACCTGGCAGAGACTCTGCCACGCGGTGCGATGCGCGTCGGATTTGCCGAGCTGCTTCTCGAGATTGCCGATGTAAGTGAGCGCGGAGTCTACCTCGTCTGGCTCCGGCCGTCGCGTTAGTGCCAGCAGATACGCGCGCTCTATCCGCTGTGTGTCGGACAAGGCCGCGTCGTCGAGCAGCCGCTTTGCGAATTCCTTCGATCGCTCCACAACGAAGCGACTGTTTATCATGAACAGGGCCTGCGGAGCCACATTCGTACGTGACCGCCCCTCGCTGGCCGTGGTCGCGTCGCCGTAATCGAAAGTCGTGAGCAGGACCGGAATGTTCCCGCGCCGCACGGGAATGTACATAGTGCGCCGTTTCAAATCGTCGAGATCCAGCTGCTGACGCCGACCCTTCACTTGAGGGTCCGTGGGTAGAAGCGATCCGCCCACGGTCAGGTCCAGATTGCCGCTGAGGGCGAGAATTCCGTCGCGAATCTGTTCAACCGACATCCGCATGCGGTTGAAGCGCGACCACAGAAAATTGGGCGGGTCAGCGTCGCGGGCCTCCGGACTAGCATGGCTACTCATCTGATAAACGCTCGACAGCATGATCGTTCTGTGCATGGCCTTAATGGACCAGCCGCTATCGACAAAAGTCTTAGCCAAAAAGTCCAGAAGCTCGGGGTTGGTGGGCTTTTCGCCCATCTTTCCCCAGTTGTTCGGCGTTCGCACCAGACCTTCCCCGAAATGCCATTGCCACATACGGTTCACGAATACGCGAGCGGTAAGCGGATGGTTCGAGCTAACGAGCCATTTTGCTAACTCCAACCGGCCGCTACCCCGCGAAACCGGATGTTGCGACTCTCCAGCCAACACCGTAGGAAACTGCTTTGGCGCAGGTTCGCCGAGATTGAAATGGTTGCCGCGCAGAAACACTCTTTGATCGATGCTGACGCCATCGAGTACGCCGCTTGCCATGGGAGGCTCCGGCGGGAGAGACTCTTTCATGGCCTCCCATTCCTGGCGAGCCAGAGCCACGCGCGGACTATCCGCCAGTTCCATCGGACCACCTTTAAAGGTCGCGGCCGCGAAGAACGGGTCGGAAGCAGTCGGACGCGGCGACAGATCGCGTTCCTGCAAAACATCGCTGGCGTATCTCCTCCGCCAGGATTCGAGCGACTGATCAAACTGGACGGCGGCTTTGATGTAGCGCGCCTGATACTCGCGGGCGACTTCTTCGATGGTTGCCTCAGTCGCGCCGAACCATTGCTCCAGGTATCCTTGGCGAGCCTTGTCGTCGGCCGCGCGGAGCCACTTCACCCATTTTGCAACCTGAGCGTCTTGCGCCTCGACGTGGGTATGCTCCGCCTTCCAGGCTTCGACCAGAATTTTGGCCATTTTCGGCCGCAGCAGAGCGTACTCACGCACCCAATCCTCGCCTAGCGCCTCCTCCATCTCGAGTTGTTTGCCGTACATTCTCCAGCGACTTGCCTGGTAGCGCGCAAAGGCTGCCGTGTCGAGGGGCGCGTCATAGAGAAACGACACGGCTCCCGGTTTGCCTAAGTTGCGATAGATCACCGTGCTGGCGAAGATGCCGGCCAGCGAATAGTAATCCTTCGTGAGGATTGGATCGAACTTGTGATCGTGACAGCGCGCGCAGGCGACCGTCAGACCCATGAATGTCTTAGTGGTTGTGTCGATCTCTTCGTCAACGACGTCATAGATAGCCTGCACGCGATCCTGTTGCGCCAGTGGCCTGGGGCCTAGCGCGAGGAATCCGGTGGCCACAACTCCGCGCTGGTTGATCCCGCCTGGCGAGTCGGGCGGTAGCAGATCGCCGGCGATTTGTTCCGTCAGAAATCGATCGAAAGGCAGGTCTTCGTTAAACGCCTTCACAACGTAGTCGCGATAGCGCCACGCATTCGGAAAAACGTGGTCCTCGTCCATCCCGGTCGAGTCGGCAAAGCGGGCGACATCCAGCCAGTGACGGCCCCAACGCTCCCCATATTGCGGGGAGGCAAGCAGGCGGTCCACTACCTTCGCGAAGGCATCTTTGGAGCCATCCGCCAGGAACTCTTCGATCTCCTTCAAGCCGGGTGGGAGGCCCGTGAGATCAAATGTCGCGCGCCGCAGCAGCGTCAACTTCGCGGCTGCCGCGGGTGGCCGAATTGCTTTTTCTTCCAACTTTGCGAGGATGAATCGGTCAATGGGGCTCGTCACCCAATGCTCGTTTTTGACCTTGGGCGGCGCATAGCTTTGTACGGGTTGAAAAGCCCAGTATTTCTTGCCTTCGGCAAGCCGGGCTGTCATCGGATTGGCGGAAACCACCACCGCCGTCGTGTTCTTTGGAGACGCCGCGCCCGACTCGATCCATGCTTTCAAATCGGCTATGTCCCGATCCGGCAGTCTCCCCGCTGGCGGCATCTTGATTTTATCCGCGTAGACCACAGCCTTGTATAGCTTGCTTTCCCCGGGATCGCCTGGCGACACCACTTTCGCCAATCCTTCTGTTGAAGAGAAGTCCAGCCCGGCCATCTGCACCTTCTGCCCGTGGCATGCGTAGCAATTGTTTGCAAGAATTGGCCTGACCTTCTTCTCGAAAATTTCCAGTTGTTCCCCCGGCTGCGCGAACAACGGGCCGGCGAAGAACAAGACGAACGAAAATCTCATGCGATGATCCCAGTCGCGACCGTTCCGGCAACGTCCGTGAGGCGGAAATCGCGGCCCGCATAACGATAGGTGAGCTTCTCGTGATCTAGTCCCATCAAGTGCAGGACCGTCGCGTGCATATCGTGAATGTGCATACGGTTCTCGACGGCGTGGTAGCCGAACTCATCGGTCGCGCCGTAGACGAACCCGGGCTTTACACCGGCGCCCGCCATCCACATGGTGTAGCCGTAAGGATTGTGATCCCGGCCGTCGCTATTCTGCGCCCAAGGCGTGCGCCCGAACTCCCCGGTCCAGATTACCAGCGTATCCTCGAACAGACCTCGGGCCTTCAGGTCCTTCAACAGGCCGGCGATCGGCTTATCGACCTGGAGGGCCAACTCGGGATGGATCTTCGCAATTTGACTATGCTGGTCCCAATAGCTATGCGAGCACTGAACGAAGCGTACGCCTCGCTCTGAGAGGCGGCGCGCCAGAAGGCACTGCCAACCGAAGTCGCGCGTCACTTCGTTGTCCAAACCGTAGAGTTTCTTGGTTTCGTTGGACTCTTTCTCGACCTCAAACGCGGCGGGGGCCTTAATCTGCATGCGGAACGCCAGTTCGAAGGCGTTGATACGCGCTTCCAGCTCCGGATCGTGATTGTTCAATTCGGCATTCCGCCGGTTCATCTTCTGGAGCATGTCGAGCTCGTAGCGCTGAGGCTCCGAAACCAGGCCCTTTGAGATGAGGTAGGGCATTGGCTCCTTCTCGATCTCTTCGACCTTCATATTGCCGTTGCCGATCGGAGTGCCCTGATAATCGCCCGGAAGAAAGCTCGAACTCCACTTGTTCTGGCCCCCATGGCCACTTGGTTTAATCGTGATGAATCCGGGCAGATCCTGGTTTTCAGACCCAAGTCCGTATAGAGTCCAGGAACCCATGCTCGGCCGCTTGAACTGGAAGACTCCAGTGTGCAACTGCAGCATAGCCGCGCCATGGTCGACCCCGTCGCCCACCATCGATCGGATCACGCATAAATCGTCGGCGCACGAACCGACGCTCGGAAACAGGTCGCTGACCGGGAGTCCGCTTCGGCCGTATCGCTTATACGGCCACAGGGGCTTCATCAGCCCGCCCACGGAGGTTTCGCCGAACGTCAGCCCCCGTCTAAACGGGACTGGCTTGCCGTTGTCACGTTCCAGCCTGGGCTTGGGGTCGAACGTGTCTATGCTGGATGGTCCTCCGCCCATGAGGAGGAAGATGATGCGCTTCGCTTTTGGCGCGAAATGCGGCGCTTTGGGCGCCAGGAGATTGGCTGGGGCGGATTCCGCCGCCATCAGCGCCCGCAGTCCGAGGATGCCGACTCCCGCCGCGGATTGGCGAAGTAGGGTACGCCGGGGAAGCAGTCGCGGGCGGTGCAAAGTGGTATTGTTGACTGGCATACTATGGCCGATAGTATGTTAGGTGTTAAACGATGTCAACGGGCAGAACAATCAGTATTTGCGTAGCGTAACTGTTCACGCCCTTGTTTTTGCGGTAGTTCACTCAGTACCCCCACCGAGTTCTCTGGACAAGTCTCGCGGAATCGTTTAACGTAGAGTGGATGAATGCGAGCCCCGCTCGACGCGCAAACAGCAAGCAGGTAAGGGCGAGTCGGCGCTCGCAGGTGCGTCCGCGCAGCAATTTGCTGCCACTCGGCCGTTCACGGAGGGATTCGCGATCGTGGCCGACGTCATCGACGGCACCACGAAATGGGGTTTTGTCGACAAAAGCGGGTCAACCGTAATCAAACCGCAATTTTACAAGGTGAAAGATTTCAGAGAAGGGCTTGCTCCCTTCCAAAGAACATATCTCTGGGGCTTCGTGGACCGAACGGGAAAGGAAGTCGTCGCGCCGAAGCTCTACGGAGCATCGACCTTTTCAAACGGGTTGGCCGCCGTGCAAGTCGACCGGTACTGGGGATACATGGACAAGACAGGCCGCGTCAGAATCGGAGCGCGATTCGCCAAGGCGGGTGATTTTTCAAGAGAAGGAGTTGCCGCCGTCAAACTCCCGCTACATCAAGTAGGCGTGGGCTCCGCCCATGGAGATGAAGGCGACTACCTTTATATCAACACAAACGGACAGGCTATCTGGCAGCGGAAAATGAAATAGGCTTGAGGCCTGTCGCAGACGGGCCTCGATTATGCCGATCAAAGAGACTGCGGGGGTGGCCTGGGTAGGTTTACGACGAGCGACCCGTATCAGGCCAGCGGCGGTGCGAGTCAGCCGGGGAGGTGGAATCGGTATGCGTATGTGGACGGCGACCCAGTGAATTTTATGGATGCTTCAGGGTTGCTAAGTGAGCAAATCGTCGTTGAGTCTGGTGTGACTTTCAGGGTATTTTGACGGGTGGCGCGACCCTGTGAGAGTTGGATTGCGGCGAAAAAGGACTGGACAATCCGCCTCCTCGGTTAGATGCAAGCACCCAGAGCTCCGCGGCGGGATCCGGCGGAGTTGGAAAACGAGAACCAACGACTGCGTAGATCTGGC